>NZ_FUWU01000003.1 GCF_900167415.1 Fibrobacter intestinalis | reverse complement strand
CCCATGAGCCTTGCACGCTTTTGCAAAGGCTCCCTTCCAGGGACAATTCGTCTAAAAGAGTAAAACTCTTAAGACTCATGGGCAGCCCCTTTTCCCTTCACCCTATCCCCCGCCACGCTTTGTGGTTGGAAGTTTTGGTTTTGTGGGGTGGAATTGGATATTGCGTCATAGCGAGAAGGGGGAACTCGGTTATCAGTTATCAGTTCCGACTATCAGCTTTCAACTAATCACTGATCACTAGTCGCTAACCCCTAATCCCTAACCATGGTTCGACTAGTTCGACAAGCTCACTAACCGACGGTCCCTGAGTTTATCGAAGGGCACCAACCAAGCAAATCGGGGGGAGTTTTGTATATAAGTCCCTAAAAAAAACATTGTCAAGTCTTTTTTGAAATTTTCTAAAAAAAAGAGAAAATAGATGTCCATATCGGCTTTTCTACCCAGCGAAATGATGTTGGGATTTTCAAACTAAAGAATTGTGTTCTAGCGTTTTTTCCAATTCCGGCGAATGTCGATTTTTCGTTAAAAATTTCTGTTAGGCCTGTTCTAAAAATGGCTTTGGTGAATGCTTCGACAAGCTCAGCAACCGTGCTTCGACAAATGGTCCCAGCCCTTCGGCAGGCTCAGGGACCGCCGGTTAGTGCACCTCGGCAAGCTCGGTAACCGCTGGTTAGTGAGCTTGTCGAACTAGTCGAACTAATCGAAGGGTGGCAAGGGAGAAGTGATTGGTGATTAGTGGGCTGTTGTTAGAGTTCGTAAGAGAAAAAGAAAATTCTGATTTGAAGAAAAGTTCCCTTTGAAAAAATTGCTCCGATTGAACAAATCCAAGCGGAAATCGGGAGCCATTCCTTTGTCGAGGTGAAGATTTCGGCACGGAAAATGAGCACTTGCATGTGCAGATGCGAAATGGAACGTTCAATCGAAACGAAGTCTATCGGTAGCGGTTAAAAAACAAACCCCTGCGCTTTGCGCAGGGGTTGCATTTTGAAATGGAGAGATCTACTTGAGGGTGCTGACCTGGACGTCCCAGCTCTGACCGTTCAAGGCGACTCGATAGGTGTTTGTTCCTTGCACTTTCATGCCTGCGGTATTGACGGCGGCTGCAGCGGGCTTTGCTGCGACCGGAGCCGCATTCGGGTCCTTCTTGGGAACGCCGATATGGCGGTTGCCCTTGAGGAAATCGATACCCTTGTTGCCGCCTTTCGTCTGAAGACATCCTGTGATAAAGATGTTTTCGTCCGTTACCGGCAGGCCGTTTTCTTCAAGGAGTTTCTTCGCTTGAGGAATGCCCGGTTCGATGATTTCCGCAGCGCACTTGACGCCCGGATGGGCTTCAGCAAACGGTTTCTTTTTCATCTGGTCGGCTGCGATTTTTACGAGTTCGGCATCCGGTTCGCACGGAGTTTTGCCAAGATAGCCGAGGATCATGTTGCCGTAGCCTTCGGTAATTTTGGCCCAAGTATCCAAGCCCTTGCTCTTATTTACCGTATTGATATACGCCTGCTGGAAGTAATACTGGGAAACTGGTGTCACGGAAGAGGCAAATCCGCCACGACGGACGCATTCGCTCATGTTGGCAATCACCTGCGGATACAGATGGAATGTTTTCGTTTCGCGCATCATCAGCGTGTTTGCCGTCAGAGCGCCACCCGGCATCGGAGAGAAAATGACGTCCGAAGAAATCTGGCGAGATTCCGGCGGGAAGTTGTAGTCTTTCAGGCATTCCACGGCGACATTGTTTGCTTCCATCAATTTGGGGATGGCGTTTTCATCGACAATGCCGTCTTCGCCGAGAGCGAGTGCATAGTCCGTGCCCTTCAACGCATGGAACATCGAGAAGAGATCCGGCTGGGAAGTTCCGCCGGAAAGCGGAGTGCGCGCGAGATCCACGCCGTCGGCACCACCTTCGATGGCTGCCAGATATTGACGAAGGCCCGTGCCGCAAGTCTCGTGAGAGTGGATGCGGAGTTCGACCCCTTCGCCAAGCAGTTTGCGAGCGCGTTTGAAAGTTTCATAAACCTTCATCGGATTTGCGGTTCCAGAAGCATCCTTGAAGCACACGGAAGCGAACGGAACGCCTGCATCCAAAATGTTCTTCAGCACTTTCTCGTAAAATTCCGGATCGTGAGCGCCTTTGCACCCGAGCGGGAGTTCCATCATCGTGACGACAACTTCGTGTTCAAGCCCTGCATCGGTAATGCACTTGCCGGAATAAATGAGGTTGTTTACATCGTTCAGCGCATCGAAGTTACGGATGCGGGTCATGCCGTGCTTCTTGAACATCTTGGCATGGAGATCGATCATATCATAGGGTTGCGGAGCGAGTGCCACCACATTGATACCGCGGGCAAGAGTCTGCAAACGGGCTTTCGGTCCGACAGTCTTGCGGAATTCATCCATCATGTCAAAGGCGTCTTCGCCGCAGTTTTGATACAGGGCCTGGAAGCGTGCGCCGCCACCGGCTTCAAAATGCGTGATTCCCGCTGCTGCAGCCGCTTCGACTGCCGGCATGAAGTCTTTTGTAAAGACCCGGGCGCCAAAGATGGATTGGAAACCATCGCGGAAAGAAGTATCTTGAAAGAGAATTTTTTTCATATTTGTTCCCATGGGAGAATCCTTCTCCCTGTCTAAGTGTCCATTATTTTAATTGCGAAAAATCCATGTTAAAGCGATTCCTCATCCGGAGTTGAATCGTCCTCGTCGGTAACGCAATTCGGAGAGGACGGGTTTTCCATACATTCATCCGTGGTGGACGAATCGCTTGATGAACTAGAGCTGCTGCAAGCGGTGAATGTTGCTGCCCAGAGCAGCATCATCAAAGACAAAGCGCAGAATAATTTCTTTTTCATGCTGCTATTATAGATTTTTTTGCTGGAAAAGAAAATGGCACTTGTCAAATTTCGGCCCATCAATGCGTGAATTATTTGTTCCGATAAATAAAAAAGGGAATTATGGACAATCTTCCACCAAGGGGAACTTAGTTTTCAGTTCTCGGTTATCAGTTCCGACTCCCGACTCCCAACTTCCAACCGGTCCCTGAACCTGCCGAAGGGCATTAACCCCTAGCCAAGCAAATCGGGTGGATTTTATATATACCCCCTAAATAAAAAAGGCTCGCTTCGGAGTTGTTCCAAAACGAGTCCTTTTAAAAAGTTGTTATAGAATTACTTCTTGGCGACCTTGGCCTTCTTGGCGGTAGCCTTGAGTTCCGAACCGACCTTGAAAGAAACAACCTTCGTCGCTTTGATTTTGATTGTTTCGCCGGTCAGCGGATTGCGACCAGTGCGGGCACCGCGTTCCTTCACGCTGAAGGTTCCGAAGCCGATGAGCTGCACCGGGCCGCCCTTCTTGATGCCTTCAGAGATGCCTTCGAGAACGGCGTTCACGGCCGCTGTCGCAGCAACTTTCGTTTCAATGTTAGCGGCTTTCTGAACATATTCAACAAGATCTTGCTTGTTCATGGATTTTTCTCCTTAATTGATTTTAGAATTCCATACAGCTATTATAATTTTTTGTTTGCAACAAATCAAGAGATTTTCGCAAAAAACTCAAAAGAATCGTTATTTTTCTAGGTTTTTTCGTTTTGCTCTTCCCAAGATTTATCGCGCCGCCTCGGAAAAATCCGATGTTCGACGTATTCTTGAAATATAGCGATGACGATACAAGTGAACGGAATGGCGCACACCAGCCCTATAAATCCCAAGAGTTTTCCCCAGACAGAGATGGAAAGAAGGATGAGGACTGGAGGCAAATTCATCTCGGTTCCTACGATTTTGGGAATGATGAACATGTCTTCGACAACCTGAATTACAAGGTAAATAGCCGCAATAATTAACAGCACTTGCCAAAAGGGGATGCCCGTGTCAAAAGAGTACATAATTCCCAAGAAAAACGCAATCGGCATACTGGCCACTTGAAGGTAGGGGACCATGTTCAAAAGCCCGATGAAGAGTCCAAAGACGACGCCCATCGGAAAACCGAGAACGCCAAAGGCGATGGCGTAAAGGATTCCGACAATCATGGCGACCAGGCTTTGGCTACGGAAATACGCTTTCATCAACCGATTTGTTTTGCGCAAAAGATCGGGTTTGCTCAAGTCGTCAAGCGGTACGAGCAAACGGATTTTTCGACGGATTTTGGGCATATCCATCATCAAGAACGTGGTGTACATAATGATGAATACAATGCTTACCAAAGTCAAAACGACCGAGGCCGTTCCCGAAAGAACCCCCATCGCTCCCGGAAGCAGCTTCCCGATCATCGACTGCACGGTTTCCCAGAAATTGATGTCCTGCAAAGATTCCAGCAGCTGCAGCTGCCCCGTAAAATTGTGCATGGAATTTCTCCAGTCCGACGGGAATAGCGCAAGCACCTGCTGGATCCAGACCGAATCCGACATGAATTTTTTGATGAGGCTTCCAAAACGGCTGAATTCTTCGCTGATTTGCGGAATGAAAATCAAGCAGAAAATCGTAACGACAGCGGCCATCAGACATAGCGTTGCAATTGTCGCTACAATGCGCGCAGAACGTTTTGGAATGCGCCGCAATTTCGGATGGCGTAAGAGAAAACGCGTCCATTCTTCGATTTTATCAACTACGGGATTTACAATGTAGGCGATAAGAAATGCGCCGACAAAAGGTGCGAGAACATTGCGCAAGTAATACAGCAGGGCGCACAAGCACACCGTGATAAGAAATATCGTGACGTACTTGAGTTTGATTTTTGTATTTAACGAAGCTTCTTTTTTTTCAGAGTCGGATTTTTTTTCCATCGATTTTTTACCCCCGCAATATATAGATATGAAAAAAGAATCAAAAGTCCGATGCTCAACCGGATGACAAAACGGTTCTTACCTGTAAATTCCCATTGCAAAATTTCAATCTCCGTCGGGAAGCCGAGAAGGGTTCCTTTACCCGATTCGACAGCGGCTTGGACAACGCGATTCATGTACAGGGAAGAATCCGGTTCTATTCCGTGGATGTCAAACCAAATTTTGCTCGGCTTCAAAAGGGAAAGCGGCAAGCGGACTTCCGAATAAAAACGGGTCGCAGGAATATCCATTTTTAAAGGGCGCAACGTTAAGGGATCTCCAGCTCGGGAAACCTGCGGGTCGGCGACATCTAAAACAAGAACAACGTCGGAACTCGCTCGAAAGCGCAGCACAACGGAATCCATATTCGAAAAATCCATACCTTCCAATGCCAATTCTCGCAGCCCGGATTCTAAAGGAATTTCCACGCCTGCATGGGGATGATAAATGCCGGAGTTCAGGGTCATTCGCACGGCAAGGGCGCTATCGCTTTCAAAAAATTCTGCGGTGGAAAATCCGCCTTCCCGGATGTCGCTGTAAATTCGGGCTTTGCCGAACGAATCGTTTTTCGGCCATAGCACAATGTGTTTGGTCGCGAACGCTCCCCAAAACAATCCGATAAGGATTACGCAAATCGCATACGCGAGGGTTAATTTTAACAAGGGCTTTTTCACTTTTTCTTTTTCAAAAAACCAAGAGCGGCGACCACGATGACGACGCAGACCAACAAGAAAATCGCAAGCTCCATAGAACCCACGCCTTTCGCGGCGATTTTTGTAAATCGGAAACGCATTGGCTTGCCTCGTTCTACATTCCAGCCGAGAGTGATTTCAAAATGGGATACGTGCTCCTTATGCCGTTGGACCAGTTCCTTGTCCGCTTGATTTTGCTGAAACCAAAATTCGGGAACATAAAATTCCGAGAAAGGAAGTGCGATGTGATTTTCCCCTTTTCGCAATGCGATTTCTTTTAAAAGAAGACGGTATGTCGCCAGTGAATCTTTTTGGGTGACATCGGGGTCGAATGTCCAAATTTTAATGACGAGTTCCGAAGCGGATTCTGAAAAAACATCCATCACGATAGAATCGACCAGAAGCCAGTTTTTGGAATCCAACGTCCAAATCAGGCCGCACCACGCCGCTTTCGATGTGTCCTTTCCCAAAGTACATTGAAATTCCAAAACGGAATCCACCCGTCGAACGGTTGCTGCAGACGAACCTCCGTCCGAGACGTCGTCATAGACAATCGGCAGTTCCGCGCTCGGCTGGGGAAAAATGGGAATGGAAAACTCCCGCTTGGGAACTAGCACAAAAACGACGAACGCGCAAATGATAGCAACAGAAAGGATTGCGAGTTTTTTCGCCATCAGTTCTCCGAAGACGTTTCAAAAATATCCTTGAACTTCATTTCGTATTGCATTGATTCAAACGGATCTTCTTCCGGGGAGGCCGTGCCGAAGATTTTATCGACAATTTTGCCCAGCTGCACGATGAACGCAAAATGGTGCTTTGGCTTTTTGGAAAGCAGCAGGCCATCCGAAGGAGAGGCGACCATTCGACGGAGAAGGGTCGCCATGGTCGAAGCGGGCAGTTGAAACATGTTGCAGCAAGTGGCGACTTTCCCGGCGATGCCGTAATCGGGCAATTTTCCGTCCACCAATTTTTCCCCGTGGTCAATGCAGCTGGTATTTTCTGTTGGCTCAATCCAGTCTGCTCGGCGTTCTTCTAACTTTTGAAGCCAAAGGACTCGCGTCTTGTCGTAGATTTCCCTGCGAAAAGCCATTGTTTTATCGCTTGGGAAAAACGTTCCCAGGCAATGCGGGCAAATTCGCAAGTCCAATCGAGAAAGTTCGACTTTTTTTGTTTCGGATTTACAGAAAGGGCAATTGCTCATCGTCTTTAGAAAATAGTAAATTTTGAGCTATGGCAAAAATAATCCCTGTTACATTGCAAAATTTTGAGACCGAGATCTCAGCAGAGGCGGAAAAACGCCCGGTTGTCCTGACTTTCGCGTCATCCCAAATCCCCGAATGCGCTTCTTACAACCAGATGCTGGAAACCCTCGCCAATGAGCTGGATTTCTCTTTGGGCGAAGTCAATCTGGACGAAACAGACAATATGGCGTTTATGGATTATTTCCAGATTCGGAGTCTGCCTTTTGTCGTCGTCCTTTCCAAAGGAGAAATCGCCGATGCCATCCAAGGCCGAGTTCCTCAAGATGAATTGAAGAAAAGGCTTTCCAAATTTTTTGTATCGGAAGAAGAGAGTGTCCGACAAACGATAGAAGACGCTGTTGCCGAAGGAAATTTTTCCCTTGCTAAACCGCAGATTCTTGCGGAGCTCGCTAAAAAAGCGGACGATCATCTGCAAATCCTGCTCGCGAAATGTGAACTCGGACTTGATGCCGCCGAATCTGCCAAGGAAATTCTGCAAAAAATTCCGGAAACCAGCGATGAATATGCCCAAGCGAAATCGCTTCTGGATTTGATGGATCTTTTGGTGGAGGCAGCCAAAACCGACGCTGTAGAAGGTTCCGCAGAAAAATTTCGCAACGCCTGCAAAGACGCTGCGCGCAAAGATTACCGGTCGGCGCTGGAAGGTCTTTTCCAACTCACCCTTTCCGATGCGGCGTTCCGGGATGGCATTGCCCAAAAATCGATGTTGGTTCTTTTCAGCGCCCTAGGCCCCAAAGATCCGCTCACCTGGGAATACCGCAACAAATTGAACACCTTCTTGTTTATTTAAAATGATGCGTCTGATTTCTTTCTTTACTGCTGTTCTTTTGCCCGTCGTCTTGTTTGCGCTGGACTTTCCTGTCCACAAAAAAGTTCTTGACAACGGATTGACCGTCCTTTTGTATCCGAATACGCAGGCACCGACCGTCAGTTGCAGGCTCTTTTATGTGACCGGTTCCGTGAACGAAATCCCGGGGAGTTCCGGGCTTGCCCATATTCTGGAACACGAATTGTTCAAAGGAACAAAAAAAGTGGGCGTCACCGATTTTCACAAAGATTCGATCCTCCTTGTGAAGCAAGATTCTGTGATGTCTTTGTCTCGCGAAGCCGCTGTTCGTGGGGATTCTTTGAACGCTCAAAAATTCCGAGCCGAATACGATTCGCTTGTTGAAGAAGAACGGCAATACATGGTGAAAGAGGAATTGTGGAGTGCTTACCAGCAAGCTGGCGGAACAGGACTGAATGCTTTTACAACCGATTTGATGACCGCTTATTTTGTCACTTTGCCCAAAAACCGGCTGGAGCTTTTTCTGTATTTAGAATCGGACCGAATGCAAAATGCGATTCTGCGGGAATTTTATTCGGAACGCGATGTGGTGCGCGAAGAAAGGCGGATGCGCTATGACGATCGCCCTTCGGGAAGATATTTTGAAACGTTGAACGGCATGACTTACGAAGCGTTCCCCTACCGGATTCCTACCATCGGCTGGCCCTCGGACATTATGAATTTGACGCGTGAACAGGCGGCGGAGCACTATCGCAAATATTATAAGCCGAGAAATGCCATCCTCGTTTTGGCGGGTGATTTGGATACGGCATCTGCAATGGCGTTGGTTCAAAAATATTTTGCAGAAATTCCTTCGGGGGAGGCTTTTGCTCCAATCACCGTTCGAGATCCGGAACCTGCCGGAGAAAAACGTTTGACGGTTTACCGCCCCGATGCTCCCAACCGGATGGATTTTATTTTTAAAACTCCGGGCGTCGGCGACAGCAGCCTGTATGCGCTCGATATCGCCGAAGGCGTTCTGAATGGACGCTCGGGAAGGCTCTATAAAAAATTGGTGGAAGAGAAAAAAGTGGCTGTTTCTGCACGCGCCGCGAACTCTGTAAATAAAATCGTTTCGGAATTTTCGATTAGCGTATTGCTGCAACCCGATGCCAATCCCGATTCCGTAGAAGCCTTTGTTTGGGAAGAACTTGAAAAACTCAAAACAGAAACCGTTTCCGAACGAGAACTCGCCAAGGTTAAAAATCGTGCGACGATGGGACTTGTCGAAAGTTTTCTCGATATGGAAAATGTGGCGACGCAGCTCGCTTGGTATGAAATGTTCGGCGACTATAAAATTCTTTTGAACTGGCCGGACAATCTTGGAAAAGTGACTCCGGAAAATGTACAGAATATCGCCCAAAAAACATTCAGCCACAAAAATGCGACCATTGGACTTTTATTGAAAGGCGAGGAACGTTAAATGAAACTGTTTTCCCTTTTGTTGTTTGTTTGTTTCCTTGCCGCTTGCTCGGGGACAAAACAGCCGGCTAAAATTCAACAGCCCGCGACCAAAACCGTCGAAGTCGCTAAAAAAATGGAAACTCCGGCAAGCGATATTCCGGAATCATACAAGGAAATCGTTTTTCCGCCTTTTGCTTATACGGCTCCGTTCCCTGCTGA
Organism: Fibrobacter intestinalis; assembly: GCF_900167415.1. Taxonomy (GTDB): domain Bacteria; phylum Fibrobacterota; class Fibrobacteria; order Fibrobacterales; family Fibrobacteraceae; genus Hallerella; species Hallerella intestinalis. The sequence goes on along the minus strand of NZ_FUWU01000003.1, from coordinate 107,396 downwards.
TTCCCGCGTTCAAATTTCAGAAAAAGTAACGGGCTACGTCATTGAAAATAGAAGTCTTCCTCTGATTCACTTTAACATTTTCTTTGAAGAACCGCACGTCACCGACAGTCTGCAAAACAAAGCTGCCAACGCGCTTCTTTCTTTCATGTTTCGCCGAGGCGGTTCCGAAAAACTTTCTCCGCAAGTTTTGGACGATTCGCTGGAATTTATCGCCGCGTCTCTTGCGGGATCGGTCGGCACGTTCACCAGTGCCATTAGCGTGGAATGTATGACCAAAGATTTTCCGCAGCTTATGGAACTCGCCAAAGAAGTCTTTTTGCATCCCGCGTTTGACAGCAGCGCTCTTGAAATTCAAAAAGCGAATGCCATCAACGGTTACGAACACCGCTATGATACGCCTAAAGATATTCTCGCCGCTTTGGACACTAAAGTGAATTACAAACCGAATCCTCGCTTATGGACCGCCACTGCCGAGGAATATCGGAATGTCAAACGCAACGACCTTGTTGCTCTTTCCAAGGGACGCTTTCAACGGGGGCGTATTGTTTTTGCGCTCGCCGGGGATTTTAACAGAGATTCCATGGTGACGGAATTAAAACGGTATTTTGAATCCTGGCCATCTGACAAACCGGACTCGTCCAAAATTCCGCCGATGGAACTTTCACAAAAAACGGGAATTTTCCTTGTGGATAAGGATATAACCCAAGCGAATATCCAGATGAGCGCGCCTTTTGTGAAACGTCCACACCCCGATTATTACCCGACGGCAGTGGCAAGTTTTATTTTAGGAGACGGCAGTTTTTCCTCTCGCCTGATGGCGACGGTGCGCTCTGACAACGGACTCGCTTATAGCATTCACAGTTACGCTGAAAATTCTTACCGCGATCAAGGCCGGGTATTTATTTCTCTGCAAACGAAAGTGGAAAGTGCTGCTCTGGCGATAGACTTGATTCAAAAGGAAATTGAAAAATTGGCAAAGGAAGGCCCGACCGATGCGGAATTGGAACAAGCCAAGAAAACGCTGATTGAAGGACTTCCAAGCCTGTTCGATTCTCCGGCGAGTACGTCCATTCTTTTTGCGCAAGGAGATTTGCTCGGCAAAAAGGATTCGCATTATATTGACTATGTTCAAGAAATCAACGCCGTGACGAAAGAGCAGGTCCAACAGATGATTGCCAAATACTTTGACCCCAAAAAAATGGCAATCTGCATTGTCGGTCCTGAAAGCGGGCTGAAAGATGTTGGGACGTTTACGGTTGTTCCGCTGGACAGCTTGGATATGAGGCAGTGAGCTTTTTGAAACGCTTTTTCTTTATCTTAAACTTTTTTGTTTTTTGTTCGCTTGCGATTGCAGGTCCCGGACAAGAAGAGTTGCGTCACAATGCTTGCGCTGCCGCCAAAAAATGTTTAGATATCATTCTTCCGAGATGTTCTGCCCAGGAGCTGGAACCCGTCGAAGATGTCGAATATGACGGCGAATTCTGCTCGGCATTTTTGGAATTGCAAAAACGCGGAATTCCACTGCAAAGCCCCGTCACCGCTGAAATTTTTGGGCATCTCGGCGGGCGTTATCGAGTCGTTTACGAAACCGAGGGCAAGCTCCCCGTCAGCGGACCGATGATGAGCTATCTTTTTGATCATTTCCCGTTTACGACTGCGCTGGTAAATGCCATGCAAGAAACCAATTATACGATTCACTACAATTCGTGGGATCAGCGGCTTTTCAGCGGCAATAACGGCGGAAATCTTTTTGGTGATTTTTACTGGGTTTTGCAGGATAGCGCTGGAGTCGGAAAAGGATTTCACAATGTTTTTTACGGCAGCGGACGTTGCAAAATTCTTCGCTGGAATCTGCATGGAATCGCCATCGCTGTTTTGGACATGTATCCGAACGGCGATGCGACCCGCTATAAATTCAAAGCGATTGTATTCCCGGCTAACGCCGTTTTGAATTCCATTATGAAAATGGGCGTCTTCCGGGATGTGGTCAATTCCAAAATTTCGGAAATTATCCGCAACATTTCGGAATCTTCGGAAAGTTACGTCGAAGGCAATCATGAACCCGTCGAAAAATCCGAAGTTATTCAAAAAAAATACAGTAAGGAAATTCATGAATTTCAGCAAGTCGCGTCTGGAAAATTATTTTGGACCGTCGGCGACGCTGTTCAAAAAAAACGCGAAGAAAAACGAAAACAGAAACCGAATTTTGTAACCGAAATTCCGATGATTTTCAAACAGGAAAATTCCCATGGCAACCCCTGACTATACTTATTCTTCCCCGGAAATGCAAGCGAAAATCGAAGCACTGCTCCCGCGGATTACAGAACACCGTCGCGATCTTTTGATGAAAGTGGTTCAAAATCGCACGCGGCATTTTTGCATGGTTCTCGAAGACCTTTTTGACCCGCATAACATTTCGGCGGTCATTCGCACGGCAGAGGTTTTCGGATTGGAAGACGTGCATATTATCGAAGAAGTGAATCCTTACAAAGTAAACAAATCTATTTTGAAAGGCTCCATTAAATGGATGAATCTTTATTTGTATAAAAAACGCAAGGCCTGCATGGAACATCTGCGGCAAAAAGGTTACCGCATCGCTGTTGCCAGCACGAATACGACAAAATCCGTTTTGGATTTGGATCTTTCTCAGCCGACCGCTTTCTATTTGGGAAGTGAATTTACCGGAAATCATCCTGATACCCTTGCGACCGCAGACTGCGAATTTATTTTACCGCAATACGGCATTACCGAATCCATGAATGTTTCCGTTGCCGGAGGCGTTCTCATGTGTTATCTGGATCACTTTATGCAGCAAAAAGGGCGTTCTCAATTTACGCTTTCCCCTGGCGAACGCGATGAACTTTTGCTCGAATGGCTAAAAAGGCATATAAATGACGAGTCCGCATCCAGCTCTATCACTCGCATAGACGGCGAATAAGTTAAATTGTATTCGCGATGAAAAAGAATATCGGATTATATCTCGCTGTCGGCCTTGTTGTCCTGCTCGCCATTATCATTTTGATTTTTGGCCTGTTCTTTTTGAACGACAAGGATCCCCGTGAAGTTTTTGACACCTATTATCTGCGATTTCCTCAAGTCAGCACCTTGACTTTGGACGACCCTGTTAAAATCAACGGCGTAAAGCTCGGTAAAGTCGAAGATATTTATTTGTCTGGGCATCGCGTTCTTGTTGTGGTGCGAATCCGTAACGACGTACGAATCCCGGTGGGCTCCGAAATTCGCGTGCAGAACATCGGCATTATGGGAGAACGCCAAATCGGTATCATCCTTTGCGATTCCAGCGAAAATTATTCGCCCAACGACACAATCGACGGACAATTTGATGCGGGCATTGCCGAAGCGCTTGGGCTTGCGGGAGAAATCATCGATTCTACAAAAACGCTCATCACTTCGGTTCATCAAGTGATGGATTCGACCATCGCGAATCCCGAATTCCGGACTAAATTCCGCACGATGATGGACAAGGCGGAAAATCTGGAAGATCGTCTGGCGAAAATGCTCAAGGACACGGATCCGCAAATCAAAAGCAGCTTGAACAATTTGAATATGGCCACCGTTAAAGTAAACGCTTTGCTTGACACGGTAAAAGCTCCTGTCAGCGGGCTTCTTGCCGACGCCAATAATTTGATGCAAGACGCGGGCGGCATTCTTGTCAAACTGGATTCTGTGACAAATCGCTTGACTCTTTTGACATCCAAGCTTCAATCCACGGACAATACGGCGGGAATCCTGCTCAACGACAGAACTCTCCATGACGATTTGGTTCAAACTCTCCATTCCGCGGACAGCCTGTTCCAAATTATTCTTCAAGACGGTTTGGATATTAACGTGGATTTCTTTTAATTAGGACGGATATTGTATGCTGACTAAAGAAATTGTCGTCACCAACAAGCTCGGCGTGCACGCGCGCCCCGCAGGAATGATTGTCGATATTACCGGCAAATCCCAAAGCGACATCTCTCTGGAATATGAAGGCAATAAAGTAAATGCCAAAAGTATTTTGAACGTGATGATGCTCGCCATTACACCGGGTTCCACCGTCAGATTTACCGCCGATGGTGCTGATGAAGAACAGGTTTTGAATCAACTGGAACAACTTTTCCGCGAAAATTTTCATGAAGAGCAAAATGACTAATAAGCAAAAAAATCGAACGGTTCTAGTGGGAGTGGCCGCTTCTCCCGGTTATGCTTATGGTCCTGTCCGCAAAATTGAAACCCGAAAATATTCTTTAGACTCCTCGGCTTTGCCAACCAGTGCGCTTGCCGAAGAAGAAAACCATTTTTTATCTGCTGTCGATAAAGCTGCCAAAGAAATTCAGAACTTAAAAAAAGTTACCGGAGAACGGTTGGGTGAAGAAGAAGCCCGCATTTTCGATTCCCACTTGATGATGCTTCGGGACTCGACGGTTCTGGATCCGATTATTCAAAGCATCCGTCAAAAAAGGCATAACGCCCGTTGGGCTGTTCATTGCACGCTTTCGGCTTTAATTGCCAAATTTGAAAGCAGCAAAATGGAAATCATGCGTGAACGCACGATGGATTTGCGGGAGATTTACAATCGTTTGCTTGCCGCTTTGGACGAAGCTACTTCCGCGCCTCTGCCTCAAAGCAAAACTCCTTTGGAACCGTCCAATATCGTTTCGCACGAATTGACTCCCGGTATGCTGATGTCCATTGAAAAAAATGAGGTGCTGGGATTTGCGACGGACATCGGTGGGCGCACAAGCCATATTTCCATTCTTGCCCGAGCCATGCAGCTCCCTGCGGTTTCCGGTTTGCGCAACATTTCCGTTGTCATTGAAGATAACGATATGCTGTTTATTGATGGAACCGGAGGAATGGTCATCGTTAATCCAAACGAAGAAGACCTGAATCGCTACCAGGAAAAGCTGGCGGTTTACAATAAGCAGAAGCAAGAACTTTTCACCATGCGCCAATTGGAGCCGATGACCTTGGACGGCAAATACATTACGCTCCATGCGAACATCGAGCTTCCTATTGAAGCAGAATCCGTTCTGGAATTTGGCGCAACAGGCATTGGACTTTACCGTTCCGAGTTCCTTTTTTTTAGAAAGGGAACGCCGACTTGCGAGGAACAGACCGCTGCCTACTCGCATATTCTGAAAAGGCTTTCCCCCCATCCGGTGGTTATTCGAACCTTGGATGCTGGCGGCGACAAGCTCGTTTCCGATATTTCCGCCGCGGACGAAGCAAATCCTTTTATGGGCTGGCGTTCCATTCGCGTGTGCCTTACCCGCAAAGACCTTTTCCGTGAACAATTGCGGGCTTTGCTTTTGGCGAGTCGTGAAGGACATTTGCGCATCATGTTCCCCATGATCAGCAGTTTAAATGAACTCCGCGAAGCTAAGGCTCTTTATTATGAATGTCGGACGCAACTGCTGAATGAAGGCGTGGAGCTTCCCGAAGTGCAAGTCGGTTGCATGATAGAAGTCCCGGCGGCGGTCATGATGGTTGGTACTCTCGCTAAAGAAGTGGATTTTTTCAGTATTGGTACAAATGACCTGATTCAGTTTACGTTGGCTGTAGATCGTACAAATGAACTGATTGCTAATATGTTTGAACCGCATCATCCGGCTGTTTTGAATATGATAAACCGCACTGTTCAAGCGGCTCATAGCGAAGGCATTCCCGTTTGCGTCTGCGGCGAAATGAGTGCCGATCCCTTGTCCACGCTTGTTCTGGTCGGTCTAGGCGTCGATGAACTTTCCATGACACCCTGGAGCATTATGGAATGCAAAAAAATCATTCGATCCGTCAATTACGAAGATGTGAAAGCTACTGCCCGCGCCGTTCTTAAAATGGATACCGCCGCCGATGTCAATCGTTATCTCCGTCAAAAATATCTACAGATGATTATCGACTTGGGCATTTCCAGTTTTATCACATCTCACGAAATCAAGAATCCGTTAGAAAAAAATGCTTAAAAAAATTCTTCTTGTTGGAACTTTGCTTTGTGCCGCTCTTTTTGCCTCTACAAAAGATTCTGCACAGGATCGGATTCCGGGATATGATTTTCAAAACAAAGTCATTCGCTATGAACGCAATCAGAAAAATTGCGATTCCCTGCCTGACGGTTTGGAAAAAGATTTCACTTGCGCTGCAGCCGCTTATTATCAAGGCGATTTTGAAGGCTCGCTTAAGGCATACGAATCTCTTCTTGGCAAGGATGAAAGTCTAGATAAAAGTATCTTGTCTCGAATAGCGCGATCCCAGTTTGAACGAAAACAATATGCGCAAGCTAAAAGTACCATCGCTAAAGGGGATGAAAAGTTTCCCGATGACGCTGGCTGGAAAGAATTTGCGGCACGAGTTCGGCTGGATTTGAATTTAGAAGACCCGAATATCAAACCCAAAGCGAAAGCGGATTCCATTGACGTCTTTTTGAAAAATTACGGCGACGATGTGCGAGTTCCTCGTTTGCGTTATACAAAAGGAACTTTGCTCGAACAAGCGCACTGGTATAAAGCAGCAAAGACCGCGTACCTTTACGTTATCGCTCATCCCTCGGAATATGGTGACGCCGCCTGGAAAGCTTTGCGTCGCATCCGTTCCCATTCCATCGCTGAAACCCTCGATGAAAAAATCACTTATACGAGTCGCCTTTGCAGCAAGGGCTTTCACAAGGAATGCCTCGATTTGATCGATTCCATTTTTGCGATAGATGCCGTTCAAGTTTCTGGACGCGACACGAGCAAAGCGCCCGTTTTAAAAACCGCAGAAGATTCTCTCAACCAGAAATTGCCCCCCAGCACGATTTCGTTAAAAAATCGTATCTCTTTGTGGGAATTTCGAGCGGCGGCCTACAAGAATTTGAAGCAGGATTCTGCGGCCATTCGGACTTATGAATTTTTAACGGACAGTGTGGATTTCCGAGTTGCATGGTTGCAATCTTTAGTTCGTCTTTATCGCGCAAATGGCATGACGGTCAAGGCGGCAAAAATCGATTCGCAATTCCAGGCCAAGTTCCGCTTTACTTTGCAAAACGCCAACAACATTTGGGTTCGGGCGTTTGAATTGGAGCAAGCGGGCAAATTTGCAGAAGCCATCGCCAGTTATGATTCCCTTTCCAATCCCCGTTTTAAAAACAGCAACAAGGTCAAATGGATTCGTTTTCGAATCGCCCTCTGCTATTTGAAACAGAACAAAATGGATTCCGCCATTATCGCTTTCAATAAGGCGAAAAGCGAAGATTTTCTCTGGAGTTCCAGCGGTGCGAGAATGTTTCTCGGTGATATTTATTTCTCTCAAGGCAAAGCAGAAGAGGCCAAGGCGGCCTATCTCGATTGCATCAAAGATTTTCCGGTCGGCTACTACGCGCATCGTTCCCGCATCAAATTGATAGAAAACGGTTTGATGGATTCTGCATCGGTTCCGTGGCTCGCTCCTCGAGATATGTCGGACTCGGCGACTATCGTCTGGATTCGTTCCATTCAAAAAGGAAAGTCGGATTCTTCTCACAGTGAAGCCCGCTATAAGATGGTGCAAAAGCTTTTGGACTTCGGATTTGCCGAAGAAGCCTTTGATTTGTTTCACGCAGCCAAAAAGAAAAATCAAGATCGTTTGGATTTCTTGTATTCCTATGGTAAACTTTTCCTTGCTTACGATGAACTGATTCAAGGCTATGCGCTGGCACGAAAATTTCAGAATACGATTCCTCGCGCTTTTTTAGGGGACGCTCCGCGCGGCGTGATGAAATTTTTGTATCCCATGCCGTTCAAAGAACAGATTTTCGCCGCTGCGGATTCTTCCATCGACCCGTTCTTTGTTTACAGCGTGATGCGTCAGGAATCCACTTTCAACTATTTGATTACAAGCCCGGCGAATGCTTGCGGCCTTTTGCAAATCATTCCTCCGACGGCGAAAAAACTTGCCGATGCTGAAAAAATTCAAAACTTTTCTTCGGCTCTGCTGTACAATCCTTATATGAATATCCGATTGGGCGTGCGTTACTTGAAAGATCTCCTTAAGGAATACGAGAACGATCCCATGTATGTTCTGGCCAATTACAATGCGGGTCCCCGCCCTGCAAAACGCTGGCAAGCGGCTAGCAAAAACATGTCGTGGGATATGCGGGCCGAAGAAATCAGCTACTGGGAAACCCGTGACTATGTAAAACGCTGTTTGGGCAATTACTGGGTTTATACCGAAGTTTGGGAACGCTAAATGTTGCTTTTTGTTTTGACATTTGGCGCTGCAATCTGTTTTGCTTTCGGGAATGTCCTTTCCAAATCGGGAGTTGCTAAATCCGGGAAAAAAGCAGACTTTGCACATCCTATTCAATTTATTCTCGGCTTTCTCACCTCTAAACGCTGGTGGACGGGATTTTTTCTTTCGGCGTGCGGGAATGCGGGAAACTATTCGGCGATGGCGCTTTATAATTTGAGTCTGGTCAAACCGATTTCCGCATTGAATCCGGTTCTTACCGCTGTATTTGGGTGGCTCTTTTTGAAAGAGCCTATTAACCGACGCATTGTCGCCGCCATTGTGTGCGTTCTTTGCGGGCTTCTTTTCGCGTCAGCAGAAATCGGAGAAAAGGCTGGTGTGCAAAATATTCCGGCTCTCTGGATTTTTGTCGCCATTTTTTTGGCTTTCGCCTTTTCTTGCCGTTTCATTTTTCGGCGCAGCGAAATCAGCGATTCCCTGATGATGGGAACCTGCTACGGGCTTTCGGATGTTTTGTATAAAAGCCTTGCGATTGACGCTACCGCAAAGGGGATAGAACTTTCCGCTGGTGAATTCGTTTACTGGCTTGGTGACATTCGGGTTTGGGCTTTTGCGGCGACCTATCTTACCGCATTTCTTTTTACGCAAGTCGCTTTTTCTCGTGGGCGCGCCCTTTTTGTAATTCCGTTTAGCGCGGCGATCGGAGCCGTTGTTCCCATTCTCGCCGGGGCGCTTATTTTTGCGGAGCCGTTTCCACCGATGAAAATCGTGAGCATCGTTCTGGTCATTTTCGGTTCTAGTTTGTTCATTACGAGCCCGCGAGAAATCATCAAGAAAAATTTTAGTAGGAAATTCCATGCAAAATGATATTTGGTTCAAAGCGATAGGACATTGCAAAACGGAAGAATACGATTTGGCGACGTTCTTTTTGATGGAAGCGGGAGTTGGCGCTTTGGAAGAACTTGAAACTTCTAACGCCGAGCGCACCGATTTTTGCTTTTATTCCGAAAGTCAAGAATTTCGAGATGGTATAATTGCTCGGTTTCCGCAATATCATTTTGAGGCAGAAAACGAAAAGGCTAAAGATTGGGATCGCTGGTGGCGGGACAGAGCGACTCCGGTCCATGTCTCCGAAAAAATCTGGGTGAGGCCGCCTTGGGTTGAATTTACTCCTCCAGAAAAAAATGCCGTTCTCCTGGTGCTCGAAGCCAAAAGCGCTTTTGGAACGGGCGATCACGCTACGACGGCTCTGATCTCCGGCATGATGGAATTCTTGGATTTTCAAAACAAGATCGTCCTCGACATTGGAACGGGAACGGGCATTCTCTCGATGATTGCCGATAAACTGGGAGCGCGCAAAGTCATCGGTACGGAAATCGATCCGCTAGCCCTTCCTTGCATTGTGGAAAATTTCAAGCAGAACCAATGTGGAAATTCCCGTGCCGTGTTCGGGTTTTTAAGCGCGTTCAGCGATTCCGCTTCCTTTGATATTATCGTTTGTAATATGATTCGCACCGAATTTTGGCCCATGCGAAAAGACGTGGAACGGATGCTTTCTAAAGGCGGACATTTTCTGCTCACCGGGCAACTGACCGCCGAAAAGGATTACATTCTCCATTGGTTTCAGGAATGCGGTTTTCAAGTCGTTCGGGAAAATACACGGGACGAATGGTGGTGCGTTGACGCTGTTTACACGGGGAAAGTACGATGACGACTTTCTTTGCGCGCGCCGCTTTAGGAAAAACAACCGAGAAACCTGTATGGCTGATGCGCCAAGCGGGACGTTACTTGCCCGAATATCGCGCACTCCGCAAACGTTTTCCTGATTTCATTTCTTTTGTACGTAATGCGGATGCTGCTGCCGAAGCGACCTTGCAGCCCGTTAATCGTTTTGATATGGATGCGGCAATCCTCTTCAGCGATATTCTTGTGACTCTTCCTTCCATGGGATTTGATTTGAAGTTTGAATCCGGAAAAGGTCCTGTCATTTCCAATCCTTTTCGCGACGCGTCTTGTGCGAAAAATCTTCGGCAAGTTCGTTTAGAAAACGATTTAGCATATACGAAAGCCGCTTTGCAAAAAGTCCGCGCCAAGCTCTCTTCGGAAAAATCCCTCCTCGGTTTTGTCGGGGGGCCGCTTACGATTGCTTCTTATGCTATTGAAGGTGGAACTTCTAAAGATTTGCACAGGACCAAATCCCTTTTTTATAATGATTCTGATGCTTATGCGGTTTTGCTGAATGCAGTTGCCGAAACAACCGGCAAATATCTGGCTCTTCAAGTGGAATGGGGCGCAGATGTTCTCGTCATCATGGATTCGTGGGCTGGGCATTTAAACGGTGACGATTATCAAAAAATGGCAAAGCCCTACACGGATAAAGTCGTTTCCATTGTTCGCCAGCAAACGGATGCTCCCATTATCCATTATGCAAACGGCGCTTCGCATCTCGTTGCGGATTTTATCAAGTCCGATTTTAATGTTGTCGGAGTCGATCATCGAACCGATTTGGCAAATCTTCTGGACAAGAATCCAGGAAAAATTTTCCAAGGAAATCTGGACCAGGCTTTGCTTTTTGCAAATCCCGAAATCATTCGGGAGCGGACTCAAGAAATTTTAAAGACCGTTGGAAATCGTCCGCACATTATGAATCTTGGGCACGGCGTTCTTCCCGATACGCCTCTTGACGGAGTTCGTACTTTTGTCGATACGATTCACGGAAATCATTTATGAATGAAAAAGCATACTTTCCAGCCATCGACGGATTGCGCCTTTTAGCTTCCCTCAATATCGTGATGCTGCATCTAGCTTCCTCTTCGGCACTTGGCTATATGGCGAGTTGGACTTGGGTAATGCCGATTGTAACTGCTCCCGCTTTTGCCGCTGGGCTCTTCTTTATTCTGGCCGGATTTTTATTTGCTTCTAAATTCAATGACCCGGACAGACGCTTGCCCGTCATACCCTTTTTGTTTGCTCGTATCGCAAAGCTCTATCGCTGCCATTTCGCCATGACGCTCCTGATGTTTGTCGCTATTTACGTCAAAGTGGGCGGGTTTGAAAACATGTTTCACCCCATCCGCTCCCTTTTCATGCACCTTTCGCTTTCGTGGGCGTTTTTTCCGCAGTTGGGAATGAAACTCAATGAACCCAGCTGGTCTTTAACAGCATTCTTTATTTGTTATGCAATCACTCCATTTTGCGCGCGGCATTTGGCGAAAATTTCCAGTCGAAAAATTCTGTGGACGCTTTGTGCGCTGGTTTTCCTTCCTGGAATCCTGTGGGGAATTTTCTTTGCATACGCCGGTTTTCTAGGAAACGTTCCGCTTCTTGGAGATTTTTCCAATTACAATTTGCGCTATCAGTATTTTCACATGTTTCCCTTTGTACGCATTTTTGAATATCTGTTCGGGATGATTCTTTTTAGGCTTTACAAATCGGGCGCATTCGATATTTTGAAAAAAAATTATGTCGCTGGAATTTTGCAGATTTTCTTTTTGGCGATTCTCTATGCGAGCCTTTTTACGATGAAATCCGAAAACGTCGCCTGGAATTTTATTTGCCATCATTCCGTTGCGGTTCTTATTTATGGCGGTCTTATCATCTGCGTCACGACATCCAAGGGTTGGCTTTCCCGAATTTTTTGCCAGCCGCTCATTCGCTCTGTCGGGCGCGCGTCTTTTTATCCGTATCTGATTCACTTGCCGCTAGTCACCATCGCCTGGGGCTTTTGTGATATGAACCGTCCTCTTTCCACCGTTCTCTTTCTCCTTTTCATTTACACGGTGAGCACGCTCTACCAAAAGTACAAAGATCGCTTGCATCGTTTGGAAAAAAGTGCGCATTCGCTTCCCCCGCAGAAGTAGCTGCGCAACGGCTGTTGGCTGTTTTTAAAATTCTAGCCTTTGGGTATTTTGGGACGGTCGAACCCGTCGAACATATTGATTTTTCTTTATCCGGGCAATTTTTAGAGGTTGCCTGTTTTTTGTTTTTCTAAATTAACGGAATAATTTTTAAAAAGGACTTTCAATGAGTATTCTTGATTCGCTTCTTCATAAGGTTTTCGGAACTCCACACGAGCGTAAAGTAAAATCCCTTCGCCCGATCATTGCGCAAATTCACGAGGCACGTCAAAAACTGGAAGTTCTAGATGACAAGGAATTGGCGGCAAAATCCGCAGAATTTCGTGAAGCGATAAAAGCCGGCAAAACGCTGGACGACATCAAGGTCGAAGCCTTTGCCGTGTGCCAAGAAGCGTGCGACCGCCGTTTGGGCATTTTCAACGTGTTCAAGCCGGAATTTGAATTTGATTTTTCTTCTCTCGGCGATGATCCGGAAATTATCGCCGCAGTGGAAGCCGCCAAAGCCGATATGGCTGCGGGCAAACCCGAATGGGAAATCTATATGCCCGCTAAATTCTACGCGAAAGTTCGCGAGCTTTTTCCCAAGTCGGAAAAGCCTTTCCGAATGCTGCCCTTTGATGTCCAGCTGATTGGCGGACTGGTTTTGCACGAAGGCGCTATTGCCGAAATGGCGACTGGCGAAGGAAAAACTCTGGCTGCGGTCTGCCCCGTATATTTGAATGGACTTTCTGGAAAAGGCGTGCACGTCGTCACCGTAAACGACTATCTGGCGACCCGAGATTCTAAACAGATGGGATTTGTTTACAAGTTCCTCGGTTTGACGGTCGGTTTGATTGTTCACGATTTGGATTCGGCACAACGCCGTGAAAGCTACAACTCCGATGTGACTTACGGAACCAATAACGAATTCGGATTTGACTATTTGCGCGACAATATGGCTGTAGATCCGAAGGACGTGGTCCAGCGCGAACCGAATTTTTGCATTGTCGATGAAGTGGACTCGATTCTTATTGACGAAGCGCGGACGCCTCTCATCATCAGCGGTCCTGCCGAAGATGCCACCGACAAATACACCAAAGCTCGCCAGCTGATTTTGCAATTGACCCGCGGCAAAGATTATACGGTCGATGAAAAAGACAAAATCGTGCAGCTCACGGAACGCGGTACAAACCATATCGAACAGATCATGGGTTTTACCAATCTGTATGGCGAACACGCGGAATGGGTGCATTTTATCACTCAGGCTCTCAAAGCGGAAAATCTGTTTCTTCGCGACAGGGATTACATTGTTCGGGACGGCGAAGTCGTTATCGTCGATGAAAATACGGGCCGTCTCATGGAAGGCCGCCGCTACTCCGACGGCATTCACCAATCCATTGAAGCCAAGGAAAATGTTCCTATTCGTCGCGAAAACCAGACCCTCGCGACCATCACATTCCAAAACTATTTCCGGATGTACAAAAAGCTTTCGGGCATGACGGGAACGGCAGAAACGGAAGCGACGGAATTCATCAAAATTTACAACATGAACACATGGGTGATTCCCACGAACAAGCCCTGCATCCGTAAAGATATGCAGGACATGGTTTACAAAACCGAAGACGCCAAGTGGAAAGCCATCGTCGCCGAAATCCAGAAGCGGCATGAAAAGGGACAGCCTCTTCTTGTCGGCACGGCATCGGTGGAACGCTCCGAAAAGTTGCATCAGCTTCTGGTAAAAGCGGGCATTCCCCATGACGTTCTGAACGCCAAAAATCATGGGCGAGAAGCGGAGATTATCCAGTTTGCAGGCTACAAGGGAAAAGTCACTGTCGCCACAAATATGGCTGGACGTGGAACCGACATTGTTCTAGGACCCGGTGTCAAGGAACTCGGTGGCTTGCATGTTCTCGGTACGGAACGGCACGAAAGCCGGCGTATCGATAACCAGTTGCGCGGACGTGCGGGGCGTCAAGGCGATCCGGGTTCATCGCAATACTTCCTCTCTTTGGACGACGATCTGATGCGCATTTTCGGTGGCAGCAATGTCAAGCAGCTGATGAACCGTTTTGGAGTCGGCGATGACGAAGTCATTACGCATCCGATTGTCTCTCGTTCCATCCGCGGTGCGCAAAAACGCGTAGAAAGTCAGAGCTTTGACACGCGTAAATACTTGCTGGATTATGACAACGTCATGAACGAGCAGCGTAAAGTGATCTATGGCATTCGTCGGCGCATTCTCAACGGTGACGATGTGCGCTCGGACATTTGGACAAACATCCAGGACGCCTGCGATATTAAAGTCTCCCAATTTGTTGGCAAGGAACGCTTTGCCGATGAATGGAACTGGGACGGATTGACGACTGCGGTTAAATTGAGCTTCGCCGTCAACTACAACCCGGCTGCGGAAGAGCGTGGCAAAAAAACAGCGGAGCAGGTTTTGGACGAAGTGATCGCTCTTTGCAAAAACAAATACGATAAGCTGGTCGAAATTATTCCCGACAACGATTTCCGCAATATCGAACGGCGCATTTTCCTGTACACCATCGACCAACACTGGAAAGAAAACTTGTACGCAATGGACCAGTTGAAAGACGCTATTCGCTATCAGGGTTATGCGCAAAAAGACCCGCTGGTGATGTACAAAAATCAGGCGTTTACCACATTCCAGAATTGTTTGGAAAGCATTGCCACGATTACTGCCCAGCGCATTTTGAACATCCGAATTCAGTTGGCGAACGGCGTTTCCGTTGCTCCGGAGCAGCTGCAAAAAGCTCCGCGCCCAAGCGAAAATCCGAACAATGGGAATTCCGCAGCGACCGAACAAGAACAGGAAACGCCTAAAGCAGTCAATCCTGTTCCGCCATCGACTCCGTCCGCAATTCCGAGTTCCGCACTTCCCGGTACACGTCCGCAAGGATTACGCCGTGCTGGAGTTCCCGGCGCTCGCTTAAAGAGCGACCATCCGAAGCTCGGACGCAATGACCCGTGCTGGTGCGGTTCCGGCCTCAAATACAAAAAATGCCACGGCAAAAACGAAGATTAAAATCTGTGCATTTCAATATGGAACGGCGGGACTTTTCTCTTCGCCGTTTCTTTTTTCCAATAGAACAAGAGGATTTCGCATGATACAAACCGCAAAACGTTTTTTTTGTTTAGAGGGAATCGATGGTTCGGGAAAAAGTACTCAACTGAAATTTCTTGCATCCGATTTGCAAAAAAGAGGTTTTGACGTACTCTGCATTCGGGAACCGGGCGGCTCTGAAATATCGGAAAAAATCCGAAACTTGCTTTTGGATGTTCGTTACAAAGGCATTATGAGCGACAAGACCGAATTGCTTTTGTACAATGCGGCCCGCTCTCAGGTTATCGCCGAAAAAATTGCCCCGGCTCTGGATGCGGGAAAAATTGTCTTGGCTGATCGATTTGCCTGGAGCACTCTTGCCTATCAAGGTTACGGTCGGGGAATTGACCCGCAAACCGTTCTGGCTCTTTCTCAAATCGCTTGTGGGCATTATAATCCAGAGCTGACTCTTGTTTTGGATCTTTCTGTGGAAGAAAGTCGCCGGAGACAAACAAACGATAACCGAATTCCCGACAGGCTCGAAAGCGAATCGGCAAATTTTTTCAACCGTATTCGAAATGGGTATCGGCAAATGGCACAGGATTTTCCCGAATGTGTTTCGCTCATCGACGCGGAACAGCCTGCGGACAAAGTTTACTCTCAAATCCGTCAGGCCATTTGGAAAAAACTCGATTCTTAAAAGTTGTATCTCGTGTATAAATTAATGGAATGCATCGTGCGGGACATCGGTTGCACCCGTTCATAGGCGGCGATTTTAGCATAAGAATTGAGGCTAAGTCCCAGAGAAAAACGCAGTGGCAAATACAGATCGGCTCCGGCGCTGTTGAAAATCACAAAGTCGTAACCGTTGGTTCCGTAATGCGGTTCAGTATTGGGCATCGTATGGAACAAATATGCCGCAACCGAGTTGTATAGTTTTCCCCATTTTTTCAGCTCGATTTCTATGGAAGATTTATAGCTGAGTCCCAAGCTGTACTGGTAATCTCTCGTTTCTTCATACGTGGAATCCGTCAGAGCAAGCACATCGCCGTAATTAAAGTCCGACGAGCCTAGCATAACGAAGGAAGGCATGTGAATCATGCGGAAATTGAGGTTTTCAGAAAGATGAATGCTGACGTCGGCACCCAAACCGATAGCCAGCGCGGACATTTCGACCAAGTCGCCGTAGAACGTGTCGAAATGCAGATATGTAGCCAGGTCCACCCAGTTTTCGCCGGAATTCAGATGGATGTTTTTGAGTTTTCCCACGGAATTCATCCGCATCATCATACCGTCTTCACTTTGCTCCTGATTGAAATCAAAAGTAAAGTATTCAAAAGGCTTTTGAATTTTGCGATTTGCCCTGCCGTAAACGAGATTCAAACCATAACCGAGCGACGAAGAGTTCCAATCGCTATCGGAGCGGACATCGGCGTCTTCGTCGTAGCGGTATTCGCTGCCAAACCGATGGCCGACTCCGATAAACACGGACCAATTCAGCGGCGCATACCCCGGATTTGTTGGACTTGCTCCAGTCACTCTTTCTTGCAAGTAAGCAATCGGGCTAGAGACGAAGGCGAAGATGTTGTCCAAAATTCCCGCATCCGGTTTAGAAAGAACCCGTGTCGAAATCCGGTAGAGCATTTCGCCGTAGATGGTGCCGCCAACGCTGGTCGCTATCAGGTCGTTCGGTGCGGGATATTCTGTTTCGCAGAACATTTCCCAGACGTAGGAACCCGTAAAAGCAAACAAAAAGCTTTCGTAGAAAGAATAGCCCGACGCACGAGCCGCTGAATAATACATGCTGCCCTGATAAGGGTGCCCAAAAAAGTTGATGGCAAAATGGTTGTCGTCCCACTGCCAGCCTTCTCGATAGTTGCGTTTCCAGTAAGACGGTCCGGTTTTAGCGTAATCCTTGCGTAAAACGGCATAATCCCAAGCCCACACCAACACGTTTTGGGCAATCACTTCCGCAAAGGGGACGATGGTGGGGTACCGCTTGCCTGTCGGGGTTCTAGGCGTAAATTCCGGAATGGAGTCCGCCGAGGCTTCCGTTTTCTTCTGCGAAGCCGATAAGGAATCCTCTGGAGATGGCGTGGATACGTCTGCATAAGCAAACGTTGAAACCAAAACCAAAGAAAGAAAAAACAGAACTTTTTTCATAGCGATAAAAAATGTCCTTTTTGTAAGTTTTTTCTAGATGCTAAAAGATAAAATAAACTATTTCCCGATGAAGCGAAGTAGGGCGCGGGGTTTTATGTTCGTTTTTCTATATTTACGGCACAATGCAATTATGTCTAGAACCCAATCAGCTGGAAAAAGTCCAGAGAATTTTAAACGCCCATTTTGCCGAATTTGAAGTCGATGCCTACGGTCCGCGTGTGACCGGAGTCGATCTGACCCCGGATTCCCCGTTGAATATCGTGGTGGTTTCTACAAAACCGGTTTCATTTGAAGAAATGGTCAGCGTCGAAAAGGCCTTTGCCGAAAGCGAACTCCCCTTTCGAGTGGACATCGTTGACTGGTCCAAGCTGACGGAAAATATGCAGAAGGACATTAAAAAAGAACACGTCGTCATTCAAGAAGCCAATTCCAGCGCTATCTGATTTCAGGAATTTATGAATACTTCCAAATTTATTTTTACCCTTTCGTTTATGGCGGCATTTTCAGCCGCGACCGCTCAGAATGTGCAACCGAGCGACTGCTCCGCGGCGACTATCGAAACGCTGAAGCCTCTTGCCGAAAAAAAGATGAAAACCGAAGAAGGCTATCAGGCTTCCTTGAAATTGGCGGCTTGTTACCTCGCTGCAGATGACACGGCGAATCTGAACAATCTGACTACTCGCTTTTTGGAGTATTATGCCGGAGAGCCGAAGCGTTCACGTATGGAGCTGATCGCCGCCGAAGCGATGCTCCGTAAAGAGCAGTCCGTTGAAAATGCCATCGACATTTTGCTGAATGTCCTCTCTTATAGCCAGAACAATGCTATCAAGGAAGACGCTGAAAAATTGGCGATTCGCACGATTTCTAAAAATTCCAACTTGCAGATTGCGCAGCTCACCAACATCGCCGACAAGGCTCTTGTGAATCGTAAAGTCGCCAATGCGACTTGGTTGCGACTGGGGCGGGAACAAGCGAGAAGGCAAAACTCCAAAGCGGCGCGCCATTGGTTCAAAAGGGTGATAAGCGCCAACGAAAATGCGGACTGGGTGGCGACTGCCCAAGAAGAAATCGCCAAACTGGAAGGACAGCCTTCTATTCCTACCGTTCTGATTTTGGCTCCTCTGACCGGGGATTTCGCTGAATTTGGAAACGATGCGGTCAAAGGCGCTCGCTTGGCTTTTGAACAGTCGAATTTGAAAAATAAAGTCAATTTGCGTATTGCCGACACGCGGGCAGACGCTGTAGAAGCTCTTCGGCAAACCCGCCTTGCTGTCGCCCAAGACAGCGTTGTCGCCATTATTGGTCCTTTAATGAGTGCCCCGGCGGCAACCGTTGCCGCATGGCTTAGCTCCGTTCACACCCGCATCCCTATGCTGACGCCTACCGCGACTGATGCCGGAATTTCCCGAATGGGACCCAACATTTTCCAAGTTAATGTGAGTATGGAAAATCTGGCGACGGGAATCGCCAATTACGCCATGAGCTGCTTGGGAATTCGCGAATTTGCCGTTCTTTCTCCTGTCGGGGATTTTGGAACCGCTATGACGCAAAGCTTTGAACGCGCTGTCGAGCGTCGGGGTGGTGCTGTTGTCGCCATTCAGGAATTTGAAGAAGGCCAACCGGATTACACCACAGAATTTCGGAAACTTCGGGCAACGCGTTTCAAACAGATTCTGCATAAACGAAACATCGCACGAGGAGCCAAAGATTTAGATGCCATCGGCGGCAAGGAACGCAAAGCTTTTTTGCAGGATTCCGTTTTCAGCATCCCGGGAGTTTTCATCCCCAGTTCCAGTCCTTCGGATGCAGGTCTCATCGCTCGACAAGTCGCTTTCCATAAAATTCGCGGAACCCTTTTAGGGACTTCGGGGTGGTATGGCCAGGACTTGATTGATGAGGGAAAAAAACTGGTCGAAGGGGCGCATTTTAGCGTTTCTTCTGCTACGACGGATTCGAGCAAAAACTATACGAATTTTTCCAACGCTTATAAATCCGCTTTTAATGAAGAACCCAAACCCGACAAGGTCAGCGGCTTGAGTTATAATGCGGCGAACATCGTTTTTTCCCTGCTCGCAAACGGCGAAACGGATTTGGTAAAAAAAATATCTTCGCAAAAAACATTCTCCGGCGTTTACGGCGACATCCGATTTGAGCGTGGGGCAAATGCCAATGTGCAAATCATGAGTGTGGATTCCAGCGCATTTGTCGATAAAACCCAGTGCCCTGCCAAATGACAATTGTCCGGATGCCAAATTGAAATTCTTTTCAGCCGTTTTTGCTTTAATCCTATGCGCTCGCACACTTTCTGTAGCTGCGGACTCCGCCATTTTTGCTCTGCCTCCAGAAATCCAAAATGCGGCAAAGCGATCCATGGATCAAGCGTTGAACACAAATTATGCGGCTTCTTTTTTGGCGATAGAAAAAATTCATTCTCAAAATCCGGGAGTCGCCTGCGTTTTAAAAAACATAGTCCGGCTGACAAAATTCGACGATTTGGGGGATACTCTGGCTTTGGAAAAAGCGGCGGAAGAACTTGCCGATTGTCAAGCGGACGGTGCTTGGGACGTGTTGCGGGAATTTGAACTCGGCTATGCAAAATCCGCACAGGGGCATTCCTTCAAAGGGGCTTTGGCAACCCGACGTGCTGCCAAAAAGTTTGAGGATTCTCAAGACAAAGATGCTCGGGCGATTTATTCCATCTATGCGTATTACGTCGAAGATGGCTTCGGATTCTTGCCTTTCATTTCGGACGACAGGGAGAATCACCTTAAAATTCTGGAAGAACGTGCGGCTCATTCGCCTCTTTTTTGGGCGATTTTTGCAACGCCATTGGCGTGGATGTATTACGACAAAGAAGAATACGACAAAGCGCTTGCTGTCGTAGAACGCTCCCTTGCCAAATCTCCGAAGAATCCCATCTTCATTCAAATGAAAGCGGATATGCTTTACAAACAAAAGCGTTACGCAGAAGCCGCTGCCATTTACGAAAACAGTGCTGCGGAATATTTAAAACGTTCGGGAAAATCGGTGCGGTATTTTTGCGCTATTGGCAATTTGGCTCGAATTTATTTGGATGCGGGAAAAGAAAATCTGTCTCGGCAAAATGCCGAAAAATTGAACGACCCCGACTATAAAAAAATTGAAAACTGGATGCCCGAATCCCTTGTCAAAGATTTGAAAAAGAAAAAACTTTATCCTTGATTTTTTGGGAAGCTTTTCAAAAAATTCCCAATTTTACAACGCCTCTTTTGAATCGTCCGAAAAAGGAATGCGGAACCCATTCACTTAATATATATTTTCAAGAGCTTCGGATTTCGTGAAATCCAGAGCAAAGGATGGTGAAAATGGGAAAGGGCATATTGTCCAAAGCTGCTGGGACGATGCTGTGCATCGCTTTTGGGATGGTGGTGCCCGCTGCCGAATACAAACTCCAAGATTTAGACTATACCGACCACCTTGCGCCTCTGCTGAAAAATCCGGGGCGCGGGCTGGCTCCAATGAAGGGCTTTCGGGTCAAGCCCGGCGAGAGTCTCAATCTTCGTACGAATGGAACGGTTTATAACGACTTTATGCGGTTCCATGTGGACCTCGGGGCGTTTTCTGACAATGCTTTCGTCTCCATCAAAGGAACCGACACCATATTCGGCGTTTCCCAACCGATCGACAGTTTTGCCATTGCCAGCGTTCACGCCGTTTTGGATTCCCTCCGTCGGCGCGGCGGTTCTTGTGTTATTCGCCAATCTTATGACATGAATTGCTACGGCAAACAGGAGCCTTCTACAGAATGGATTCTTAAACATGCCGCTCAAATGGCAAAAGCCTATAACGGCTATGAAGATGTCATTCATTATGTGGAAATCGGGATGTTCGGCACTTGCGGCGAGCAAACGTCGATGAATGGCGAATCTCAGGAAAAGATGGCTGAAGTGCTGCAAACTTTTCTCGAAAATACAAATGATGAAATTCCGGTAGGTATGCGCAGTCCCTATGTGATTGCCGCATGGCTCGGGCTCAAAGACGCCTATTCAGGCGGCGGACCCGCTTTTGGCGATTTCGATATTCATTCTGCGCGTTTTCAGGATTCCGTTCGATCTCGTCAAAAATATTTTCATCGTGTCGGACTTTATAACGACGGCTACTTGGGCAGCGACAACGATCTTGGAACTGTCGGTTGGGGGCATCCTCCGCTCTCCCGAGAGAAGATGGTACAATGGCTTGAATCCGAGCGAATTCCTTATGGTGGAGACTTTGTTCACAATTACAACGATTCTTCTAGGCCTCCGCTCAATACTGCCGAGTATATGAGTTACGAAGGTTTTCGGACGCACACGTCTTACGTCGGTTCTTTCGGAAATCTGGACAAATACTACCATAATATGGGCGAAGTGCTTTTTAAAGGTCCGGACGCAGAATACGGCGGCAAAGCGACCGGTTACGAATACATTCGCGACCATTTGGGCTACCGATTCGTTCTGCGTTCTTCCGAAATTTTGGATTCGATTGGCGTTGGCGGGCGATTTCAAGCGCGGGTAAAAATTCAAAATGTTGGCTTTTCCAACAACCGGATGGTTAAAAAAGCGACGCTTCTTTTGAAAAACGCCAGCGATTCCACTCAAATTTTTGAATTGCCTCTCGACATTGACCCCACTCAAATTCATTCTCGCAAATTGAATGTCAAAAGTGAAAATCCGACAAGTCTTTGGAATGGCGAAAATTTTTACAGCCTTTACGACGAAACAGATACGTTTGACGGCATAAACGTCTTGGAATTTTCTGCATCTCTCCCCGAAACGATGACGCAAGGAAAATGGAATTCCTTTTTAAGATTTTCCCGTTATGGAAATTTTAAATCGGACGGTAATTTTCACACCATCCGATTTGCAAACGATTCCACTTATTACGATGTGGCAACAGGATCCAACTTCATCGGCAGTTTTGTCCTTTCGGACAAAGTACCGGCAGCGATGCATTCGGCAGAAACCATGGTCAAGAATCCCGCCTTTAGGGTTTATGGAAAAAATTTGGAATTGGAAAATGTTAGCCGTGTAGAAATTTACGACTTGCAAGGTTCACGGATTTTGAAGCAAAGCATTCAGGGGAATGCGATCCTTCCCCTACAATACAAAAGCGGTGTCTATATCATTCGGCTTCAAAATGGAAATTTCTTGAAAAAAGGAAAGATCCAAATACAATAAACTTTGGCAGCGTCAAAGGCGAGCTTATGAGTTGGAAGGAATCGCCGTGTTTCATTCGAATGGCGCATTCTAAAGAAAATTGCGCTTTCGAGTTTCGTCGTTGTAAAGATGGCCCGGCTAGCTTGACAGGCGCACCAAGTATGTAAATCGACATTGCAAGGAACAAAAGCGATGCGGCAATCTTGAAGTATTGCCCCAAGCGGCGGAATGCCGTTTCCCCGAATTTTCATATATATTTTGAAAGGTTCATCGATAGGAGATACTTATGGGTTGGCGTGGTTTGAAATGGGCGCATTCTCTTTTTGCAATGGGAACGGTTGCTTTCGGAAATCTTTGGGCGCAGGATGTTTTTATTACGGTGGATCAATTCGGGTATCGACCTGCGGCGAAAAAAGTGGCGGTCTTGCGCAGCCCGGAATCGGGGTATGACGCGGCACTTTCCTATGTGCCGGGAACGGTGATGGAAGTGGTGGATTCAGCTTCCAACAAGATTGTGTTTTCTGGAGCACCAGTGGCGTTTCAGGAGGGGGCAGTGGATACGGCTTCCGGGGATAAAATCTGGTGGTTCGATTTCTCGAATCTTTCGGAACCGGGGACGTATTTTATCCGGGACAAGTCGGATTATACCAAACAATCCTTTTATTTTCGCATTGGCGAGGATATTTACAACGATATTTTGAAGGCGGCATTGCGTGTGCTCTATTACCAGCGGGTAGGCATTGCCCACGAGGCGGCGTATGCTGGCGAAGAATGGGCAGACGGCATGAATCACGCTCAAGACAAAACGGCCCGCCTTTTCACCGATTCCACCAATGCGGCGACGGAGCGTGATGCGAGCGGAGGCTGGTTTGACGCCGGGGATTATAACAAATATACGGTCTGGAACGGCAACTATGTGGAAATGCTGTTGCGCGCCTATTTGGAAAGGCCCAAGGCTTTTACTGACGATTACGGGATTCCCGAATCGGGGAATGGCATTCCCGATATTTTGGACGAAGTGAATTGGGGATTGACCCATCTGCTTCGGATGCAGAATGCGGACGGCTCGGTGCTTTCCGTGGTGGGCGAGTCTCACGCTTCTCCGCCTTCGGCAGCGAAAGGCCGCACTTATTACGGAGCGCCCAATGCGGTTTCGGCCTATTCGGCGGCAAAGGCTTTTGCGCTGGGTTCGATTGTAGCAAAGCTCCGGAAGAATACGGAATATGCGGCCACATTGCAAGACGCGGCTTTGCGCGCTTACGCCTGGGCGGAAGCGCATCCGGATTCCATGTTTTTTAACAATCTGGAATCGGCGGGGACAAAAGGGCTTGCCGCAGGCCAGCAGGAAGTGGAAGAAAACGAAACGACGGCTCCCAGGCTTGGACTTGTAGTGCTTGCGGATTTTGCCCTGTATGAATTGACGGGGGATGCTGCCTATTTGAATCGCTTTAACGAAAGCATCGACCGATTTCCTTTGATGACAACTTATGGGAGTTGGGCGATGGATCAGTATCGCCATGCACAGCACCAGATGTATATCCAGTATTTAGGTTACAAGGACGCCGATAAAAATGTGAAGGCAAAAATCGAAGAAAAATTTGTGAACGCCTTTTCTACATCTATGAATTTTGTGCAACAGCTGGAACGAGATGGCTATCGTGCGTATTTGCGGGATTACAACTGGGGTTCCAATTCGGCAAAATCGGCGGGGGGACTTTTCTTTGACCAAATGGCAGAATTGAAAACGACTTCTGGAACCGATGCGGCAACCTGGCACAACGCTGCCGAGGAATACTTGCACTACTTGCACGGCGTGAATCCTTTCGGCATGGTTTACCTTTCCAATATGTCCCGTTACGGTGCGGAAAAAAGCGTGTCGTCTTTTTACCACACTTGGTTTAACGATGGCTCGCCCAAGTGGGATTCTGTGAGTAACTCGACTCCGGGACCTGCGCCTGGTTATTTGACGGGAGGCCCCAATGCCCGTTACAGCTGGGATGCCTGCTGTGCTGAATATGACGCCGACAACAGCAAGAAAGGATGCGGAAGCGTTTCAAACAATAAATTGTGCTATGCCTTTTCGCAACCTGCCGGTGAACCGCCAGCAAAAATGTACAGGAATTTCAATAACGGCTGGCCTCTCAATTCTTGGGAAGTGACGGAACCCAGTCTTGGTTATCAGACCAATTACATTCGGCTTCTTTCGCGATTTGTCGAGGAGCGGGGTGTGGGCTTTGACGAAGATTTGGGAATGGCGCGACCGATGCCTGCACCGCCTTCCGCGTTGAAAATTTCTTTGTCCGGGAAAAATCTGATGGTGCTCTGTAATGCCGACGTTCGGGAAGTGCGCCTTTTTGATGTGAATCATCGGGAAGTGTTGCTGTGGAGTGGCTCTACACAAAGCGTGACGCTGAATCTTTCTGCGCTTCCGTCGGGAGTGTATTTTGCGCGGGTGCGGGCTGGCAAGGATGCAAAACTTTCAAAAACGATGGCCTTTCCTTTGTTTCAGTAATGGCGTTGCGTGAGGCATGCGAAGGGTGGCACTTGCGCCAGTGCGTAGCACCGACTGGAAGATAGCCCGGAACTCGCCGACCTGCCGTCGGCAGGGCACGCCCATCTCAAAAATTTTCTTTGCGAAAAAAATTCTTCCTCCTTTTTTACAGTTGGAATTTTTTCATTTCGCAGTCGATGACGCCCTCGTTCTCTATTAAATATGAAGCATTCAGATAACATAGGTTCTTTTTTTTCAGGCTGTAAAAAGTTTCTTTGTTTTACTGGACAATCCCTGTGTTTTCCCGCTTGGAAACCAAAAAATTCCTACATTATGTCCAAAGATTCAACACAGTGAAGGAAACTATGGCAGCCATTCCGGAAAAAAAAGACAATCTTGTCATTGAAAATATCCAGCCATCCATAGATGCCGGGCGATTCGCCATCAAGCGCGAACCCGGTGACACCGTTCAAATCACCGCGGACATTTTCCGCCACAGCCATGAAAAATACGACGCCGCTATCTATTATAAATTGCGGAATGAACGCCGGTGGCGCAAAGCGCCGATGCACTTTGTCGATAACGATATGTGGGCGGGCGAATTTGTCGTGAACAGCATCGGTTACTACGATTATAAAATTGTCGCTTGGACAATCGATCCCGAGGACACGCCAACGGAAAGTGCCCTTTTTGAACTTCGAGTGGATCCTGTTTATGCGCGCGCGGGAACCTGGTATGAAATGTGGCCGAAGAGTCAGGGAAAAAGCGATACGAAGAGCGCCACTTTTAAAGATTGCGAAGCCCAGCTTGACTATATCCGCGATTTGGGATTTGATACGGTGTATCTGGTTCCTATTCACCCGATTGGCGTTACCAACCGCAAAGGTGCCAACAATGCGCTTCACGCTAAAACCGACAAAAAGGGAAAACCGCTGGAACCGGGATGCCCTTATGCCGTCGGCAACAAATTCGGCGGGCACTTTGACGTGGATCCCGAACTCGGGACGATGAAGGACTTTGAACATTTTGCCAAAACGGCGCGTTCCAAAGGTTTGCGGCTGGCTTTGGACATCGCTTTGAATTGCAGCCCGGATCATCCCTATGCGAAAAAGCATCCGGAATGGTTCTATCACGAGCCGGACGGCAGCATTAAATTTGCTGAAAATCCTCCCAAAAAATACGAAGACATTTATCCGTTCGATTATTACAACAAAAATTACAAGGCCCTTTGGAAAGAGATTCGGGACATCATCCTCTTCTGGGCGGACAAGGGAATCGAGATTTTCCGCATCGACAATCCGCATACAAAACCGTTCCCGTTCTGGGAATGGCTGATTCGCGAAATCAAGGAGCAGCGACCGGAACTCGTTTTCCTTGCCGAAGCATTCACTCGCCCCAAGATGATGCACCGTTTGGCGAAATCCGGCTTTGACATGAGTTATACCTATTTTGCTTGGCGTGAACAAAGGTGGGAATTTGAACAGTATTTCAAGGAACTCACACAGAGCAATGCCAAAGAATACATGCGTGGCATTCTTTTTCCGACGACACCGGATATTTTCCCGAAGTATTTGGCAAATCAGGGGCCTGCACAATTCAAGCAGCGGTATTTTTTGGCGGGAACGCTTTCTAGCTTGACCGGGCTTTACAACGGCTACGAGCTTTGCGAAAACATTCCTTCGCCGGTAAAAGAAGAACTTTGGGATAGCGAAAAATACCAGTATAAGGTTCACAACTGGAATGCTCCGGTAAGTATCAAGGATTTTGTGCGCAGGGTCAATGACGCCCGCCAGAACCATCCCGCTTTGCAGGAATACGACAACCTGGATTTCCATAGCGCGGACAATTCCAATCTGATGGTCTATTCCAAAAAGAAGGATAACGACGTCATCCTTTGCGTTGCCAACATGGATATGCACAACGCCCAGGAAGGAACCATCTCGTTGGACATGTCTAAGCTGGGACTTGCCGAAGACGCGTTCTTCTTTATCAAGGATTTGATTACGGATGAATCTTATGTTTGGCATGGGGCGCATAATTTTGTGCGACTGGATCCGAACAAGGCTCCTGGCCATCTGCTGGTTGTCAAAAAACTGTAATTTCCCGCAAAAATTTCAGAACATCACCCACGGATATCGGGGTGATGTTTTTTTGCAACGCGTTTTTCTTTTCAGGCATCTAAAGGTATCATGAGTAGTCCAATTCTTTCCATTCGCCATTTACGCCGCGAATTCAAAATGGGCGGTGAAACGGTACATGCTCTGCGGGGTGTGAGCTTTGATGTCTGCGCAGGTGAATTTCTGACCATTATGGGAACGAGTGGATCCGGTAAAAGTACCATGTTGAATATCTTGGGCTGCATGGACAAGCCGACTTCCGGGGAATATATTTTGGACGGCGAACATATTGAAAAAATGAAAACGGAATCTCTGGCAAATATCCGCTGCCGAAAATTGGGATTTGTTTTTCAGAGTTACAATCTGCTTTCTCGTACAAGCGCTATTGAAAACGTGGAACTCCCCCTTTTGTACAATTCCAAAATCGCTGCGGAAGAACGCCGGGAGCGAGCGTTTAACGCGTTGAAACGCGTCGGCTTGGAAAGTCGAATGAATCATTTGCCCAATCAACTTTCGGGCGGCCAGCAGCAACGCGTCGCTATTGCAAGAGCTCTGGTAAACGATCCGGTCATCATTCTTGCTGACGAAGCGACGGGGAATTTGGACACCCGCACGAGCTACGAAATTATGGAAATTTTTCAGGAACTCCATTCTCGTGGGAAAACCATCGTCTTTGTGACTCACGAGCCGGATATTGCGACATTCAGCACGCGCACAATCGTTTTGCGCGATGGACAAATCCGGCGCGATTCGCCGAATGAAAATGTGCAAAGTGCCAAAGCTGCATTCGAAGCGTTGCCGCCCGCCGAAACTTTTGAAGAAACGGAGCCCCTATGAATCCGACGACTCTCGTTAAAATCGCTTTTCGGGCTTTGCTGCGCAATCGGATGCGGACATTTCTTTCTGTTTTGGGCATTGTTATCGGCGTTGCTGCGGTCATCACGATGGTCGCTATGGGAGAAGGCTCCAAGCGTTCGATCAAAGAAAAAATTACCGCCATGGGAACGAATGCTATCGTCGTCATGCCCAATGTAGAACGCCGTGGCGGGATTCAGCTGGACGCCAGTTCCTCCACGCAAACGCTGGAAGAAGAAGATGTTGTCGCCCTTCGCCATCAGGCTCGATATATCAACGGCGTTTCTCCTGTCGTTACGGCGAACGGTCAAGCGATTGCCGGCAATAAAAATGAATCCGTTTCTTTGACCGGAATCAGCACGGACTATTTAAAAATCCGAAATTACGAAATTGAAAACGGCGTGATGTTCGACGATTCCGCCGACCGCATTGCCAAAGTCTGCGTCATCGGGCAGACTGTCGTTTCGACGCTCTTTCCCGATACCGATCCAATCGGCAAAACCATCCGCTACAAAAACATTCCCCTCAAAGTTATCGGCACATTGAAAGCCAAAGGCTCGGGGGATTTTGGACAAGATCAGGATGAAGTCATTTTTGCTCCCTACCAGACGGTGATGAAACGTTTCAACGCGACGACGGATATTCGCACGATTTACGCCAATTCCATTGGTGAAGGTTATGCGGCAAAGGCCAGCGAAGAAATTCTTTCCATTTTGAAAGAACGTCGTTCCTGGAGCGGGGAAAAGGAACCGTTCCGAGTGCACACCCAAGAAGAAATGATTGAAATGATTACGAGTACTTCCGACCTGCTTTCTTTGGTTCTTACTGCCATCGCAGGAATCAGCTTGCTCGTCGGGGGCATCGGCATTATGAACATCATGTACGTTTCTGTTACGGAACGCACTCGGGAAATCGGGTTGCGCATGGCGATTGGCGCACGCGGACGCGACATTCTTTTGCAGTTTTTATTCGAATCGGTGATGATCAGTTTGCTCGGAGGACTTGTCGGCATTCTTTTGGGCTCTGGAGCGACGGCGTTCATCCGGTGGATTTTAAATTGGCCGATGAGCATCACTCTTTCCAGCGTGCTCGTCAGTTTTGGCGTCTGCTTTGTGACGGGAGTGTTTTTTGGCTGGTATCCCGCCCGAAAAGCCAGCAGGCTTGACCCGATTGAAGCTTTGCGATTTGAATAGCGCTTATTCAAACCAAAAAGAAAAACGAGCATTGGCGTTTGGCAACGAGAAGCCGCCGACAAGTACTTTTGGATTTTCTATATTGAAATGCGTCCATCTTCCCTAAAAAGGTCGCCTCTATGGAACTCACACCGCTTGACATCCGCAATCAGACTTTTCACTCCAAACGTTTTGGGGGCTTTGATCCCGAAGAAGTCAAGGCTTTTTTGGAAACCGCAGCCAAGGCTTTTGAAGAATCTGGACGTGTCCGCACGGATCTGACGGAGCGTTTGAAAATCGCCGAAGAACGTGTAAACTATTACAAGCAAATTGAAAAGACGATTCAGGATGCTGCGATTACCATGCAAAAGACCATGGATGAAATCAAGCGTTCCTCGGAGAAAGAAGGCGAACTGATTGTTGCCGAAGCGAAAACGCGCGCACAGCACGAGATTGAAAATACCCGCCGGGAAGCCGAAAAATTGCGGGCCGAAATCGAAGAATTGCGCCAACTTCGCACTAATTATTTTATTCGGATTCGCGCTATGGTCAAAAGCCAAGCCGATCTTCTTTCCGCTATGGAAAAAGAACAGAACCCGGAAATAGCGGACGACGAAAAACCTCTTGTTTTTTAAAAGCGAGTCGTCGCCGTTTTTTGAAAATGAATTTTTAAAAGCGACCTAAAATGCGAATTTCCATTAAAGTTCACGCACGGAGCAAGCGGGAAGGAGTCGTTCCGCAGCCCGATGGCTCGTATAAAGTGGATGTGAAAGCTCCCCCCGTTGAAGGGAAAGCGAATGAAGCGGTTTGCGCAGTCATCGCTGAATTTTTTAAAAAATCGAAAAGTGCCGTCCGCGTTGTCACGGGGTCCACAAACAGCCGCAAAATCGTTGAAATCGACGATTAGAGTCGTGGGATTATTTCGCTTCGCACGGAAAATCATTTAATGAAAACGAAAGCGTATCGCCCAAAAATTGTTCAAAGGGATAACGCTTAAAAGAGAGCAGCGCATTGCCGAACAGCAGTTCGTTGGATTCTGGAATAAACGCCGCGCATTTCCCGTGGGAAAAGAGCATCGGCTTGGATGCACGACCGCTGTTGAGTTTCAAATACACTTCGCTCGCATTTTTATACATCACGCTTTCCACGAAATTCAAAAAAATCGTTCCTGGGACATGGCGCAACTCGCGGCAGCGAATTCGGTTTTTATCCCGCTCGCAATAATATGCCGAATCGGGAGAAGAACGAAAAAATTCATCCGCAGAAAGCGAAACCCATGAGACTTTTCGGGAATTTATGGGCGAAATCGAAGCGGAATCCCCGTTTCCCGCCTCTCCGTAATAGTGGATTTCGCGGACAATGCGCTCTGCGTCGTAGGACTCGGCGGTTCCGTCTGCACCTTCATAGACAAAAGAACCGAATGTTTCAATGAACGTGGCGTTTCCCAAAGAATCGAACACCGTCGAAGATTCCCATTCTCCATGCCGATATGTATTCTTCGCGGAAAAATTCACGCTGTCCCGATAGACATATCGAATCGTGTCGTTTTTGGGCGACCAGGCTTTGGAATGCTTGGTAATTACACGTATCAAGCGGCCTTGGGCATCGTAGGAATAAGTTTCCGTCCAGTTCAAAAGGTCCGGATAAAAAATGCGCTCGTCAAAACGGAATTGCACCGTTTGCAAAACGCCGTCCTTAAAATGCCTTTCCAAAGAGCCGATTTTTTTCCCATCTGGGTTCAGAGCCACGATGCGCACCAGGGAATCCCTTTCGTCGTATTCATATAAATGCCGATATTGAACGCTCGGCGAAGAACCCGTAACTGCCACAATCTGATGCTTGCCGTTTTCTTCCCAAGAAAGGTGTCCGTCCGAAGAATTCCAGGAACCATCGATGGGACTCTGGCGATAAAACGGATTGGAATTTTCTTCGATAATCCGATTGTCGTTGGCGAGAAAATAGACAAAGTCCTTGTCTGCATCAAAAAGGTGGACGTAAATTTCTCGACGGTTCGCTTTGTGGACTACCTGCGCAAATGTATTGATGGTTCCCGAACTGTCAAAGCTGGAAAAATCGGCAACTTCCCCATTGGGAAGATAGTGGATTTTGACGGTTCCCGAAAAATGCGGTTCCAAAAGATTTCCGCTTTCGTCCTTTTGCATCATGTAGCTGCGTTGCAAAATAAATTTCACCGGGCCGTGTATTTCCTGATATTTCTTGGCTTCCCGATTTCCCAAAATGACTTCGTAAATCGTTTTTACATTTGGGGGCGTTCTTAAACTGAATTGCAGACGCTCGGCTCCCCGAGAATCCAATTCTGTGCTGCATCCGGCCCAAAAAATGACGCCAACTGAAAAGACGATAAGGGGAAAAGAAAAACGCATAGTGTAGAATATAAAAAAATCCCTCGACTCGTTACAAAGCGGGCAAAGTTTCCTAAAATTACAAAGAGCAGCAGGAACTGCCGTTGTCAAAATGCCGTGGCAAAGGAAAAGCGGCGAAGGAGTCTAGATGACAGAAATACAAAAGAAAGTGCAGGAACTCGGCTTTGCGCTCCCCAGTTGCCCAGCTCCGCTTGCCGCGTATGTCCCGGCGACCCGATTTGGCGAAACCATCGTCGTTTCCGGGCAGCTCCCTTCGGTAAATGGGGATTTGTCCGACTTTTGTGGACAGGTTCCCACGGGAATCAGCCCCGAAAAAGCGAAAAACGCTGCTGCGATTTGCTTTTTGAACAATCTGGCTGCGGCCATGACCCTTTTAGAACAAGGAGAAACCCTGCGTCTGGTTCAAATGCAGGGATTTGTACAATCCGAAAAAGATTTCCATGAACAGCCCGCCATTTTGAACGGAGCATCTGAACTGGCCGTCAAAATTCTCGGGGAATATGGTCGCCATGCGAGAACCGCTGTTGGCGTTGCCGCCCTTCCCAAAAATGCAAGTGTCGAAATCAGCTGCACCTTTCAAGTCGTTCCCGAAAAAGTCCGTTTCAACGGACGCTACAACTGGATAGAAAAGAAATAGCATGGATTCTTTGAAGCTCCCCCTTCCCGACGATTTTCACGTTCACCTGCGCCAAGGTGAATTGCTTGCGCATTACGCCAAAACCGTTGCACAGGATTTTGGTCGCATTCTCGTGATGCCGAATACCGTTCCGTCGATTTCCAGTGCGCAAAGCCTTTGCGAATACCGGAAACAAATCCATGACGCTGCGCCGGGTTTGGATCTTTTGATGACGTTCAAGTTGAATGCGCAACTTTCCTCAAACGATTTGCAACAATTAAAAGATGCCGGAGCCGTTGCCGGAAAATATTATCCTGCGGGCGTGACGACAAACAGCGAAGACGGCGTCTCGGAATTCGAATCGATTTTCCCTGTCGTTGCTGAAATGGAAAAGTTGGGGCTGGTACTGTGCATTCATGGCGAAGAACCCGGAGCGTTTTGCTTGGACAGGGAATCGCTTTTTATCCGACGGGTGGAATGCCTTGCTCGGAAATTTCCAAAGCTTAAAATCGTCTTTGAACATCTTTCGACAAAAGCGGCTGTTGACGCCGTTCTTCGCTTGCCGTCCAATGTAGCAGCGACGATTACGGTTCACCATTTGTTGCACACCCTCGACGACATTGTGGGTGCGTCTTTACATCCGCATCATTTTTGCAAACCTCTGCCGAAACGTCCCGAAGACAGGGAAGCTTTGCGGGCGGCGGCTTTCAGCGGCAATCCAAAATTCTTCTTCGGTTCGGATTCCGCTCCGCACGAAAAAGGAAAAAAGGAAGGTCCTTGCGGCGCGGCGGGCGTTTATTCGGCTCCGGTTGCGGTTCCTATCTTGATCGAAATTTTTGAAAGGAACGGCGCATTGGACAAACTTCCGGACTTTATCGCTGGATTTGGCGCTGATTTTTATGGCATTGAACGCACAAAAAAATGCTGCACCTATCTTCAAAAACCGTGGACGGTTCCTGAAAATATCGACGGTGCAGTTCCCCTGTTTGCTGGGAATGTGCTAAAATGGCAAAAATGCGCAGACTGAAATGGCTCCGATTGCAAAAAAACTTGCAATTAACAAAAGTTTACGCTATTGCGGATTTCCTTGCGAAGACCTAAATTTAAGGAAAACAACATTCTCGTCTAGAGGTATTTTATGAAAGGACTGATTTCTTTGGCAGCTGCGTCGCTCCTTGCGACAAGTGCCTTTGCGCTTCCTAAAGCAACAGAAGTTTATGCCAATATGGGCTTAGGCTACAACATCGGCAACACCATGGAAGTGCCGGGGAATCTCACACTCACAGCCTGGGGCAACGATTTTCCCACCGCCAAATACATCCAATCCATTAAGGCCGCCGGATTCAACACGGTCCGTATTCCTTGCGCCTGGGATTCCCACGCGACGAATGGCGTAATTAACGAAGGCTGGCTGGATTCCGTGAAAACCGTCGTGGACATGGTCATCGACAATGGCATGTATGCAATCCTGAACAGCCACTGGGACAACGGCTGGCTTGAAGACCACGTCTGGGACGGCAGCGGTTTTGATCGCAACGGAAATGCAGCCAATAACGACGCCAATGCCATTGCCGCCCAGCAAGAAAAATACTGGAAGCAAATCGCCAACAAGTTTAAGGATTACAACGAAAAGCTGATTTTCGCCAGTGCCAATGAGCCTGGTGTAAACGACCCTTGGAATCCTCCAGGAGTAAATGGTCAATGGGCTTTTGACGATGTACGAATGAAAGTCCTGAAATTGTATCATGAAGCGTGCCTTAAGGCTGTCCGTGCAACAGGCGGAAATAACTCTACCCGTACAGTCGTGGTTCAGATGCCTCATACCGAAATTGACTATTACCAGCTCCTTGCGGATAATTATCCCACCGATCCTGCTGGCACAGGCTACACTATGGCGGAAGCCCACTTTTACCCCTATCAGTATTCTTTGATGACCCAAGATGAAAGCTGGGGACCCTGTTTCTATTACTTTGACGGAATGGAATCTAGCACCGACACCAAGCATAATATGGGTTCTTCGGAAAGTACGCTTGGAACGAAGCTTCATATCGACAAACAATTTGATTTGTTGAAAAACGCTTTTGTGAATAACGGCATTCCTGTGGTAATTGGCGAAATGGGTGCCATCAAGCGTCTGGAAGAAATTTCTGGTGACAACCTGAAACTGCATCTGGAAGGACGCGCTGCATGGTATGGCTATGTCGCCGCAGCAGCAAAGGCCCATGGTATCGTTCCCTGCGTTTGGGACACCGGCGACGAAGGTAACGGCAACATGACCATTCTTCATCGCCAATCCAAATTCGCGGGCAACGTCGGCGACATTGTAGACTACGAAGTACTGAACGCCATGCGCATAGCCTATGGTTTGGACACCCTCGCAGGAAACTCCATCGATAAGTTTGTGGAAGCAAGCTTGGATACGAATGATAAGAAACTCGTCATCACTTATACAAGCCAGCAATCGGATTCCAACGAAGTTGGAACCATGCGCATTGATTTGAACGGAGTTAATTGGAGTGATTATGTGGCTATTTCTTTCCAAGCGAAAGTGAATGTCGCTTCGGCGGGGCCCTGCTCTGGTGCAAGTTGCAATGCATACGCTTGGACTTCTCTCAGCCTGTTCGCGATGAGCGGAGCCGACTGGAAGTGGGATGATTTTAATTTTCCTGAAAGTGATATCCTTTCGACATGGCAAACTTATACGGTTTCACTCGACGCCAACGGTCTGAACATCTCCGACAAAAGCAAAGTGAACGCAATAGGCCTTAACCTCTATGGGATGCAGGTTTCCGGCACCATTGAAATCGACAACATCGTACTGCACAAGGCGGACGGTTCCTCGGTTGTCCTGCAAGACTTCAACAAGAAATTGCCGTCTCTGGAAGGCATTGCTTCGGGCGAACTCGTTCCGCAAACTTCCGCTATCCAACGTCCGGCGGCCTCTGTTGTTCTTGATCGCAAAATGCACGTTCAAGTTCAATCGGGCATCTTGAGTGCTTCGTTCCATGCAAACCGCGCCTCTCAAGGAACTCTGAAGCTCGTCAATAGTATCGGTCAAGTTATCGCTTCGCAGAACTTTGTTTCTTCTGTGGGAGCGAACTCGATTTCGATCGAAACCAATTATCACGGAACTGGATTCTTGGTTCTGGATTTGAATAGCAATCGCACGACTTTGCCGATTCGCCTCAAGTAAAACATTTCCTCTTTGAAATAAAGCGAAGGTCCAGGGGGTCTTCGCTTTTTTATTTTATTGTCGAATTCACGCTAGCACAGCAAGCTGGCTCTGTTCAAGGAGAAAAAAATGAAAGTCGAAAAGATCACCGATTTAATCGGCAACACGCCGCTGGTCCGCATCAACAAGCTGAACGACAGCGAAGCTATCGTCTATGCCAAAGTGGAGTCCTTCAACCCGCTTTCCAGCGTCAAGGACCGCGTTGCCTTGAACATGGTCGAATCCGCCGAGAAGGAAGGGAAGCTCCGGAAAGGCTCCGTGATCATCGAGCCGACCAGCGGAAACACAGGCGTGGGCCTCGCCTACGTCGCCGCCGTCAAGGGCTACCGCGTCATCCTGACCATGCCCGAGACCATGAGCGTCGAACGCCGAAAGCTCCTTGCCGCGCTGGGCGCGGAACTTGTACTCACCGACGGCAAGGCGGGCATGAAGGGGGCCATCGAGAAGGCGAACGAAATCGCCGCCCAGACCCCGGGCTCGTTCATCCCGCAGCAATTTGAAAACCCCGCCAACCCGGAAGCGCACATCCAGACAACGGGCCCGGAAATTTGGAAGGACACCGAGGGCAAAGTCGATATTTTCGTCTCTGCCGCGGGCACGGGCGGAACCGTCACCGGCGTAGGCACTTTCCTCAAGAGCAAAAATCCGAACGTGCAGATTGTCGCCGTCGAGCCGGACACTTCTGCGGTGCTTTCCGGGAAGCCGGCCGGTCCGCACAAGATCCAGGGAATCGGAGCGGGATTCGTTCCCAAGATCTACAATCCCGAAGTCGTCGATGAAATCTACCTGACGAACGACGTGAAAGCCGGGAATATCGCCCGCCGTGCGGCCAAAGAAGAAGGGCTCTTGGTGGGCATCTCGTCCGGAGCCGCTTTGGAAGCCGCCCTCACGATAGCCAAGCGTTCCGAGAACAAGGGCAAGACGATTGTAGC
Source organism: Fibrobacter intestinalis (assembly GCF_900167415.1). Lineage (GTDB taxonomy): Bacteria > Fibrobacterota > Fibrobacteria > Fibrobacterales > Fibrobacteraceae > Hallerella > Hallerella intestinalis. The sequence continues at coordinate 71,155 of NZ_FUWU01000003.1, read as the reverse complement.
ACTTCTCCCGGACACCGGCGAACGCTACCTTTCCACTTGGCTTTTTGAATCGTAAATTTCAAATCGTCTTTTCAATCCGGCAATTTTTCCAGCTTAGCCGAAAATTGTAGGCTTCGCGGCGTTTTCAAGTTGTCAAATTGAACCACATACGCAGCCGCCGAGATATCGACGGCTGTTATCTTTCCTTCTCCAAAAATTTTATGCCGAACCCGGTCGCCGACAAAAAACAGATTTTGCAGTAGTTGTAAACTCTCTTCGCTCTGCTGAATTTTTCGCAGCGCATTTTTGCGCAAGTCGTCGGGAAGAGGTCGCACAAATTCCAGATTTTCTTCTCCGGATTCAAAAATAAAGCGAGAGGGAAATTTGCTCAAATTCGCGTCGCCGCCACCTTCATTTTCCGAAAGGAAGAGCCTCTCTTTGGCTCGAGTGAAAGCGACATAGGCGATTCGGCGTTCCTCTTCCATTTCTTCTGCCGTTTCGATTTGCGCACTGGGGAATAAGCCTTCGGAAAGTCCCGTTACAAAGACGAACGGATATTCTAAACCTTTTGCAGCATGGACGCTCAACAATTTAACCGCATTTCGGCGTTCTTCCTTGTCCAAATTTCCATATAATGCGACTCGAGAAAGAAAATCTTCCAGATTGGCGTCGGGATCGTGAGCGGCTTGCGCCACCGACTGTTTCAATTCTGCAATGTTGTCCAGACGATCTTGCTCCGCATCCATCCGAATAAATTCCGTATATCCCGAAAGATCCAGAATTTCGTCGAGGATGTCGTCCATCGGTTTGTTTTCCATTCCTTTTTGTGTGGCTGCAATCGCTTGAACAAAACGCTTGGCTCCCGTTCCCCGAAAAATTTCACTGTCCAAATTTTCGAGAAGAGCATTGTAAAGGGAAATGCGATTCGCTTCGGCGTATTCTTTCAAAAATTCGATTTTCTTTTTGCCGATTTTTCGACTCGGCGTTTGAATCGCGCGCAAAAAAGCGATGTCGTCCTGTGTCGTGAGCATTCTTAAATAAGCGATGACATCTTTAATTTCTTTGCGCTCGTAAAAGGAAATGCCCGAAAGAATACGGTACGGAATTTTTCGCTGAATCAAAATTTCTTCGATGCCGCGGGACATAAAATGCGATCGATACAAAACGGCAATGTCGCCAAGGCTTGCTCCTTGAGAGACCAGATTTCCCATTGTATCCGCAATCCAATTCGCTTCATCTTGAGGTTTTTTCGCATGAAAGTAGAGGGTTTTCGCTCCGTCGGAATGCAATGCGCGCAATTCCTTGGGAAAACGCACCGAATTATGTGCAATCAATGAGTTCGCCGTTTTTAAAATCTGCGGCGTACTGCGGTAATTGTCTTTCAAAACAATCGTTTTGGCATCTGGATATTTTTTGTCGAAATCCAAAAAGAGCTGCACGTGTGCATCGCGCCAAGAATAAATCGTCTGGTCGCTGTCGCCGACGATAAAAAGATTGCCGTGCTTTGCAGAAAGCGTCTGAGCAATGGCGTATTGCTTTTGGCTCACATCCTGAAATTCGTCCACCATCACATATTGCATCCGGCTTTGCCACGCTTCTCGAGCTTCTGGAAAAACGTTTAGAATGTAACCGGTAAAATTGATGAGGTCGTTAAAATCCAATCCGTAATTTTTCTTTTGTTCGTAAAGATAACGCAAAAAAATCTGGTTGTTCTTTTCGGGTTCTGCGGCGATTTTTTGTAACAGCTCCTCGCTGGAATTGCGTATGAATTCCGAAATGTAATCGTCTGTGATTTTCTTTCCTTCCAGCACTTGGTCGATTGTCCGTCGCATTGTCGTGTCGCGAAGGGTGATTTTCATATCGGCAAAAATCCGCTGCAACATTTGCCGCTGATCTTCCGTATCGATCACAATAAAATTTTTGGGATATCCCAGCCGGTAGATTTCTTCTTTCAAGAATCGGGTGCAAAATGCGTGAATCGTACTGATAAATCCCAAATCCAAATCGCCGAGCATCGCTCGCACCCGGCTTTTCATTTCATTGGCGGCTCGATTGGTAAATGTAACCGTCAAGATGTTTGCAGGCGAAATTCCCAATTCCGAAACCAGATACGCATATCGGGAAGTCAGTGTTTTTGTTTTTCCCGTTCCTGCTCCGGCCATCACGCGTATATGGCCTTCGGTCGTTTCTACCGCCGACAGCTGTTCCTTGTTGAGTTGTGAAAGAAAATCTTCCAAAATCCGATTTTAATTTCCGCGTTCCGCCATCGACAACAAGAACGCTTTGAGCGTTTCGATATGCTCATTTTTGGGAAGAGAATCCGAGATTTCCGACGCATCCATAATATGCTGCATCGCCATCTCTTTCGTTTTATCAAAAGTGCTGGATTTCTGCAAACGTCGGCAGATTTCTTCGGGAACGCCGGCTTCGGCGGTTCGCGTTAAAAGTTCTTGCATCGCCTGCTTGTTGTTTTCCGGTTCGTGTTGCAGATAAAGAATCAGCGGAAGAGTCGTCAGGCCGTTGGAAATGTCCGTGAATTTGGCTTTGTCCAAATTGCTAGCACCGACGCCATAGTCCAAAAGATCGTCGATAATCTGGAAGGCGATTCCGAAATGGGAACCGATTTTGCCAAATTTTTCCACGTCGTCTTTTGAAAATCCCGCAATGAATGCTCCTATTCGGGCACTGGCTTCTATTAACGCTGCGGTTTTCCCTTCGATAATCCGATTGTAGCGTTCCAGGGAAATATTCACGTCTCCCGTGGAATCCAACTCGCAAATTTCCCCGACAATCAGGCGATTTGCTGCCGAAGACAATTCCAAAGGAATTTCCCGTTCTTTTTCGTGAATTACCGCCCGCATCGCTTGAGACAAAATATAATCGCCCATCAGAACGGCGACCTTATTGCCCCATTCCACATGGGCCGTGCGTTCCCCGCGGCGGAGAGTCGTTTCGTCAATAATGTCGTCGTGGACAAGGCTCGCCAAATGCAGCAATTCAATGCCGGCGCAGGCTTGTGCAACCCGGTCCACTTCCGGCAACTCCTTTCCCGCCGTAGCAATCAGGGCCAGAACCGTGGAGCGAACTTTTTTTCCTTTCCGCTGAATGAGCTTCATCATGCGTTCTGAAACGCCATCTGGTGCCGAACGCGCGACAGCGACAATGGTTTCATCTGCCCGGTTCAGATATTCCTGAACTTGCGTTCGGGCGGTCTGAAGCACTTCTTGAAAGGAACTGTGTCCGGAAAAATTCATGGCAAAATCAAATGTCCAAATCGTTGATGACTTTGTAGGCGTTTTCTTCAATAAATTTGCGGCGAGGTTCCACGTCTTCGCCCATCAGCATACTGAAAACGTTGTCCGCCAAAACCGCATCGCGAATATGGCATTTTTTCATGATGCGGGATTCCGGATTCATCGTCGTTTCGGCGAGCTGTTCCGGATTCATTTCACCCAGACCTTTGTAACGCTGGATGTCGTAATTCTTTTTTTCGGCAGCGTCAACGCTTGCCAGTTCCGCTTCGTCGAAGATGTAGCGAATGAGCTTTTTTCCTTGCGACAAACGGAAAAGGGGAGGCTGGGCGACAAAGACGTAACCGCCATCGACAAGCGGACGCATATAGCGGAAGAAGAAGGTGAGAAGGAGCGTCTGGATGTGGGAACCATCGACATCGGCATCGGTCATGATGATGACTTTGTGATAGCGCAATTTTTCCAATTTGAATTCGTTGCCGATACCGCAGCCCAAAGCGTTCACCAAATCCTGAATCGAGTCCGCGTTCAGCACTCGGTCCAGTCCCGCTTTTTCGACGTTCAAAATTTTTCCACGCAAAGGCAGAATCGCCTGAAATTCCCGGCGACGCCCTTGCTTTGCAGAACCGCCTGCAGAATCACCTTCCACAATAAAGAGTTCGCATTTTGCGGGGTCGCGCTCGCTGCAATCCGCGAGCTTTCCCGGAAGTCCGCCGCTTTCCAAAACATTTTTGCGCCGGGCCAAATTCCGAGCCTTGTGCGCCGCTTCGCGAGCAACCGCGGCGTTGTAAACCTTATCGACAATCGCTCGGACAATCGCCGGATTTTCCGCAAAGAACTCGTCGATTTTCGCTCCGAAAGCCGTGTTCACCAAACCGGCAACTTCCGAATTTCCCAAACGGCGTTTGGTCTGTCCTTCAAACTGCGGCTGTGGAATTTTAATCGAAATGACCGCCGTTAGGCCTTCGCGAATATCGTCTGCGGCAATCTGCGTATCCTTTTTGCCTTTGGGCAGAATTTCTTGCACATACTTGCCGATGATGCGGGTCATCGCCGTTTTAAATCCCGTGACGTGCGTTCCGCCATCATGCGTATTCACGTTGTTCACGAAGCTGAAAAAGTTTTCTTGGTAGCCGTCGTTATACCAGAGGGCGACTTCTAGCGGATAAGTGCCCGCTGTCGTAGAAATGTGAATCGGTTCATCGAAAAGCGGCTTGCGATGTTCATCCACATATTTGACGAAAGCCGAAACGCCGCCCGGAAAATAGAAGGAATCGCTTTTTCCGTCTGGAGTGCGGGTGTCCGACAAGGAAATGCGGAGTCCGCTCATCAAGAAAGCCAGCTCGCGGAAGCGTTCTGCAAGAATGCTGTAATCGTAAACGGTTTCCGTGAAAATGCTGTCGTCCGGATAAAATTCCACAGTCGTTCCCGTTGAACCGTCCGAAGGCCCGATATCCTTTTGCTCGGCAAGAGGCTTTCCTTTAGAAAATTCCTGCTGAATCATGCGGCCATTTCGCCGAACGGTCACAATCAGTTTTGTAGAGAGCGCATTTACGCAGCTCACGCCTACGCCGTGCAAACCGGCAGAAACCTTGTAGGAATTGCTGTCGAATTTTCCACCCGCGTGCAATTTCGTCATGACGACCTGAATCGTTCCCACATGCTCCTTGGGGTGGATGTCCGTCGGAATGCCGCGCCCGTTATCGACGACGCGAATGCCGTTTCCCGGCAAAATGGAGATTTCGATATGGGAGCAAAAACCGGCCAGCGCTTCATCGACAGAGTTATCTACAACTTCCCAAACAAGATGGTGAAGGCCCACGGAATCGGTTGAACCGATATACATCGCCGGACGAACCCGGACAGCTTCCAGTCCTTCAAGAACGGTAATGCTGGAGCCACTATATTCTTCTGCCATGAAAACCTCTGTACTTCAAAATTAAACGAATCGGATATTCTTGACGTATTTCACGCCCAAGAGCCCGTTACAACGCTCAATAATAGCTTTTTTCTGGTAGGCGGACTCGCTTTTCCACACGGAATTCGAGGCTTTTAGCACCAAAACGGAATCCTGTAAATCTACGATTTTCAAGTGCTCCGACATCGGCTTTCCAAAAAGGGTTTCGATGTTGGAAACCAGCTTGAAAAGGTATTGCTTTTCTCCCAGTGCGCCTGCGGAAAGAACTTTGGCAAGGATGACTCCCGCATGGGTTAGACTCTTCAATTTATGTTCTTTGGGATCCGTTCTGCGTTTTTTGGGACAATCTTCGGCAAACATCATACGAGCAACAACTTGGAGAGAACGAAGCCGCCAACTAGAATGCTGGTCATGCCGGCAACTACCGTCGCCTTGGTGCTTTTTCCGACGCCTTCTGCTCCACTGTGCGTATTGTATCCAAAAAAGCAGGCGTAACTGGCAATGAAAAATCCGTAAAGTGCTGCCTTGATGAGTCCCACGGCGAAATCCCAGTCTTCGTAAAACATTCGAACGCCGTAAAAGAAGGTGGAAAAAGACACTTCCTTGTACAGGAACGCTGTCGCATAACCGCCGACGATGCCGATGAAAATGCTGATGATCGTCAAGATGGGAAGCATGACGACAGTGGCAATCAGCCGCGGTGCCAGCAGAAAACGGTAGGGATTCAAACCGAGAACGTTATAGGCGTCCAGCTGTTCTGTTACCGCCATTGTGCCGAGTTCCGAACACATCGAAGCTCCCACGCGACCCGCCAGAACCATCGCCGTCAAAATCGGGCACAGCTCGACCATCACGGATTTTCCGACGGCCATTCCCACGAATACCAGCGGAATCATGTCTCCGAATTGGTAGGCGAGCTGCCACGCCATAATCGCTCCCGTCGCTAGGCTCGCCGCAAAAACCACAGGGATGCTTGTAATCCCTGTAATGTACATCTGTTCGACAATGGTATGGAAATTGCGAAAAGAACTGGGAATGCTTTTTCCCAGCTCCCACATGAATACAAAGTAACCCCGGACCGTTTCAAAACATTTTCGAACATAATGTCCAAGGCTCTCTGCCGCTATGTCCATTACAGCAAACATTGCGCTATTTCTTTTTGCCCTTCGCTGGAGATTTTGTCGGAGCGCTAATCGTCTTTTTGTATAAATCCATATCCGACAGATATTTAATCGCTTCCTTGACTTGGGCGTCTTTTTTCAGTACAAACGCCGTGCTGGCGGAATCTCCCACAATGGCCGTCAGAAGTTCCCGCTTAATGCCGTCCATAATATATTCGCGGTTCTCTTCAAACTGTTTGTTTCGATCGTTTTCCAACGCCTTGCGAAGAGAGTTAACTTGTGCGCTAAGAAGTGTGTCGGAAAGGGTTTTGGAAGAATCGCCCATAAAGTTCTGTTCGCGAATCAAATCCTTTTCCAGAATTTCAAGAGTCGCAATGGAATTGCTTTTGATTTTGGTGAAATTGGTATCCTTTAGGCAGAATTCTTTGAACTGCGTAAACAGGGAATCGGGAACCTGCCAGTCGCCGTCGATTTTTACGCCTTGCTTTTCCAAACCGGGGCGGATTTTGACGGCGAATTTGAAATACATCGTCATCCGTTCTTGCACTTGAACAACCCAAGGAATCGGGTCCAGTTCCACGTCCACGTCGGGCGTAATCCCGCCGCCGCCATACATTTTGCGCCCGGCATTGGTAAAGAATGTGTCTTGTGCGACAGTATCGCTTGCCGCTTTTACGGAGTCCGCCGGTTCATCCAGTCCTTCTTCTTCGGCCAGAGCTTCCTCTTCGCGGATTTTCAATCCTTTAATGCCGTTTTCCGGCTTGTTGATGCAGCGGCCAAATGGCAAATAATAGAAGGCTGTCGTCAGCTTCAATGCGTAACCCTGATTGTCCAGCGGGAAAATCGTCTGCACGGAGCCTTTGCCAAAAGACGTCCTGCCTATGATCAGACCGCGGTCCCAATCCTGGATAGCGCCGGATACAATTTCTGCGGCACTTGCCGAACCTTGGTTTACCAGAACGACTAGCGGCACATCCGGAGACACGATTCCATTTTTATGGGCGCGACTTTCTGTCTGTTGTGTCCGGCCACGCGTGCTGACAATCAAATCCCCTTTTTTCAAAAAGAGTTCGCCGATTTCCACCGCCTGATTTAAAAGTCCGCCCGGATTGTAGCGCAAATCCAAAACGAGTTTTTTCATTCCTTGCTTCTGCAAACGCTGAATGGCATCGACGACTTCTTCCCGGGTTTTCAAGGAGAACGAAGCCAATTTGATGTAGCCGATATCCTTGGTCAGCATTCCGCTGTAAGGAACGGCGTGGACGACGATCTTCGCGCGGGTAATGGTAAAATCCATCAAATCCGTCACGCCAGCTCGTGCAATGCTTATCGTCACATCGGTTCCGACTTTTCCGCGGAGTTCGCCAACCGCTTCGTCCAAAGTCCATCCCTTCGTGTCTTTGCCGCCGATCTTCATAATGCGGTCGCCAGCTCGAATGCCCAATTTGAAAGCGGGCGTTCCCGCCAACGGAGAAATCACCGTGAGGATGTTGTCGCGAAGGCTAATCGTAATGCCGACGCCGCCGAATTCCCCTTCCGTCGAAACCTTCAAATCCTCGTAATCCTTAGGGGCGAAAACCGCCGTATGCGGATCCAAAATGTTTCGCATTCCTTGAATCGCCGATTCGGAAAGTTCCGCCGGATCCACACTTTCTACATATTTCAAATTGATTTCCGAAAGAACTTTGTTCAGCCGGGAAAGTTCCTCGTAAAAATCGCCAGGGGCTTTCTTTTCGGATTTGGAAGTTGCGGACGAAGCGACGCTCGCCGCAAAAGTAATCAGGAAAATCGTTTTAAAAACGATGCACGAAAATGACGTTTTGAATTTCATGCGATAAACATATAAAATTTAAGGATTATTGAAAAAAGAAATCGGGAAAAGAACCCGCCGATAGAAAGCATATACAAATCGGAAAGTCCTGGGAATGAAAGAACTCTAAAAAATGGCGGCAAGGTGTGCGGCGGAACTTTTCTGAAATAAGTTAGTTGGAAGTTAGGAGTTGGAACTAATAACTAATAACTAATAACTAATAACTAATCGACCGACGCCCGGATGGGTTCGGACAAATTTCTGGAAATTTGGCTGAACGGACGCCGAAGGCGATAACGCTAGGGAGCGGCCCGCCGCAGGCGGGAAACGCCCGGAAATAGCGAGATGGCTTGCGAAAAGGAAACGATTCTTTTCTATAATAGCTGCATGATTTGCCGAATGTTCCTTTCTCTTTTCTTTGCGGTTTCGTTGGCGCTGGCGGCTCTTTCGGAAAATGTCGAGTCCAATTTTGTGGAAAGCTGCGTGGCTGGTGGCTCGTCCGAAAAATTTTGCGAATGCGTTTTTTCCAAGGTGGAACGCAAGTATTCCCAAGCGCAGATTGACGCGATTGAACTCAAGATGCGTCGCGGCAAAGAGGATTTGGGATTTTCTAAATTTGTAAAACAGGCGTCGGCGGAATGCGATGCGGCGATGAAGTCGGGGGCGTCGCTCGGTTCGCTGGCTGTTAGCGAGGATGCTCAGGTTCCAGAAATCGCTTTGTCTCCGGAAGAGGCGGCGGCTCTAGAAGCTTTGGGCGTCGATGCGGATTTGGTGCAGGGTTTTGCTGCGCTCCTTTTGGAATCGCCGGAATACAAGAATGTGGTTGTCGCGGAATGTGCCGTGGAACTGTTGCCCTATTTGGGGCGGAAACAGTCCGAAAAAATCTGTGATTGCGGCTATCAGAAATTGATTGCGGGCGATAATTGGCGCAAATTGTTGGAAATTCTTCGCCGGGAGGATGCGCAAAAAGATTCCCTGCTGATGGAGATGTTCCTTTCTTGTATGCCGGAAAAATTTACGCCGGAGCTGAAAAAATATCTGATGGATTCTTGCTTGCTGGCGGCCTCGAAGAAGGATTGTTCTTGCCTTGTCCGAGAATTGGATCAAAAGTTCACTTTGGCGGAATGGCTTCGTTTAGCGTTGTCCGATTCGACTTTTCTTCAGCAATATATAGATAAGGCGGCATCCCTTTGCCAAGAATGAATTTATTTTTCTAAAAGCCATTAAAAAAGGAGTTTTTTGTGCTTGAACGAGAATGGAAAATTTTAGCGAGTGTGGCATGTGCCGCATCCTTTGCATTTGCGGCAACGGTGACGGTGAATCCCGAACAAACGGCTCAGAAAATTGTGGGCTTTGGCGGCGGAGTTGTGTATTACCAGAGCTGGATCACGCACCTTTCGGAAGCAAACCAACAGGCTCTTTACGATACGGCATTTACGGGATTGAACCTTTCCCTTTTGCGCATCGGAAACTGGAAACAGGAAGATACGACAGGCATCGCTGACGACGTGAAAATCGTTCAGGCGGCAAAGCAGCGTTTGGGTTCTCATCTGAAAATCGAAATGTCCAGCTGGTCGGCTCCGGCGAGTTTGAAGCCGAGCGGGAGTGTAATGGGTAATGTGGGGGACTCTACTTTGGGGACTCTTAAGTCGTCTTCTTCAGATCCTTATGGGAATTACGTCTATAGCGAGTTTGCGAGCTGGTGGAAACGCTCCTTTTTGGCGTATAAGTCGGCGGGAATCGCTCCGGATTACATCAGCATCCAGAACGAACCCGATATGTTTGCCAAGTATGAAGAAACGCTTTTTCGCCCGACAGAAACCTCTACGATGGCGGGCTATGCGCAGGCTCTGGCCGCTGTTCGCGATACGATGAACACGGTTTCGGGGGCCCCTAAAATTCTTGGACCGGAGCCGCTCGGCATCGGTTACAGCAATTTTCAGAACTACATGAAGGAACTGGACGATTCTAAATTGGACGGTTACGCTTACCATCTGTACCATGCGGGAAACGGCAACGACAACTCTCTTGCGAATTACAAAAATCCCGAAAATTTCCGCAGCCCGATGAAGGCGATTGCCCAGAATTACGGCTCGGATGCGAAACCGATTATCATGACGGAATTCTGCTCTATGGCGGAAAACGGTGTGGAAAGTTACATGGTCGGGCTCGCGCACATTATGCAGGTGGGATTTACGGATGGAAAACTCGGCGGCTATATCGCATGGGAATTGCTGTGGGGCGAAGGCAAAGGTCAGCTGATAGGCGTTTGCACTGCGGGCTGGGGAAGTTGCGAAAAAGACGAAATCGTCATCTCTCCGGAATATCATGCGATGCGCCATTACTCCAAATTTGTGAATCCGGGTTGGAGTGTCGTTTCGACGGAATCGGCGGCAAGCGATTTGAAAACCGTCGCTTTTAAGAGTGAAAACGCCGACTCGGTGACGCTGGTGCTTGTCAATACAGGAAATACCGAAATTCGCATAGATGCGCCGACTGTTTCGGGAATGAATGTCGCTCTTGCGGTGCAATCCAAGGAAAATGGAGCGAAAAGCAAAAATATCACGATAGCGGGCTGTTATGCGTTGCCGGCTCGTTCCATTACTTCTCTCGTTTACACCCAGACGGCGAGCGCGCCAAGTGTGCAGACTTGTGTCGATGAAACGAGCGACCCGAGTTATGTGGAGCCGTCTTCGTCGGACACGCTGATGATTGTGGATTACAGCAAAACTTCGACGGCGGAAGGCTGGTCCGCCGACTCGTCGCTTTCAACTCCGGTTTATGGAACATCGACGGTCGATGGCGTTTCAAGTTATGTTTTTGTGAAACAGGCGGGGTGTGATCAGGGTGATTGCGGATACAAGCACGCCTATTTTGCGTTTTCTGCGGAACAGGTGGATAATTTTGCCAAGTGTTCGGATTTGGTGGTTGTCATGCACAGCGCAGACGATACGACGGCCTATGTCAATATCGGTGGCGTGGGCGCGGAATGGGTGGATTACAAATACGGAGTTCAGGCGGGCAGTGCCTCTTGGGTTTCCACGTCGATTTCTTTGGAAAAGGAAGCCGGTAATGCTTCGACCCGTTTGAAATTCAACAGCAATGCTTCGGGATTTTACATTTCTAAAATTTTTGCGACGGGTTGCAGTGACGCTTCCATTCCGCAGCGTGTGCAGGTTGCTTCACAAAAGTTTGGCGGCGTTTCAAAAATTTATGACATGCAGGGGCGTCTGGTTTGGAAAGGCGAACTTTCTTCGTCGGACATATCGGGTCATGTTCTGCATTTGCAAAATTTAAAAGCGGGCGTTTACACGATTCGTTCCGGAAGCAGGACCATGACCGCTGTCAAAAAGTAAAATGCCTTTTACCGTTGAGGAAATCGGCTATTTCACGAGCAAGGCGTCGTTCAAATACGAAGTTCCTCGGCAAGGCGTTTTTTTTCGCGGGCATCCTGGGAAAATAGAGCTTTTGCCTCACCGGGGCTTCGAAGAAGCTCTTCGGGATATCGAGGGCTTTGAACGGATTTGGGTTCTGTTCCTTTTTCATCGGAATGCGGGCTGGCGTCCGACAGTGCGCCCGCCTGTTCCTCCAATAGATCATGAACGTGTCGGCGTCTTTGCTTCCAGAAGCCCGTATCGCCCGAATCCCATCGGCATTTCTTGCGTTCGACTTTTGTCCGTGGAAAATCTGACGTTGAATGTGGATGAAGCGGACTTGTTGAATGGCACTCCCGTTTTGGATATAAAACCGTATATTCCCAAGGCGGATGCTTTCCCCGAAGCCAAACCGGGTTGGGTCGATTTGCAAAATTCGCCCGAGTGGACGGTTTTGTCTTCGCCGGAATTTAAAGCGCAGAGCGATTGGATTACCGCAGCCTGCGGTTGGGATTTGCAAAGTTTTGCGGAATGCCAGCTGTGCCACTCTCCGTTGGATGCTTCGCGTCGTCGGATTCGGGTGGATTCTATTCGGTCTCGAGCGGAATTGGCGTTTCGGACTTTCCGGATTGCTTTTTCCTTTGACGAATCCCGTCGACAAATTGAATTGTTACAAATTTACAGCGGCTACTCGGCGGAGGATTTAAAAGCCGGAGAGGATATTTATGGCGACAAGCCTATTCACCGGGATTTTTTAGCGCATTTTGCACAAATGCCGAAAGCGTAAAATTGAGAAGAAGTCAGAATGGTTCCTTTTTCCAGATGCTTTTGAATGTCTTCGGGAACGACAAATACATCGTGGATGGCGTTGCATTCCTGGCATTTAAAGTGGATGTGCGGAAAAGTGTCCGCATCATAGTGGATGCTGCCGTCGCCAAAGTCCAAAGCGGAAACCAGATGGCATTTTTGAAAAGTCTGCAACGTATTGTAAACCGTCGTGCGGGAAAGAGTTGGAATTTCGGGATGCAGAGCTTCGTAAATCGTATCGACTGTCGGATGATTTTTTTGCGAATGCAAATAATCTAAAATGCGCATCCGTTGAATGGACGGGCGTATGTTCTTGCTTTTCAAAGATTCCGACAGATTCATAGAAAATAAAAAGGGAGCAGTGGCCTGCCCCCTTCCTCTTGTAAAGATGACTACTTGTTGAAGTAACGATTCAGAAGGCCTTGGAATGCACCGCCGTGACGGGCTTCGTCCTTGCACATTTCGTGAACCGTGTCGTGGATGGCATCGTAACCGAGTTCCTTGGCGCGCTTGGCAATTTTGAGTTTGCCTTCGGTAGCGCCGGCTTCTGCGGCGACGCGGACTTCCAGGTTTTTCTTGGTATCCGCTTCGACCACTTCGCCGAGGAGTTCTGCAAACTTGGCAGCATGTTCCGCTTCTTCAAAAGCAATGCGCTTGTAGGCTTCGGCGACTTCAGGATATCCTTCACGGTCGGCTTGGCGGCTCATCGCCAGATACATGCCGACTTCCGTACATTCTCCGGTGAAATTTTCTCGAAGCCCTTGGACGATTTCTTCGTCAAGACCTTTGGCCACGCCGATTTTGTGTTCGTCAGCCCAAACGATTTTTCCGCCTTCTTTCTGTTCTTCTTTCAGTTTGAACTTGGATTTTGGCGCTTTGCACTGCGGGCAAACTTCAGGAGGTTCTTCTCCAAAAGAAACGTAACCGCAAACAGTACAGACCCAAACTTTCATAGGTGTCTCCTTGTTGTGGGCTTTATGGCAAGCCCGTTGTTTGTAACTATTCTAAATTTATAATAATTGCAAATAAAAAGTCAAGTGTTTTTTTTCGATTTTTTTGTCTTTTTGGAAAAAAGGTGATTTTTCTGGCTTTAATGGGAATTTTGCGCACTTTTTCTCCCGCATTTTCCTTTCAAAACCTGGATTTTGTTAAACTTTGTCAAAACATCTTTTGTGGAACGTTTTATCATTTTGAGGTTTATATGTCCGAAAAAACGCATCAGGTTCGAGTTCGTTTTGCTCCAAGCCCGACAGGCTTTCTTCACGTCGGCGGAGCCCGTACGGCAATATACAATTACTTTTTTGCCAAAGCGACGGGTGGCACTTTTTATTTGCGCATCGAAGATACCGACAGAAAGCGTTACAATGAAGCGGCGCTCAAGGATTTGTTGCGGGATTTGAAATGGCTCGGTTTGAACTGGGACGAAGGTCCGGGTTGTGAAGGGGCGTGTGGTCCCTATTTCCAGAGCGAACGTTTGGAAATTTATCATCGGGAAATTCAGAAACTGCTGGATTCCGGGATGGCCTATTATTGTTTTTGTTCGGAAGAACGTTTAAACGAAATTCGTGCGGCGCAAAAGAAGGCCGGAGCTCCGGAAACGGGCTATGATAGGCACTGCCGAAATATCCCAAGGGAAGAAGCGGAAGCGAGAATCGCCGCTGGGGAAAAGGCGGTCATCCGTTTTAAAATTCCGGAATCGGGTTCTACCGAATTTGAAGATTTAATCCGCGGGCGCATTGAGTATAAAAACGAAGTGCTCGACGATCTGGTTCTTATCAAGCGGGACGGTTTTCCGACTTATCATTTTGCGAGCGTCGTGGATGACCATCTGATGGGGACGACTCATGTTTTGCGCGGCGATGAATGGATTAGTTCAACGCCCAAACATGTTCTGCTTTACAAGGCTTTTGGCTGGGAACCTCCGGTTTGGTGCCATCTGCCCGTGATTTTGGATTCCAAAAATGGCGGGAAGCTTTCCAAACGCAACGGGGCTGTTTCGGTCGGCGAATTCCGCGAACTGGGCTATTTGCCGGAAACGATGGTGAACTATTTGGCGCTTCTCGGCTGGAATCCGGGGGACGATCGGGAAGTGATGACCTTGGACGAGATGATTCAAGCGTTCAAACTCGAAAACATCCACCCGACGGCGGTTAAATTTGACGAAAAGAAATTGCAGTGGATGAATATGCAGCACATTCACACGACGCCGAATGAAGTCCTTTTGAAAGAAATGGTTGCGGGCCTGGAGGCAAAGGGAATTTCGGTTGCGGGCGAATCTGCTGAACGCCTCAATGCGATTGTGGAGATGTTGAAGCCCCGAGCGCATTTCTTAAAGGATCTGGCCGATATGGCGGTGTACTTCTTTAAGGCTCCGACGGAATATGACGAAAAGGGACGGCGGAAACATTGGGCGGCAGGCAGTCGTGAAATCGCTCGCTCTGTCCGCGAAATGCTCATGTCCGTAGAACCGTTTACAACTCCCGAAATCGAAAAGGGTTTTGTGAAGCTTACCGAAAAGCGCGGTTGCAAATTGGGAGAACTTGTCGGTGCTGTCCGTTTGGCTGTTTCTGGAGTTACTGCGGGTCCCGGTTTGTGGGAACTTTTTGAAGTCGTCGGCAAGGATGAAACGATTCGCCGCATTGCCAACGCGGAACCTTTGATGCAGGAATGATTTTCGAGGCGGAATGCTCCGATACTGGATTCATCAGTTGTGGGAAATGCCGCTTTTCTGTGCGAAGTGCGGGGCGATTACCGCTCATGCGATTTTAGCCAGAGAAGCGTTTTCCAAGCGCTTTGGAATTTCCAAGGATGTTCCGTTTGTTTGTCGGTGCAATGCCTGTGGAACTTTTTTCGTGGCGTTTGCGGGTGAAATGTATTTGGGCGGCAATGAATCCAAAGACGAATATGCCAAGCTCCTTTCCCAGAATCGTCTGCTTCCCGGAGATTGGGTGTATATCGACGGAAGGCCTCGTCCGAATCAGATTTCCGGACTGTTCGTCACCAAGCAAGAAGAAACGGTGATGCTAAAATCGGTCGGCGTACAGGAAAAATTTTCTAGGCCGCTGCTGTCTCGATATAACGAACAAGCACCACAGGGATTTAAACTTTTGCCGGCGCAAATCGGTTCGGTTTTGCTCGGCGATCCGGTCTATCACGTTTTGCGAAAAGCGACGGGATTTGTTGTCGGACGGATTTTGGACAAGTCGTCTGAAAAAGTTGTCGTGCGTTTGGAAGGTGGAAAAGTACTTTTTATCACTCTTCCCGAAAAAAAACAGGCTCTTCCGGATGATGTTTTGTTGAAACGATTGACTGCAGAGATGTCTCGAAATTTTCCCGGCCTGTCTTCGGAATTTCGGTTGAACGTGGTGCGTAACATTGCCTACGTTTACGGATCGGTCGCCGATTTGCCAACAAAGGAAAACGCTCTTGCATTTGTAAAGTCCTTTTCAGATTTTCGCGGCGTAGTCGATATGCTTTCGGTGAAATATGCAGGAACTCCGATTTCCGATGCCGATATTTGCCGCGACGCGTTTCGCATCTTGGAAAAAGAAAAATCGCCGCTGTTTTACTACGATCTCCATGCGGAAAATGGTGAATTGACGCTAAATGCTTACTACTTTGCCGGTTCGGATTTGGATGGGGTCACAAAGGAATTGCAGAACATTGCTGGCATTCGCCGGTTAAAATTGGAACTGGAAAAAGTGGAAGAATCGCCGGCTGCGCTTTGGCGCAAAGCGAACGCTTTAGAAAAATTGTTGAAAACGCAATTCATCAAATTCTGCCTGCGGGTCATTCCGCTTTCGGAAGGGCTTCTGGTAGAAGGCCGTGTAAAAAATCACCTGCAAAAAAAAACGCTGGAATTTTTTGCAAACAGGATTACAAACAAAATCAAAATCGTTACCCGTTTGCGGGTGAGCGACTGAGGAGAAATCATGCCTAAATCGACTTATGAAAAATTGAACCAGGTGAAACTGCGATTGAGCTTGCCGAATAAGCCCGCTTCGATTGCAGAACTTGCGGATTATATGGGATGCGACGCGAGAACGATTTATCGTTATCTGGAAACTCTCAAGGCGGAAAATTGCGGGCTTCGGCAAGACAAGTCTTCAAAAAAGTTTTCCATTCAGCCTGTGGCGAGTCGGCGTCCCGAAGCGATTATTCGTGGACTCAAATCGGTGCAGAAAGTGCTGAATGAAATTGGAATCTCCGCTCACAGCAAAAGTGTCAAAAAGGCCATTGATTTTCTTTGCGGGGATGATTCCGCTGAAAATGCGCTGAATCAAGTCATCAATGTGGACTCGGATTTTATTGTCGATTTGGGACCTTTTTCGGAATACAGCGAACATTTGGAATTTAGGGAAACGGAAATTGAAAAATTTTTGGCGGCAATCAAGGAGCGGGCGAAAATTTTGCTGACATATGTGCCGGTAAGGGAAAACGGTAAAGAGGAACAATACGAAGTGTGTCCGTTGAAATTGGTGTTGCGCATCGACACTCTTTATCTGGTCGCCGATCTCCATTCAGAAATCCGTTTGTTTGCTTTGAGCCGAATCCGGAATTTCCGCAGAACGGGAGCTTTCTTCCCCGAAATTCCGTTCGACTATAAAAAATTGTACAGTCATTGCTTTGGCAAATTCACCGGTTCGTCTTACCCTAAAATCAAAGTGCTTATGGAAGTGAAAGCCTTTTGGTTGCAAACGCAATTCCGCGAGGCGCACTTCAATCCGGCGGTTAAAATCCGTAAGCAGCAGCCGTTCACCGTAGAAATGCACATTTGCGACACGCCGGATTTTGAAGGCTGGCTGTTGAGCATCTTGCCGCAGGTGAAAATTTTGGAACCGTCCAGCTTAAAAGAAAATCTTCGGAAACAATTAAAGGAATCGAGCAAGGCTTTATGATCTCTGATCGTTTATCCGATTACGCTTTTGATTTTCCCAAGGAATTGATTGCCAGTCGTTCGCCGGGAAAAGGAAAAACGCAAATTTTGCATTGTCCCAAAGATGGAAAAGGTCCGTTGGAAATTGTTCCCGCGCCTCGGATTGTCGAATTTTTCCGTCCGGGCGATTGCATTGTGGTCAATAATACAAAAGTGATTCCTGCGCGTCTTTTCGGACGGACTCTGCATGGTGGGCAAGTTGAAATTCTGCTGGTGCAAACCCTTTTTCCCGATGAAGCGGGAAATGCTCGATGGGAAGCCTGGGTGCGTCCAGGCAAAGCGTTTCCGGTGGGACGGGAACTGGAAATCGCGGGCATTAAAACGCATGTAGAACAAATTAATCCTGATGGTGCTCGTGTTCTTCGCTTTGAAGCGACCCCTGTGGAACTCGAAAAGGTGATGAATGAGCAGGGGCACGTTCCTTTGCCGCCATACATCGCTCGCCCCGACGACGAAGAAGATAAAAAAGCGTATCAGACGATTTTTGCAAAATACAACGGCGCGGTTGCGGCACCGACGGCGAGTCTGCATTTTAACAGCCAGATGCTGGAAGACTTGAAAGCGAAAGGCGTCAAAATCGCCGAAGTAACCCTTCATGTGGGACCTGGCACGTTCCAGAATATCGCAACTGAAAATTTCCGCGAGCATAAAATGCACGGCGAACATTACGAACTCACGCAGGAAAACGCGGACATCATCAACGGCGCACGTCAAAACGGAGGCCGAATTGTTCCCATCGGAACGACCAGCACTCGGGTTATCGAAACCATTGCGCAAGAAGACGGCACGCTTTCGGCGCAGACGGGCGTGACCCATGCTTTTTTCTATCCCGGCTATCGTTACAAAATCGCTGACGGTCTCCTCACCAATTTTCATTGGCCCAAAAGTTCTTTAATCCTTTTAGTCGCCGCGTTCTATGGACGCGAGAACACGCTTGCTGCATACAAATATGCTGTGGAACATCGGCTGCATTTGTTCAGCTATGGCGACGGAATGTTAATCCTCTAATTCATACGGTAAAAAATGGCAACGCAACCTCTTTACTTTGCAATTCACGGACACTTTTATCAGCCTCCTCGCGAAAATCCGTGGACGGGGGAAATTGAAAACCAGCCGAGTGCGGCTCCTTTCCACGATTGGAACGATCGCATTGCTGCTCAGTGTTACAGCCCGAATGCTGCAAGCCGAATCCTTTCGGGTTCCGGTCGCATTCAGGACATTGTGAACAACTACGAATACATGAGTTTCAATATGGGCCCGACTCTGATGGGCTGGATTCGGACGCATTTGCCGGACACTTACCGCCGCATTCAGGAAGCCGATGCCAAAACGCTGAAACGCTTGGGACATGGAAATGCGATTGCGCAGGTTTACAATCACATCATCATGCCGCTGGCTTCTCCGGAAGATCGCATTACGCAAATCCGCTGGGGCATTCGGGATTTTGAAACGCATTTTGGCAGAAAGCCCGAAGCGATGTGGCTTGCGGAAACCGCCATCAATATGGACGTCGTTGTCGATTTGATTCGTGAAGGAATCCGCTTTACCATCCTTTCCCCAACGCAGGCGGAATGCTTCCGTCCGCTGGACGTCAAAAATGCGGAATGGAAAGGCTGCGAAAATACGGACATCGATACGACTCGCCCTTATCGCATTTACCCTGTGGATGCAGAAGGGAAAAAAATTTGCGACGGTTATTTGGACGTTTTCTTTTATAATCCCTGGCTTTCAAGCGCCGTGGGCTTTGAACATCTTTTGCGAGATGCGAATGTTTTCGGCAAGCGAATTCAAGACGGCTTTGACCCGAACCGGGATGAACCGCAACTGGTGAGCATTGGAACGGACGGCGAATCTTACGGCCATCATGAACCCTTTGGCGATATGTGCGCGGCGTGGCTTTTTCAGCATTATGCGCCCGAGCACAATATGGTGCCGGTGAATTTCGGATGGTTTTTGGAAAAATTCCCGCCGAAGTTCGAAGTGCGCTTGAAAAACTCCCATGCCGAAGGATGCGCTTGGAGTTGCGCTCATGGAGTCGGTCGCTGGTATCGGGATTGCGGCTGCTCGACAGGCGGCGGTGCGGATTGGAACCAAAAATGGCGAACGCCGTTGCGTGACGCGATGAATTTCCTCAAAAAATTTGCCGACGATGTTTTTGTTCGAGAAATGGAAAAAATTTCGGCGGTGTCGCCGTGGGACGCTCGGAATTTATACATAGACGCTCTGGTCAAGCCCGAAGAAAAAGAGCGCAAGGAAAAATTCCTGAATAAAATTTTAAAAGACCCTAAAGATAAAAAGGCGAGAACGACGGCGATTCGTCTGCTGGAAGTGGAAAAATTCAGCATGTTCTCGTTCACCAGTTGCGGCTGGTTCTTCAATGATATTGAGGGCTTGGAACCAGTGCAGAATATGCGCTATGCGGAAAGGGCTTTGGAACTTTTGCGCCCGTTCTTGCCCATCAATCATCCGCTGCGGGATCAGTTCTTGAGCATTTTGGGTCGCGCGACTTCCAATGAACATCGTTGGAGCGGAACAGAGGTTTTTGTCCGCTATGCCATGCCCGATATGCCTGTTGCGTTCAAGCTACTTGCAGAGCGTGCTGTCGTGCTGCATCTGGGACTGGAAAAATTTGAAGAAAAATCCCAGCTGGATTCTCGATTGACAGCTTCTGTTGTATGCTCCCGAAAGTTTGAAACAATTGTCCACGCTTCTTTTGACGACGCCGACATTGGTGAAACGACCGAAGCGACAATTCTGGCTTTGAACGATACCATGGGGCGGGTCACTGCGGTTGTGTTTGGTGGCGTGCGTCCCGAAGAGGTTTCGTTTATTCCGAATTTCAATGCGACAGTGAAGGATTTGCAGATGCAATTCCCGACAGCTTATATTGTCCGGATGCGAAATTTGATGAGCGATTCCTTGCGGCACATTAACCAGCTTCTGACCAATTCCCGGTTGGAAAAGGTGACGCAGGCGTTTGACGGCTTTGCCATTCAGAACGGACTTTCCATCGATTCTTTGGCGGACCGGGATCACACGCTGACGGACACCATGCGCAAAGCTTTATCGTTGGAGATCAATGCCAAAATTCACGAAATGGCGCTGCGCTATTTGAAAGCGCACGATGAAACGCTTTTGAATGAAGTGCACGAACTGGTGGACGAAGCAAAATCCTTGAATACGAATTTTTCGTTCGGCGGAACAGGGCGAATGTTCCACAAAAAACTGTCGGAACTGATTGCCGCCGCTTCAGAGAAAAACGACGAGCTGGTCATCAAGCATATCACGGGACTTATCTCGATGGCCGGCTGGCTAAATTTGTATATCGACAAGACGTCGCTCGAAAATCAGGCGTTTGAAAGTTATAAACGCTATGTCGCCGATTCGGAAAATCCGCAGAGCCGTGCGCTTTTGCCGATGTTCGACTGGCTGAATTTTGAAAGGCGAACGTCGGAAAGGAACTGACGGGAAATGATGGACATTCACACGCAGTCCCACCTCGATGGTGCGGAACGGATCAACTTGGGCAGTTTTTACACGCCGAAAAAATACGTTTCGCTTGTCGGGGAATGGCTTGTTCGATACGGGCTTTCTTCCGGGCGCGCGGTGCTCGACAGCTCCTGCGGATACGGCGCGTTCTTCGAATTGCGGGAATCCCTACCTGGAAACCGTTATTTGGGAAACGATACGGACGAAGTGGCGCTGCGGACCGTCCAACGTTTTTTTCCCGAGGTCGAAACGTTTTGCGAAAACGCGCTGTTCGACGTGTCCCGGAAAAAGTTCGGCGTTCGGAATGGGGAATCCCTTGTCGTCGTCGGCAATCCGCCGTATAACGATGTGACGTCGCAGATCAATCGTGGTGTCAAACGAAGCGAACTTCCCGTCGACGCGGACCTGAAATCCCGCGACCTCGGAATTTCCTTTTTGAAATCATACGACAAGTTGGAAGCGGATTACGCGGCGATTCTGCATCCGCTTTCCTATCTGATCAAAAAGGCGAACTTCAAGGCGGTGGGCGCTTTTTTCGAAAATTATTCACTCTTGGAGCATATCGTGTTCGATAGCCGCGAATTTGCGGGAACGTCCAAGACGAGCGGATTTCCCGTCGTCGTCGCGCTTTACAAGAGAACGCCTGGACGCGGAATCCGGTTCGACGATGTTTGGAAAATCCGGTTTCGAACGGTCGAGGGAAACGCGTTTTCGCTTTCCGACTGGGATTACGTTTCCGATTTCGTGGAAAAATATCCCGGGAAAAAGCGTTATTGTCCGGAGATTCTTTTTTACACGTTGCGGGACATCAACGCGTTGAAGCGCTGCCGGACTTTTATCGCGGACCGCATCGCGAACGCCGTCGACGTGGACCCCGAAAAATTTCCCTATTACTGCTACGTCGATTGCTTTAAGCGTTATGCCGAAGTTCCCTATTGGATGGGAAACTTCGATGTGCCTTTCGACAAGGAAACGTTCGGAAACGTCGCGGACGATGTCGTACGCGTCTCCAAGAGCCTCCATCCGGATATTTTCAATGAACAAATTGAAATTCGTAGTGGGGAAGAAGAAAGGGTCAGGAATTATATTGATCGAATATTAAAAAGGAAGTGAGCAAATGCCTCAAGAAGCAAAAGTAATTTTCTCGGGAAATTTGGAAGTCCCTCTATCAGTGAAAATCCCTTTGACCCAACCAACAGGGAAAATTCGCGTAAAACAGAGAAATTCATTTTTGGAATATGGGAATCCGATAGCTGTTCGCAAGACGAATATTCAAAAGAATATGTATGTAGAATGGCAAATTGGCTATGATCTTTTGGCAACCAAAGAAAATGAGGACAAAACTTCTATATGTCAAACATTTTGCAACAACAAAGGCGAATGTAAATATGCCTATGAGTTGAGCGAGCTTTTGTTTTATTCCGTTAAACTTGGTTTGTGTGACGAGAAAACCATTAAATGTTTATATGATGAAATTCGCGAATTTAGCGAAGAAAGTTTATTTGATTCGGTTTATTCAATAGCTCGTACAAAGCCTTTGTCGAAAAGAATTAATGATTTGGATTTTTCTGAAATGAATGTATCGTATCCGCTTGTTGTGCGGGAGTTTTCTGATGGATGTGCTGTTGAAATTGTAATTCGGGAAAAACAGCGTGCTGTTGGTGTTCAGCCGATGCTTTATGTCTGCATTCCAATAGTCTCTTTAAAGGCTGATCTAATGCCTGTTGTGGGAAGGACATTGAAGTGCAAAGAATTTGGGCTGTGGGAAATTGGGGAAAAAGAATCTCGGCTTGTCGTGGAATTGTTTAAGATTTTTGGAATGCTTTCCAAGAAGCATCAATTTGATGTTTTAGCAATTTTAAAGATGCTTTTCCCGAAGGTTGAGTGTTGATAAGATAGGCGCTGATTGGATACCGCATTCTTTCCCCTTTCCCTTCGATTTTCTACATTTACCGCACTATGTCACTTCAATTCTACAACACCGCATCTCGAAAAAAAGAACCGTTCAGCCTTCTTCCCGACGAAGATACCGTCAAGATGTATTGCTGCGGTCCGACCGTTTACCATTTTGCGCACATCGGCAATCTGCGCACCTATATTTTCGAAGACACGCTCTGTAGAACGCTGGAGTATTACGGCTATAAATTGAACCACATCGTAAACATTACCGATGTCGGGCATTTGACAAGCGACGGCGATACCGGCGACGACAAAATGGAGAAGGGTGCCGCCCGCGAGGGAAAATCCGTCTGGGACATTGCGAAATTTTATACTGACGCTTTTATGGCGGATTGGCACGCCTTGAATATTCAAGAGCCGACCCGTTGGACGCGCGCGACGGATCACATTCAGGAACAAATTGAACTGGTGAAAAACCTAGAAGAAAAAGGATTCACATACAGAACTTCCGACGGCATTTATTTTGACAGCCTCAAGTTTCCGCGTTATGCGGATTTTGCAAAACTGGATGTGGAAAATTTGAAAAAGGGTTCCCGCATCGACATGGGAGAAAAACGCCACGCGACGGATTTCGCCCTGTGGAAGTTCAGCCCCAAAGACAAAAAGCGCCTGATGGAATGGGACAGCCCTTGGGGCGTCGGATTTCCGGGCTGGCATATCGAATGCTCGGCGATGGCGATGAAATACAACGGTCCGACTCTCGACATCCATTGCGGAGGAACGGATCATGTCCGCGTGCACCACACCAATGAAATTGCCCAAAGCGAGTGCGCCACGGGAAAGCCTTTTAGCCGCTTCTGGATGCACGGGGAATTTTTGCGCTTGGACGGTGCAAAAATGAGCAAAAGCTCAGGCGAATTTTTAACGGTCTCCGTCCTCGTCGATAAAGGTTACAACCCGCTGGACTATCGTTTGTTCGCCTTGACAAGCCATTACCGCAATTATTTGAACTTCAGCTTTGAATCGCTGGACAGTGCTCGGGAAGCGTTGAAAAGTCTGCACAAAAAAACGGATCCGCTGATGGGTAAAGCGACGGCTATTGAAAGCGAAGAAGCGAAAAAATGGCAGCAGAAATTTAAAGAAGCGATTGGCGACGACTTGAATATGCCGCGGGCGCTGGGCATTTTGAACAGCGTTCTGAAAACGGATTTGTCCGAAGGCGAAAAGGCGGCTCTGGTTGCGGATTTCGACCGTGTCCTCGGATTGAAATTGGACGAGCCTCGGAAAGACTATCAGAAAAAAGCCGACTCGGCTTCATCGGATGATTCCGAACAAATTAATTTCTTGGTCGCCCAGCGTACCGAAGCTCGCAAAGCTAAAAACTGGGCGGAAAGTGACCGCATTCGCGACCTGCTGAAGGGAATGGGAGTCGAAATCAAGGATGGTCCGCAAGGAACGTCTTGGACAAAAAAATAGCGCGAAATTTATTGGAGAAAGCCATTTGCCGCCCCGATTTTTTTGCCGGCTAAATCGGAATTTTTGATGGGCGTGCCCCGCTTTGGCGGGTCGGTGTGCTGCGGGCTACCTTCCAGTCGGTGCTTCGCACTGGCGCAAAAATTTTCCACGTTAAATTTTGCGCCACCCTCCGCGTACCTCACGCAAAATCCTTTCCTGTTCGCGTACGGTTTTCCCACTTTGAAATGCAAAAACTCAGTCGCCCATACGTCAAGCAATCAGCGATCTTGTAGGGGTAAGGGACGGATTTCTTCAGTTTCGTCATAAGCCCTACTGCATCGATGCCTATTTTCTCGTCCATATTCAAAAAGCACAAAAGTGTTTCCTACTTGTTAATACTAAAAAAATCCTTGATATTGCGGGAATTCCTTTGGGAAAGAGTTGGAGGGTAATAGAGTTGTGCCTGTTATCAAGTCGCCAGATGTTAAAAACCGATTAGCGGTATTTTATTTGTAAACAAAACCTTATGGACTATTTATCCAAGTCTCGTTGAATTTGGCCGTAGAAAAACGGCCATTTTATCAATATTTTTTATTGCGTGTTTTGGATATAAAAAAGGAGTAAAAATGGGTGAAGGATATCGCGCACTATTTACAACAGCTGTCTTTACTGCATTTTGCAGTATGTCGTTCGCTTATACTTTAACAGGGACTGTCAGCGACACAGGCGGAGGTGCCGTTAAAGGGGCAGATGTCGTCTTGTTGAGTAAAGGGAAATCTACCACCACCGATAGCATGGGAAAATTCATTTTTCAAGAAGATGATCCTGCGGGAATACTTCCTTCGCAGTCTTTAGGATCCTTTAGCTTGAAGAATGGAGTTTTGCATTTTTCGCAAAATGGGAGTATTCCTACTCAAGTTAAAATTTTTGATTTGATGGGCAACCAGATTTTTACAACGCTTTTGCAGGGTTCTGGCATAGTCGACCTCAACAGTTTTATTGAAACTCAAGGTGTATATTTGGCTCATATCAAAATGGGCAGCGCGCAGGAATCATTCCGCTTCACCTCCCGTAAAAATCATAGCGGTTCGGTATTTTACAAGAAACAACGAATTCTGTTTAAAACTCAAGGGGAAACTGAAACCCTGCAAATCTCTGCCGAAGGTTTTGACACTTTGAAGGTCTTCTTGTCGAATTTAGACACTGCCTTAAATTTGACCTTGAATAAATCCTCTTCTGTAGAACCCCAATATTCTTTTGGCTGGGGACTCAAGAACACTCCCGTACCTAGCAAGGGCTGTGGAAAGCAAAGTTCCTTACAGGCTATCCAAAAAGTCGAAAACGGTGAGAAATTTCAAATTAACGTGGGAGGAACTAACCGTCAGTTCTTCATCACTTTGCCAAAAAATTACGACAAAACCAAGCCGTACAAACTGTTAGTGGCAAACCACTGCATGGGAAGCAAGGCCGAAGACTTCGTTCACCACAGCCCCGACTACGATCACCCCTCCCCTTACTACGGCCAGCAAAATCTGGATGCCGAGGGAAACTACATTTTTGCAGCTCCTCAAGGAGATGATAGCGGTATGTGGACCAAGGGGCAAGCCGACCACGAATTTTTCGGTCAAATGCTGACAACCATCGAAGATAATTACTGCATTGACACCAGCCGCGTATTTGCTACAGGCTTCAGCTTTGGTGCCATGTTCACGAACTCGCTGGCGCAAAGTTTCCAGCACCGTCTTCGTGCCGTCGCCGTTTACGCTGTGGCAGACTACAACATTTGGCTGCCCGACAACGCCGGTAAACCTATTGCTTGGATGGGAATTCACGGTAAAAACGACCAAATCTGCAACTATGACCGTGCAAAGACCAGTGCCTTGCCGCGAATCCTTAAGAATAATGGCCCCGACGGAACCGATGTTAGCTCCGAAAAACCGGAAGAATTTCAAGGCAGCGCAGGACACCTTTGCTACGACTTTAAAAATGTGGATCCGCGATTCCCCGTAAAATGGTGCAGTTGGAATGGTGGGCATCAGTGGACTGCTCATGACGGAGGCAACACAAGCGTGGGTGCCGGTTGGGAAAACACTTGGGTTCCTGATGTGGTTCACGAATTCTTTGAACAGTTCTAAACTTACACACTCCAATAAAAAACGTCCCCGAGTGTTGTACGCGACACTCGGGGATTTATTTGTGCTCAGGAAATTTACAGGGGAATAACGGACAAAGTTTATATCCACCGGCTGAAAATGCCGAAGTGTTCAAATCTGGTGTAGGCTAACGAAGGCAATAGGAATGCAACTGAGCCATTGAGGTTTTATTCCGTTAGTACGCAAGGGTCTTTTGCTTTTCCATTCCTGAATGTCAAAATAAGAAAGCGCCCTCGCCGGGCGCCTCTTCGTCCAAAAAAATTACTTGCTGACATCGATCGCTTTTAAACCCGGACGGGAATTGGCGAACAAAATTCCTATGGAAACGCCAAAGCCATGATGGATTTCTTTGGCAAAAGTCCATTGGTAAGAGCCTTTCAGACGGAAAGAAACCCAGGATTCCCGGAAAAAGAAAAGACCCGCATTCGCTTCGACGGTAGGGCCGAAACGGTCACCGAATGTATCGGCTGCATCGTCTTCGGGAATCGCCCGAATTCCCGCCATTCCGCCGATGAACGGCGTAATCCCCGTGGGCAAAAGCATCTGCTGCAAACCCAATTTGACGCCGAATCCGTTGCCGGGAAAAGAATAGCCCGCATCGGCTGTAACGCTCGTGTAGGGCAAAAGTTGGAAATTGGCGATAAAGCTCGCTTCGCCAAAGGCTGTGCGGTTGTCTTTCCAAATGTCGTTTACCGGCTTTCCTGCTCCGATTTCCAGACCGTAGCTGGCGAACGGATTGTAAACGGGTCTTTCGGCGGCGGCAACAGCGACCAGCGCTAAGAGTATTGCAAAAATTTTTTTCATCGTCTTCTCCTTTTGCCGACTTGATTTTTCCAAAATTAGAAAAAACGTCCGCTGTAAATTATGAATTTACAATTCGCCCGATAAAATGCAAAATCAGAAATACGAATGGCGAATTTTATTATATTGCAGACATTCAAATTCAACCAGAAGGTAATTATGTCTAAATTCATTCGCCTTTCGATTCTTTGCGCCGCTCTTTTGGCTTTGGTAGCTTGCTCCGGCGGCGGTAAAAAAGTCACTCGGATTGAATCCGATTCCGTAACGGATCTTTCGGGCAAGTGGAACGATACCGATTCTCGCCTTGTCGCCGAAGAGATGATTCAGGATTGCATCGCTCGCCCGTGGTACAACAAGTTGTTGCAAGGCAAGAACGGTGAACTCCCGACGGTTGTCATCGGTGCCGTCCGCAACAAGAGCCATGAACATATCAACGTGGAAACCTTTATCAAGGATATGGAACGCGCCCTCATCAACAGCGGCAAGGTGGATTTTGTGGCGAACGCCGAAGAACGCGGCGAACTTCGCGCCGAACTGGCTAGTCAGGCGGGCAATGCGACCGAAGAAACGCGAAAGGAAGCCGGTCAGGAAATCGGAGCCGACTTGATGCTCACCGGCAGTCTGAATTCCATTGTGGATCAGGAAGGCGGTGAACAGGTCGTATTCTATCAGATTGACTTGCAGCTGGTGGACATCCAGACTCACAAGACCGTCTGGATTGGCGACAAGAAAATCAAAAAATACATGAGCCGTTCTTCGGTAAAGATGTAATCTTCGGGGGCGGGAACCAAACGGCTTCCCGTCCATTTTTCATTGAGGGAATGCTTAAAAATTTTGCCGATTGGGATTCGGCGTGCAGGACGTAGGCGCATTTTATGAACAAAAAATTATTTCCGCTTTTTTTCGTTTTCGTTTTTCTTTGTGGTTGTGCGAATAAATCGATGACCCGCTACGAGGAACTTGCCGCTCCTATGGAAAAAAACGGCATTGCGGCGACTATTGAGTCGGTGCAAAAAAATCAAGATAAATTATACGGGGACAATTCGGTCTTTCTCTATCATTTCGATTTGGGAACCCTCTACCATTACAATGGCGACTACAAAAAAAGTGCGGCGGAGTTTGAAAACGCCAAGCAGGTTTACGAAGATCTTTACACCAAGTCCGTAACAAACGAAGCGGCTTCCGTCATGACGAACGACAATGTGCGCCCTTATCGCGCGCGTCCGTTTGAAATCCTTTCGCTTTACGAAATGAACATTGTCAATTACCTTGCCATGCGGGACATCGACGGGGCTTTGGTCGAGTGCCGCGCCGCAGATATCGCCTTGCAGGCCTTGTATCAGAAAGACAACAAGAAGACGAACGATGCGGGCTATTTGCGCTACTTGATAGGCCTTGTTTACGAAATGGAAGGGGCAAAAGACGATGCGGCTATCGCCTATTACAAGACGGCAAAGGCGTACGAAGAAGAACAGATGAAGCTCCCTGCCGAAGCGCAAGCGTTTATCGAAAACCGTCTGCACAAAGCGGGTCGTGGCGACGAAATGAAGAGCTTGCCGCTGCCCAACAAAAACATCCCGGTGTCGGTACCGGAAGCCGCAGATGAATTGAACGGCGAAATTGTGGTCGTCGGCTATGCGGGGCACAGTGCGATTCTAGGCGAGTGGATGCTTTCCGGAACATACGTCCGGGGCGGCATTCTCAATGTGATGGGAAAAAATCCGCAGAGCGGGCGAGTGGAAAGTTTGACCATTCCTTTCCCGGCGTCGGCGCTGGGATCCCACGGGGGAACGACCGTCTCGGTAACGATTGCCGTTCCGGAACGCAAGGACGTGCCTTATAAGGTGGACCATTTTGAAATTCGCTTGAACGGAAAAGTCGTCATCCCGGAAGTCTATCAGGACAATACAAAGCACCTCGTAAAAAATCTGAATGAGGAGCGGGCGACAACGCTGGGGCGGACCGCTGTTCGCGTCTTGACGCGCACTTTCATCGCTTATCAAGCCAAAAAGCAAATGGAAACGGACAATGTTTTCA
The DNA here is from genome assembly GCF_900167415.1 of Fibrobacter intestinalis. Lineage (GTDB taxonomy): Bacteria > Fibrobacterota > Fibrobacteria > Fibrobacterales > Fibrobacteraceae > Hallerella > Hallerella intestinalis. Next base: position 42,125 of record NZ_FUWU01000003.1, on the reverse strand, counting down.
TCAACCTGCTGACCAATGTCGGAACGGATGTCGCTGCCGCGCAGCTGGAACAGGCGGATTTGCGTGTCGGGCTTTTCTTGCCGCAGAACATTCGGCTGGCCCGGATCCCGGCTTCGGCGGGTTCGCATAAATTAACCGTTCTGGCGGTGAACAAAAATGGCGGAGCCGTCAAACGTTACGAAATGAACGTTTCTGTCAAAGCGGGACAAAAGACAGTCGTCGTCGTGCCTGCTGTTTACTGATGGGCAAAAGAAACGCCGAATTCCGGAGACTCCAGTAAAGTGCGGAGCTCTGCAAAATTCATAGCGCTCGGAACTTCCGGGTGCTTTTCGCCAAATAGAATCGCCCGCATTCCAAAACGCATCGCCCCCAGAATATCCCGCTGGTAATTGTCGCCAATCATCACGGCTTCTTTTGGACTTGCGCCCAGCTTTTGCAAAATATCTTGGAACATCTTGGGGGAAGGTTTTTCCTCGCCGCATTCTTCACTAGTCACGATTTTTTGAAACACTCCCGTAAGCCCCAGCCTTTGCAGTTTGCGCAGTTGGATATGGAGAGTCAGGTCGGAACAGATCCCCAGGGGAATTTGTACGCATTGCAACTGGAGCAGCAGCTCTTTTGCTCCGGGAAATAATTGCATCGCATACAGGTAGGCGTTCCAATAGGCGTCATACAGAGGAATATCGTAAATGTCCGCGGACAAATTCAGCACTTCGCAAAGGTGATGGCAAAAGAGCAGCCGGTTGTGCCCCGCCGCGGTTTTCGGGTGCGCCCTTTTGGTAAATCGGTCGCATTCGGCATACAGCGACTCGAAGCGTTCCCGTGAAATCTCGACCGTGCCCCGCAGCGTTTCAAAGACGGCAGAACGCCCCGCCGAATCGCACGGGGAATAAGGGTAGAGCGTGTTGTCCAAATCAAAAACGATAGCCCGCATGGAGCCAAGTTTAGCAAAAAATCAGCGCAAACGGTTGAATTTTTTCATCTCCTTGTCCAAAAAGGCATCGACGTATTTTGCATAAATTAACGTGGTCGCCAAATTCCTGTGTCCGAGTAATTTTCCCGTAGCGGGAAGCGGAATGCCGATAGTGATGCAGGTCGTCGCAAAAGTGTGCCTTGCCAAATGGCAATGCAAATAACGGTTGCAGCCGAGTTTTTGGGCGGCGCTACGCAATTTCCGGTTGAATTGCGTGTTTTCGGCAATATGAAAAACGGGACCTCGCGTCGGTCGTTTTTCGATTAAAAGCCTGGCTTGCACCGGAATGGGAATATAGACTGCTTCGCCGGTCTTGTGCGTCTGCTTGCGAATCTTCCAGTCGGCAATCTCCATCGCATCCAGTGATTTCAAATCGCTGTACCGCAACCCCGTGAAACAGCTGAACAGAAAAACGCGCATCGCTTCGCTTTCCCGCGAATCCAAAATGTTCTTGCTGTCTGTGTAATTCCAGAACAGATTCCGCAATTCCCGTATCGTTAAAAATCCCCTTCGCGAATAAACCCTGCCAATGCGAAAGCCGGCAAAAGGATTGTCCATTTTGAAACCGTTTGCAATAAGTTTGTTCAAAAAAATGCGGAATACGGAAAGCGCCTTGTTCACCGTGGCCGGCTTATTGCCCTGTTCCTGCAAATGCGCCTTGTAAGAATGAATAAACGCCTTGTCTATTTCTTCGCATTGGAGCCCGGGGTGAAAAGACTCCAGCTTTTTCAGGTTCCAGAAATACGTTTTGATGGTAGTCGGTTCCAACTCGTTGTCGTTATTACGGATGAACGCGTAGGCTGCGGGGAAAAATAGCATAGAAAAGTCCTTTTTTTTTTGAAGTTTAGGTTGCCGAAAAATAAGGAGAATTGCCCAAAATTGAGGTGTGCAAACAAAATTTTAAAGATTTCTATTCTAATTTGGAATATGAAAAAACGCTGAAATTTGCAAAATTCCGCAAAATTTTCCAAATGCATGACTAAAAAATGACAAAAGAATGACAAACCTATTGCTTTTCCTAAACAAAGCATTTATATTATCGGTGTTGAAGAAAACAACAAAACCTTCAAACCTTAACAAAGGAGTTTATCATGAAGAAAGGTTTTACCCTCATTGAATTGATGGTCGTCGTGGTCATCATCGGTATCCTCGCCGCTGTCGCTGTTCCGAAACTGTTCGGTATGATTGCGAAATCCAAAGCTTCCGAAGTCGGCCCTGCTGCTGGAACCTACGTGAAGTTGCAGGATGCGTATGTATCGGAATCCAATATGATTGGTGGTTGGAAAAAAATTGGATATGTCATGAAAGCAACAACCAACTTTACATATGCGGGTGATACTGAGGACGGAACTGTTGCTGTCACCGACGGAAAAACAGATGCATGGAACGCGACATCAAATGTTGCGTTGAATGACTGCGCAATAGGCGCAAAGTGGCAGTTGGATGTTGTAGGTGCTGCCAATGGAAATAGCGTAAATTATACAGCAACTACACCTACTTGTGGGGAAGCTCTCACCCCGACATTCGACAAAATCGGCAACTAAGGTCTAGTACGCATAACATTTCAAAGGGTCTCCATTTGGAGGCCCTTTTATGCATAACTAAAACAACGAACAAATGATTTGTAAAAAATACAAAAACGTCCTGTCAAGTTAATCCTATCAGGCTGTTTTTAATAAAAAGAATCATCGGATATAAAGACCGTACTCTTGTCCTTTATCCTTATCAAAACATCCCTGAATAATGGAACTGTAAGAATCGTCCCCAAATTCATATTTGCGAAAAAGCGCATAAGCCACCAAATCAGCCAATTGAATAAGTCGTGACATTTTGGAATCTAAAAATAACGGAACTTCAGCAAAATTTACAAGAGTGTTGCCCCAATGATTCCCCTCGATTTGGAATGCTTGGGACCATTGCTGGAATTTTTGCTCTGAAGTTGACTTGTCAAAAATGGCAATCCCCCGCTCGGGGACCTGTTTCTTAGCAAACCTACGCTTCAAGAACATATCAAATCTGCTTGTAATTTGCGTAAAAAGCTCTTCATCATGAGCAACATCAATTTGACAAGTCTTGTCTAATACTGCGCCAAATAAAATAAAGTAATTTGGATAATGAGCTGCTATATAGCCTAGAATCTCTTTCAACAACCCTTCTCGAGTTTCTTTCGGAATGGAGCGCCACTCTCCTTTACCTGAACGCATACGCGTTCCATGAAGTTCAAGATTCTTACAATCTGTGTGTTTGGCGAGAATTCTTTCAATGTCCTGTTGAACATAAAAAGTCTTGGTATCCCTTATGGCGAGTCCGGCAAGTACACAATGTTTGCAATTTTTGTCAGTAGCAAGTCCCGAATCATCAACATATAGCAGATACATTCTCTCTCCATAAAAAAAAGTCGGGCGGAACAAAGTCCATCATACCACAAAAAGGCAGTATTACCCAACTCTATGTATTAATATACATAAATAATGATTGATGGAAAAGGCTTTTTTGTAAATTTGCCATAAAGTACTCCCAAAACAGCCGCATTCTACGTGAAGTTGCAGGATGCATATGTATCGGAATCCAATATGATTGGTGGTTGGAAAAAAATTGGATATGTTATGAATGCAACAACCAACTTTACATATGCGGGTGATACCGAGGACGGAACTGTCGCTGTCACAGCTGGAAAGGACGATGCTTGGAACGCGACATCAAATGTTGCTTTAAATGACTGCGTGATACACACTAAGTGGCAGTTGGATGTTTCAGGTGCTGATAATGGAAATAGTGTAACGTATACAGCAACCCCACCTGCTTGTGGGGAAGCTCTTACTCCGACCTTCAGTAAAATCGGCAAGTAAGGTCTGCTGCACATAACATTTCAAAGGGTCTCCATTTGGAGGCCCTTTTTGCACAATTGTAGCAACATAGTGACAAATGATTATTTCTTTAAAAATTCTTCTCTAATGAGTTCGTAAATATAATCGGGGCTTCGCGCCCGTAGGCCAGTTTCAGGATCGTTCAGAGCTTCAAATACTCTAGATTTATAGACAAATCCAAACGCGGATTCCATATCTATGGAAAAATCGTTCATTAACAATTGAACATTTTTTTCTACAATTCTAGAGACCAACGATTCTGATTGAGCTGTCGTCATTTCTTTACTCTCCGCAAAAAGGAAATCGCCCTTTTCGTCAAGAAACAGTACTGGCTATTCAAATTTTTATACTCAAGTTCCTTAGCTAGCTCTTCTAAAGTTCTCAAACCCTCCTCATACAAGTTTAGTAAATAGGCCACGCCGTCATCTGCAATGGGTCCGATAACAATATCGTAATCATGAGTGAAGTTTGTGTACCTGCTACGGTTTTTATAAATAAACTCGGCCCATTCTACACAAACCTTATCAAAGCGCAAAACTCGTAAACCATTTGATTGAAGGACTGTTTCATCGAATTCATATTCTTGGACAACGGGTGCGCCTCCCCAAATGCGGCTCCGAGTTTTGGCGAGTTCACAAGCTTGCTGTCGAATGTCGGTTACATAAAAACCTTTGCCGAAATCTTTGTACAGTTTGGTTTTCTCTAGGTCAATTATTGTGAAATCGCAATTCGTTCCGTGATAAAGAATCATCCGATTGCGCCCCCGTTATTCTTGCAAACGGCAACCAAATCATTTAAGGTATCTTCCACCGGCAGAAGGTGCTCTGTAGAATAAGATTCGTCTAGAAATCGGATACCCTTAAATCGGCACAAGTAATCCGCCGCCCCCTGAAGCGGCAACTGGAATCGCTTAGCAAAAAGGCGAATGCACATGTTTACGTAAGGAATTTTGTACTTGTCCGTCATGTTTAGAATATAGATTATCGTTTTTGAAAAAACAAATATAAGTATGCCGAACAGAGTTCCTTTGCTTCTCTTTTTTTCATCCTACGTGAAGTTGCAACAGGCGTATGTCTCCGAGGCTGTAGCGATTGGAACTTGGTCTGTTATTGGATACAAGGGGCCTGGAGACAATACAAATGCTAGCGGAGCAACAGGCGGTGCATCCTCCAAAACGAATAATTTTGAATACAAAGATGCAACTGGTTACTCAGATAATACAGTTGCTTTGACAGGAAGCTCTTCTGTAGTGGGTTTTACCGCTACAAACATTGCCAAATTAAACGATTGTGAACAATCGTCCTCGTGGACCATTACTGTTGCGCCGGGCACTGCTGCTGGTGAAGCAACATTCACTCCGAACACGCTTGGGCAAGATTGTTTACAGCTGACACCGAACTGGAATCAGATTGGCAAGTAATAGCTAACACATTTGTTAAAGTGAAAAGAACCTTCCCAATAGGGAAGGTTCTTTTGTATTTGCCAGATTTAATATAAATCGACATTAGGATCCGCTAGCAGCAGTATATGTGCCGGTACCAATATTCTTGAAATTCGGCGTTAACGTCAAGCAATTATCTTCATCGCTCATGCCGGTGGCGAACGAAACCTTAGAGTCGTCAGAAACTGTCACTTGAACGCCCCAGGTATCGCCAGCACCGCAGTCGTTCAGATTTGCCTTTGCGGTAGCAGTCCAAACTTCAGTTCCACTGGGATTTGTTGCAATCGTATTACCTGCGTACGTACCACCCTGTGCGTAATCAAAATTTGTTGTAGATCCGCTTGTTGCGGTTCCCGATCCAGGAGCGGTATAGCCAATAATTGTCCAATTTCCAACATGATTGCTTTCAGAGAAGTATGCTTCCTGCATCTTCACGTAGGATGTGTTTTTTTAGAAAAGAGGTCATTTTTCACAAAATGTCTTGACTAGCACAAAATAATTTGCTAATTTTTGATTTAGTAAATTAAGAATGAGTAAAATATGTTTTGTGGTCGTAAAAAAGAATTAGATTCCTTAGCCGGACTTTATGAATCTGGCAAATTTGAATTTGCCGTTGTCTATGGACGCAGGCGTGTCGGCAAGACTATGTTGCTAAACGAGTTCTGCAAGGGGAAGAAAACCATCTTTTTTACAGGGATCGAAGCTTCGGTCTCGGAGAACTTGTCGCAACTATCCAAGGCAGTCCTCGAACATTCAGATGCAAAAGAATCTTCTTTCGATTCTTTTGAAAAAGTTCTTTCGTATCTTGATTCTCTTGCCCAAAACGAAAGAATAGTCCTTGTTATTGATGAATACCCCTACCTCGCCAAATCCGAAGCATCATTCCCTTCTTTGCTTCAAAAGCATATCGACCATGCGTGGAAAAAATCGAAATTGATGCTGATTCTTTGCGGATCTTCCATGAGTTTTATGGAAAATCAGGTCCTTGGCTACAAGAGCCCCCTTTATGGGCGCAAGACTTCGCAACTAAAGATTTTGCCTTTCAGTTTTTTTGAAAGCCGTGAACTTTGCGAGAACTTCGTTGCCGAGGAACAGGCTCTGCTTTACGGCGCACTGTGGGGCGTTCCTGAATACTATTCCCATCTTAGCAACCATGAGGACTTGGACGGCAACATCGTTAAGCTGATGTTCAGACCTGGAGGACGCCTGTTTGAGGAGCCTTTGAACTTGCTGAAACAGGAAATGCGTGCTCCTGCCACCTACAACGCCGTCATAACAGCTATTGCACAAGGGGCAAGCCGTTTAAACGAAATATCTACACACGCGGGGCTTGAAACGGGCGCGGCAAGCAATGTTTTGTCAGCTCTCATGGAACTTGGCATAATCCGAAGGGAAATTCCAGCCACAGAAAAGAACAGCCGCAAGTCCATATACATAATCAACGACTTGATGTACCGTTTCTGGTTTTCGTTTGTTTGGGAAAACCAGACAAACATAAATAGGGGAATCGGAGACGCCGTCTACAAAAATTTCGTAAAAGGGAAACTCAACGAGTATATGGGGCACGTATTCGAAGAAATATGCTTGCAATACCTGTATACAGAAAAAGGCTTGACGCAACTCCCGTTCTTGCCCCATACCATGGGCCGCTGGTGGGGGACTAACGCAAAAGAGCGGAGAGAAGAAGAAATAGATATCTTGGGCTTGGGTGAAAAAGACTTGCTATTTTGCGAATGCAAGTGGACAAATAAACTGACAGATGTTGACGTTCTTAACGCCCTGATTGAAAAGTCAAAACTCCTAAACGCAAAGAACAAACACTACATTTTCTTCAGCAAATCTGGATATACAAAAAAATTCATTCAAATCGCAAAGAATCGAGATGATGTTGCTTTAGTGACGTTCGATGAAATGATTCGCGAAGGGTGATTTTCGCCATCTTACGAACGCATTCTTACGTGAAGTTGCAGCAGGCTTATGTTTCGGAATCAGTAGCGATTGGAACTTGGTCTGTTATTGGATACAAGGGGCCTGGACACAATACAAATGCTAGCGAAGCAACAGGCGGTGCATCCTCCAAAACGAATTATTTTGAATACAAAGATGCAACTGGTTATTCAGGTAATACAGTTGCTTTGACAGGAAGCTCTTCTGTAGTGGGTTTTACCGCTACAAACATTGCCAAATTAAACGATTGTGAACAATCGTCCTCGTGGACCATTACTGTTGCGCCGGGCACTGCTGCTGGTGAAGCAACATTCACTCCGAACACGCTTGGGCAAGATTGTTTACAGCTGACACCGAACTGGAATCAGATTGGCAAGTAATAGCTAACACATTTGTTAAAGTGAAAAGAACCTTCCCAATAGGGAAGGTTCTTTTGTATTTGCCAGATTTAATATAAATCGACATTAGGATCCGCTAGCAGTATATGTGCCGGTACCAATATTCTTGAAATTCGGCGTTAACGTCAAGCAATTAGTTTCATCGCTCATACCGGTGGCGAACGAAACCTTAGAGCCGTCAGAAACTGTCACTTGAACGCCCCAGGATTTGCCAGCGGCGCAGTCGTTCAGATTTGCCTTTGCGGTAGCAGTCCAAACTTCAGTTCCAGAGGGATTTGTTGCAATCGTATTACCTGCGTCATACGTACCACCCTGTGCGTAATCAAAATTTGTTGTAGATCCGCTTGTTGCGGTTCCCGATCCAGGAGCGGTATAGCCAATAATTGCCCAATTTCCAACATAATTGCTTTCAGAGAAGTATGCTTCCTGCATCTTCACGTAGGATGTGTTCAAAATCCATAGCGACTTTCGTTGTTTTCGGTAAGATTTTTAATTTTTGTCCAACATTTTCATATTTCTAGATAATCTAATTTTTAGTATATTTTCTAGAAACATGAAAAAGATGCTAGGACATGCTCAAAAATTATTGGAATTCGCCCCGAAAATTGGCGGTGTATTTTCGCTATCGGAGTTGAGCTCGCTATTCGATATATCAAGTCAGCAGATGCTTTGGATTAAAATCAAGCAATTTGAAGAAGCCGGTTTATTAAAGCGCTATTCTCGAGGAATCTATATAACGCAAAATTTTGATCCAATGATTCTTTCGGCTAAGGTTCGTACGGATTCGTACATTTCATTCGGTTCGGCTTTAGCGTACTATAAATTGATTGGAACGGAAAGTCCATTTTTGGTCAGTTGTATTGTCACTTCAAAGGCTAGCGAATATAAAGGCGAAGTAAATCTTTCATACGCCAGGATATCAAAGAACTTGTTTTTCGGAACAGCGATTCTCAACAATGGGGTGCGAATGGCAAATGCAGAAAAAGCGGTCCTTGATACACTCTATTTTTATCAACACAAAAAAATATTTTACTTTAATATTTTCCAAGACATTAATTTTTCTGCTTTGTCAAAAGAGACGATGGATTCATATTTGGAACGTTATGCTAATCCGAAATTTAAAGCATTTGTAAGGAATACTGTTTATGGAAACATTTAAAAGTACCGAAGCTCTTTTGTCGTGGATTATAGATTTTTTTGCACAAAAATTTGGTAATTCCGCAATTTTGAAAGGCGGAATGTCTCTCCGTTTAATGCACAGTCCCCGATACACAAATGATGTTGATTACGTTTTCATACCTTTCGATTCCAAAAAAGATGTGAAGACTCTTGTTGAGGAGGCGCTTTCGCTAGTCGACGGATTGATGTTCAGAATATCAATGAATTCAAAAGCGCTACGCATAATCGTGGATTATGCAGGACAACAAGCTCAAATTGAAATCAATGTTGAAATGGAATGCCCGTCTATAGCAATGTCATCATCGCTGTTAAGTATTCCGTATGGTTATCCTGCCCGTATAATCCGGGTGATGGAGCCTGGGGTTGCGTTTGCACACAAAATTGCAGCTTGGAATGAACGTGAATTGATGAGAGATTTTTACGATGTTTATCAATATGAATCTCTATTCAAGACTGAGCCACAAATGGAAATTTTGCATAGACGATTAAAAAACTCCCGATCTTATAAAAACATCGTGGCGGCCAAAGATATAAAGGGGCTAATCGAAAAAATGCGGAAATGTGCTGAAAGTTTGACGGAAAATTCATTTGCAGAATTAGTTCCACTGTTGGAAACGGTTGAACTTGCCGGACTGTCATTTAGAATGAGACCTTCGATTTTGGCTCTTTGCGATAAGATGGAAAAAACGCATCTCTAATAGAAATCTTTGCCGCAGACTATAGAAAAGAATCCCACAACAACAGCTGACTGGAAAGTCTCGGTCACGAATATGTAAATTCTTTTGGCTCTACACAACAATGTGTGGAGCCGTTTTTCTTAAAACAAACCTGAAATGGCATAAAATCAAGGGTTGGATACAAAAAACTTCGTTTTTCACCCAAACGTTTTTTTTTGAAAAAAGCGGATCAGTAACGTCTTCTACGAATAATTTTTCCTATACTGATGCAAGCGGTTGGACAAACAATACTATAGCAATTGCTACAGGGGCAACCGGTTTTTCTGCGTCTAACAAGGCCAAGCTGAATGATTGCAACGCTGCTGCCAATTGGACGATAACTGTTTCAGAAGGTTCTGCTGCCGGTGAAGCAACCTTTACACCCTCCACTCTCTCTGCTGATTGCATTCAGCTGACTCCGAACTGGAATCAGATTGGCAAGTAATCGCCAAGCAAAACACAAATACAAAAAGAGCCCCCTTGGAGGGCTCTTTTTGATTATTAGGACTGCAAGTTGATTACTTGCCGATTTTCGTGAACGACGGAGTCAAAGCGTCGCAACCCTCATCAGGAACGACTGCTGTGAACGAAGCCTCTCCAGCATTTGTACTAGATGCTTTAACGGAAACCGACCAAATCTTGCCGCTAGAACAGTCATTCAGCTTTACACGAGACGCTGCCTTCCATGCGTTCGAAATATCTGTGGTAGTCAGAGCAACAGTGTTATTGTCCCACGACCGAGTTTCTTCGGTGTAATCAAAGTTGGTTGTCTTATTTCCCTCTCCCGGAGTAGAGTAACCGATAATCTTGTAGTTTCCCAAAACCGTGCCCGCTTCAGAAATATACGCCTGCTGCATCTTCACGTAGGTTGTGGTAAATTTATGCTGTTTTAGTTCAAAATTGCGAAGGGGACCCATCTTCTATAGAATTTTTCTTGGAATTCTATTGGTGATATAATCGGGTTGTGATCCCCTTGAATGATGAAACGCGTCTTTGGATATTTTTGCGCTAATCTGGCTATTTGGCGGAGCGATTCGTTAAGGAGTAGCGTATAAACCGAGTCTACATCGGCTGCTTTACTGTGATACATGTCGGAAAATGCGTCTAGAGGAAATTTGGTATCTGAAGTTGTCCATGCTATAAAATTCTTCTGTGTTGAGTCTGCAAGAATACTGTCAATTTTTGAGGCGATGTCGGCATCACTAAATCCTTTTAGGTAAAGAACATTATCAAATCCCATTTTGGAAAGGTACTTGTTGCGCAGGTGTTTTAAGCTGTCGTTTCCAACTAGGAAAGATGTTCTGAAACCGCGCCTAGAGAAAAACTGTGGTAGGAATGTTGAGTCTTTTTTCTTCGTTGAATCGCTGTGAATCTCATCGAGCAAATCTTCTCTTTCGGCTGTTCTAGTGCGACTATACATGCGATTATGAATGCCTGCGATATAGTGAACGCCTTCAAAAATTTTCAATTGCTTTTCAAACCGTTTTATATCTAGGGGGGCGCCCCAGCTTTCGACAAGAATGATTACGTTATTACGGGTTGTATCAATGTAATTACGGGTAATGGTCACGGAGTCTGTGATAACATATTTATTGCGGTATTCATTGGATATTTCTTTCCGTTGAATGGATTTGGGGGCTATGCGGTCTAAATAATCAATGGTAGGGAATTGAGCTAGGGGCTGATTAGCGTATTGATTATAACTGGCTAGATGAAGAATCAGCGCTACAAATAATACAAAGCATATACCATTAAAACTAAAAGGTCTTGTCTTCCAGGTCATGGCGATGGCTAGACTGCAAGTGATAAAGGGCAAAACGCCATGCCAACCGGTTTTCCAACCCTTGATAGCGAGAAGATTTTGTACGTCCATCCATGCGATGGAAATGAGGGCGATGAATAATAGAGCGAGGCAAATTGTGCACAGAAATTGTTTCCGCCATGCCACGCTCAAGGCGAACCTCAGTTTACTCTTGACAAAGATAATGAGTAATAATATGGCAAAATATTCGTACCCGAATAGTCCGCGAACGATATCTTGCCCCTTTTCGAAAGTCAAAAGAAAGGGGACGATGGTTATCAGAGCACTTGCCATCAGGGGGTAGAGAATTCTCATTATTCCTTATCCTCCTGCTTTGTGACTAACCTGTATTTAAAAAAAGTCATTTCGCCAATTGATTTTAACGTGTCAACGGCAACGCTGTCGTAATAATGCCTTTGTAAAAAATCCGCTAAATGTGGCTCGTTCAAGACGATGACATTGTCGTGAACCACATCTTTGATAGGATTGGTTATTCCGTAATCCGCCAAGGCTTCTGTGACTTCTGGCAGGTAGGGGGTCCAATACCCGAAGGAAACCGTGTTGCGATAAATACCTATTGGTTCTGCCAAGTAGGGCGGATTGCGGTGATGGCTAAAACGCATAAAGGCGTTCATACTTAGCAAGAATATCTTGTTTGGCTGACTATCGATGTAATTGAAAACTTGCTTATAATTCGTGGAGTCTTCAATAGCAAGGGTTCGTTCTTGTCCGCTGTTTGGATCTCGAACCATTTTTCCAGATGTTGCGTAAGAATATAGATTTATAGCCGCAATTGCAAATAGTGTAATATAAACTAACTGATGAGGGATTTCTCGTTTAAATTTCCCAAACAGGGGAACGGCGAGGACAGCTGCGTACAACCAAAATCCGCTTTCTACGCGATAAACGAGACGACCCATGTCAAGCAAATAGGCCATTAACCCTAGAATTAGGACTAAGGATGCCCAAAGGTATAGGAACTTTTTTGGCCGGGTCGCGTAAACAAGTAGGCATAAGATGAACCAAGTCCAAAAAACGGGTGTGTTTAGGGAGTGGCCGAGGGAATTGAGCAGATTTCGTGGAATTTGTTCCGGAATATTCTTGTCGCGATAAGCTGAAACAATGTCGGAATATCGCTTTAGGCTATCTGCGGAGAATATTTTGGTATCATAAAATGTCCACTGAGTGAGTATATGGTAGTCTTTTCCAGATAGTCCCAATTCTTCGGCATCCTCATACACTGCGTTTTGGTTGTAGTTTCCGCCATCGCCAAACGTGACTCGCGGTCCTTGGAACTTGATAAAATCTGCGAATTCTGGAGCCTTGTATAGATTTCGATCCCAATGGTGCATGGCAAACGCCGCGCTGAATAGAACGGCTAATCCCACGATGACTTGACACTTGCGCCTCCAACATTCTTTAAGGATGAAGAACATGCCGAGACAAAAGAAAGGCATTCCCATCAAGAAGGCTTGCCAGCGCATTACCGAACCCCACAGCATTAGAAAAACGCCGAGAATAAAGGGGAGGTAAGGCCTCATTTTTGACAACGTTAGGAAGAATTGCTTTAATGTGTCATTGCAGGCCCGCCTTTGGCTAGCGCAACAATCTTCTGCTTTGTTTTTCGACACCACTCCGTATGCAAAAAGCAGCATTCCGGCGGCGCTCAAAATAGAAGCGCATTGCGTAAATTGTACAACCAAGTAAAAATCGCTGGCGAACATGGCTGTGAAAAGGGTCGCAAGGATGCTTCCCCAACGTTCGCCACACCGCTGCAATAGTACATAACCGATAACGGTAAAGGAGAGGAATACGGAAAATATCTCGCCGATGTAATACCACCCGATAGAGGGGAACAGGTGGTAAAGTGGTAACAGCGCGTAACCGTAAATAGCGTTCACAAAAATCAAGTGCGGGCTGTATTCTGTGCCCAACGCTCCCGTAAGCTTTGCCGCCATAAAGTAATCATCGATAGCTCCGAATTTAAGATCGCCGAAAACAAGGCAAAGGGCCAGGAAAAAGAGGTTGATGGCGGCAGAAAAAGCCAAGGCTTTTTTTATAGGCATGGGAGAAATATATATTTTTAACTCGATGACTATTCGTGTTTGTCAAGTCTTGCATGGGATCGTGGGAGGCGGTTCGGAACAGGTCGTTTTGAATTATTGTTCCCGTATGCCGGATATTCATTTTGACTTGTTGTATCAATACGAACCTAATTCTCAAATTCTCGAACGTTTTCAAGAAGCAAATATTAACTGCATCCAAATTCCTGACAAGGTCCATCATCCGCTAAAACATCTTTGGGCGATGTTTAAAATTTTTCGGCATGGCCGTTATGATATTGTTCACAGCCATTTAGACTGGTATATGAATAGCTATGTGTGTTTCTTAGCAATGCTAGCCGGCATAAAAAAACGCATTGCCCACCATCATCAGGCTTACTCCACGGAAGTGTCGTTTCGGGCTGCGCCTAGAAATTTTCTTTGCGCTGTAATGCGCATCCCTTGCAAATTATTTGCTACTCATTGGCTTGCTTGCGGCGAAGCTGCGGCGATTAACGGCTGGGGCAAAAGTGCGGTAAAGAAAGGCAAGGTGACAATCTTGCCCAATGCAATTGATCCGGAACGGTTTAAGTTTAATGAAAAGCAACGCAATGAAGTCAGAGCCCGCTATGGTATTTCAGATGACGATTTTGTGGTGGGGCATGTGGGGCGATTTTTCCCTGAAAAGAACCACAAATTTATAATCGCTTTATTTGAAAAATTCTGTCGCGAGCATCCGAATAGCAGGTTGCTTTTGGTCGGAAATGGTCCGCTACGGCAAGACATTCAGGAATCGGTAAAAAAATTAGGATTTGATAAAAACGTTATTTTTGCGAGGCTTCAAAAAGATGTAGTTCCGTTTTATTGTGCTATGGATGTTTTACTGTTGCCATCCACTCGAGAGGCTTTCCCGATGACTCTTGTTGAGGCTCAGTATAACGGCCTTTCTTGCATTGTAAGCGATGCTGTGCCGAGAGAAACTGCGATTACTGATAATGTTTATCCGTTGACAATTAATGATGTTGAGCCATGGTGTGAAAAAATTGGCTTGATGAAACTTGCTGTTAATCGCGAGCAACCGCTGATAAAGAACGATAGATTCGATGTCAATCGATGCTATAAAATGTTGGAATTATTTTACCAGGTTCCATAATTTCATAATCAGCTTTTTCCCGAAAATTCGAATCATCAAATTGGCGAATCTTTGTTTTTGCCCAATCCACGTGGCCGCGTATTGATGAATTGTGCGGGTGTTTTCAGTTAGATTAATTTTCCCGAATTCCGAGGGCTTAGGACAAAAGTATTCAGGTGGGTAAAAAGAAGCGTTTTCAAATTCAGTGATTTCTAAATTTGAAATGAAACCCTTTTGCAAAAGCTGTTCTGAGAAATATTCAACAATAGTTTTTTGATTGATTTTTCCGGAGGCTGTCTCGAAATTTAAAGATTGGTAGAAATCTATCATCTCTTTTAATAAACCGAAATGTGGTGGGCATGCGAATCCCAGCCCCGGATTGCATTCAAGATGATTTTCTTGACATGAACTCTCAAGTCCGAAGAATGCCCCTTTTGCAAGAATATCGTTCATCGGTTTTATTACTTCGACGTCAGTGTCAAAATAAATTCCGCCGTGTTCATAGAGAATTTTGAATCGAGCGTAATCACTCACGAATGCATATTTTTTATGCCTATATGCTTGTGCAGTATAAGGAATTTGATTTACATCAAAGTTGTCTTCGTTCCATTCCTTGATTTCATAGTCTGGGAAAAACTTTCGCCAAGACGCAATGCATTTTTTTGCAAGCGGAGGAAGTTCGTTATGACCAAACCAGCAGTAATGTATAACTTTGGGAATCATAAGTTATTTTTTTTTTTGAATTAAATGATAAAAAAGAAAAAATATGTTACAGATGCTCTTTGCTACGATGACATAGAAAAATGATACGCCTAAATCTTTTGCAATTACGCTAATTGGTTTGTTTTTATGGACTGCATTGTAATAGATGGCGATTGCGCTAAATCTTTTTCGCCAATCGTCTGGAAAAGATTCCAATTGTCCTCTAGCCCATAATAGTCTGCCTTGCGGGTTTCGCTCGTCTTTGGAGCTGTCTTTTGTTAATCCTCCATCTAGATAAGAACAGATATAAATGATTTCGTTAAACCAACGCAAATAGTACCCTTCTCGCGCAATTGCATTCCAAACTATTTCTTCTGAAATAAATTTTTCACCCGAGATTTCTGGAAATGGATATTTTCTTAACACATCTGTAAAATAGATTTCGGCTTTGTCGCCTTCTAGATGAAATTTGCGACGTTCAGTGTTTTTTGCATCTACGAAACTGGTTGAGGGGTGTTGTCCGACATTTTTTTGTTCAGAATACCCTTTTAGTCCAGAAACACCGGCCCATTTGTGAGAATTATCTAGCATTACAATCCATTGATTGATTTTTTCAATGGCTTTGTCGATTAAATAATCGTCAGAATCAACGATAAAAAAAAGTTCTCCGTTCGCTTTTTTTACACCTCGATTTATCGCCCGATGTTTACCACCGTTTTCTTGTTTTATGTATTGAATAGGAAATGGTTGTGGTTTGGAAAGTAATCCCGAAAAATATTGCTCTGTATCATCGGAACTGCCATCATCAACAACCAACCATTCAAAGTTTTTTTCAGATTGTTGTAAAAGGGATTGATAGAGGTTGTCTATCAAGTGTCGCCGATTGTAAGTGGGTGTGAAGATAGTGATAAATGACATAACTACAGATGTAAAAGTCTTCCTATAAAAGCGGATATTTTCGCTCTATACCAACAATAATAAAAAATAATGTTAGATTCACTAATGTTTGTAAGGAAGAAGTCTCTTAATTGTTTAATACCGTCTTTCGTTGTTCCTGAATTAATATAGGCGACCATACCCATTCGCGTTAAAATTCTATCAGAATGTTCTATATCTTTTTTTGAATATTCTGGCGATTTTGCTAATATCTCGTGAAGAGCCGTCGCTGCCTTTATTTGTTGAATGGCATGCTCGTGTGTATGCAAGACATTACAGACGCTCGCATTATGTTGCCGATAAAAATATACAACATCATTTGTAAATGCAATTCTTTTGCAGTATAAGTAATATTCGAATAGAAATACTCGATCTTCAGAGAGCTTTAGGCCTTCTTGAAAACGAATGTGCTTGTTTTTTATAATATCTTTCTTAAAGATGAATCCCCATACGGCGACATTTGGAATTCGTTTTAGGAGAACATCTTCTTCATGATCATAAAATTTGAATAGAATCTGTTTTTTTTCGTTATCCCAAATTTTTTGAGTATTTGCAATTCCTATTTCTGCTAGGCTAGTTTCCATCAAATTGTAAAGCTTTTGTAGTGCATCTTCTGAAAACCAATCATCGCAATCAAGAAAAATTATATATTTCCCTTGGGCGTATTCTAGCCCAACATTTCTTGCCGTAGAAACATCGGCGATATCTATTTTAAATAACTTGAATCTAGGGTCTTTATCGCAAAAATTTTGGGAAATAGTTTGCTCTTTGCTTGTTGCATCGTTTAATACAAGAATTGCTTCAAAATCTTTGAAAGTTTGCAAACATAAAGAACTTAAACATTGATCTAAGAATGAGCCGCTTACATGATGAATTGGAACGATGACGGTTATTTTAGACATTGGAAATCAAAACTCTTTTCTTATATGTAGGGGAGATATTTTTCGGTATAAAAAATAAAGGCTTGGAATGTGGGAAA
This sequence comes from Fibrobacter intestinalis, assembly GCF_900167415.1. GTDB lineage: Bacteria > Fibrobacterota > Fibrobacteria > Fibrobacterales > Fibrobacteraceae > Hallerella > Hallerella intestinalis. The sequence goes on along the minus strand of NZ_FUWU01000003.1, from coordinate 25,012 downwards.
AAATGCTTAATGGAATAAAGTGAAGTAATGGTTTTTTGATGTGTTGAAAATCTTTTATGTAAAAACGTAGTTTGTTTAAATATGAGTGGCTGGATAGATCTTTGCGTATGTATAAATCCCAATATGCACATAGAAGTTGCCAACAAAGAGAGGGTAGTATAAGTGGAAGAAACGTTGTTTCGCTTCGTTCTTTGAAAAAGATATATCGTTGTTCGAGGCATTCTAATACATCCCAAGGATGCCTTGTTGAAACAATGCTGTCACTACGTTGGTAGTAGTAATAGAGGATTTCTGAAGTATAGCTGATTTTTTTTGAGTTGTAAAATAGAATGTAAGTGGTAAATTCATCTTCGTGATATTTTCCTATAGGAAAACGAAATGACGCAAAAAGAGAATTTTTGTAAAGTTTCCCCCAACTCACCACATACGTTATGTTATTCTTTGCAAAAAGCCGTAACAGAGCTTCTTTAGATGAATAATTTTTTTTGTCTACAAAGAACTCTTTTTTTGTTTTTTCCTCAGCAGTTTTTAAATGTTCACAAATTGCAATGTCTGAATCGTTTTCAGCTATCAACCTAATAAGCGCCTTGATATATGTTTCGCTCACCCAGTCATCGCTATCCACAAACGATATATATTCTCCTTGGCAAATATCTAAACCGACATTTCTCGCATTAGAGAGTCCGCCGTTTTTTTTATGGACGACAACAATTCGTTTGTCTTTCTCCGCATATTTATCGCAAATCTGCGGACAGTTGTCTGGGGACCCGTCGTCTACCAAAATAATTTCAAGATTAGTATATGTTTGATTGACGATACTGTCTAAACACCGCCGAAGATAGGGTTCGACCTTATATATCGGAACAATTATGGAAACAAGCGGCTCAGGCATTTTAGATTAATTTCCTTTTCAAAATATTCTGCTCAATGCATTCAATTATATCTCTATGGATATTCAGTGAGGAATCTGCTTTGACAATTTCAAAAGCGTTTATGATTTTTCCGAAAACCTCTAAATAAGCATCGATGATTATTTTTGTTTTTAGCCCGAGTTGTTCTGCAAGAATCGCAAAATCTTCCTTGTTGACCTTTCTGATTTCCGAGTGCTTTCCAATTTTCATAGAAAGCTTGTTGGCCAAATTGGGATAAGCTAATGTGCAGACTGTGTCGTATACCGGGGTAAGTTTTATAGAATTATTCTTGTACATTATGGAATAATTTTTCCCGTGCGCATCGCAATTCCCGATGATGAAATTGAAAAGAACGTATTGCAAGAAGGCTCGCATCTCCAAAAGAGGGATGCTTGTTTTCTCTTTAAGTAAGTTGTATATGTCAGCGATGCTTGGTCCGCCGTCGTTCTGGTATTTATAATCGCTTAATATGCCAAGTGCCTGGCATACATCTTCTTGATGAATTCGGGACAATTTGCCGTCTTTGAAAATTCGGTCGTACCGTTCGATCAAGAGAAAGTCCGAACCGTCGACGTGTTTAAGTTCTGTATTTGGGACCGGCAATCCGGAATGCTCGGCCAGCTTGATGCATATATACTCGTTGGCGGAAAGAGTTGATAACTCTGCGTGACCGGTGGGCTTGATGATGTGTGTAGATGGGGCGCCGTTGCGTGGCAGATAATATTCGCCGTCTTTGTATAAAAGGGGGAGCTTTTCCTGTGCGCCGGCAAGCGAAAGGCGGAGTTCTTCTTTGACTTTGAGTAGCGGTCGGGAGTTGATGTTCTTTATGTACTCGGATATTTTTTGAATTGGAACGGGTTCGTAGTTGTCGGGTGAAAAATCGTAGACGTCTTTTGCTTTATTTGGCTCATCTTCTGGCAGGATCGAAATCATTCCTGCGCATTCGCCACCAAGTTCTTTGAGTAGCTTGAGCGTACTTGTTTCGGACACATGGAGAAAGTCGGAAATTTTTCTTTTTACATCACCTTCGGGGAGCAATCCTTCAAAAAAGGGCAAACACTGCTTTTGAGAAAACTCGCCTGCGTTTAAAGGGAGCGAAAGTGATATGGGGGGGAGCTCCGCTTCAAGGTAAGAGGCTTCGTAAGAAAAGACGATTCCGTTCTCGGCCGTGGAGGACAGATGTCCTGCTAGGGATTCGCCAAAATAAACCGAAAGTTTCATTTGACGGCCTCATTTTCGGTGATGAAAATCTTTAGACCGAGCGTTTGCAAAACCTGTAGAACCTTACCAAGGTGAAGGGACTGTTTGCCGTTTTCCAGTTCGGAAAAAAAACGATTCCCGACGCCGCAGAATGCTGCGCACTCGGCTTGGGTCAAATTAAGGCTTTTGCGCCTTTTTTTTATCAAAGACGATATATCTTCCGTTTTGAGGATTTCCATGCCCTAAATATAATATTCCCGAACGGGAAAAATAACAGGTAGGTTGGGGAAAATGGCAAAATTATTCCCGAACGGGATAATGCAAGAAACAACTAGCGTCTTCTGAACAGCTTTCCGCGGATGTTCGTATCTGGCAAATGAAAAAATTTCCAAATTTTGGCGTGAAAAGGAAGGTTGCTATATTCATTAATTTGTTTTGCGAAAAAAATTAAAAGTGAAGATATTAAGTTTCCAATTCTTTTTTCGTTTTCCCATAAAGACTTGCATTGCGAGTAAACGTTATTTTTTATTAGAACATCTTTATTTAATTCAATCTGTTTTAATTCATAGTTAACAATACGATAATGGGCGAAATTCGAAACATAGCCTTTACTTTTAAAGTAATTGTAAATGCGATGATTTTCAAAAAAAGATCGCCCTGTAGCAATGCATTTGCTTGTTGTCGCGGACTCGTGCCGTCTAAAATGATTCAACCGTTTTGTTGTATAGAAGATATTTCCAAGTTCGCATAAATAGCTCCACAAGATGTAATCTCCTGAACCTTGGAAGTCTTGGTAATCGGTTGGAATATTTGACAGAAATTTTTTTCGAAATAAAACGGAACTTGCATTAACAATGCAATTGCCGTAAATTTGTCTTTTTTGGATAAACTCAAGCCCGTTAAAGAATGAATCTCTTAATGATGTTTGACCAAAGACTGTTTTTTCGGAGAATTCCCAAAATGATTCACAGAAAGCTAATGTTAACGATTCGTGTTTATCCAATATTCTAATCATTTCTTCTAAAAAGTTCAACTCAGCCCAATCATCGCTTTCCGCAATCCAGATGTATTCGCCTTGGGCTAGTTCAAATCCTTTTGCCCATTGCTTAAATGGTGAACCGCTATTAATGGCGTTGTATATTATATGGCTTGTCTGCGGACGATTGCGATATTCCTCGATAATTTCTTTGCTGTTGTCCGTACTACAATCATCAAGGATGATTACTTCAAAATCTTGGAATGTTTGATTGAATACAGAGTCAAGACGCTGCTTAAGATAAGGAGCGTGGTTGTAATTAGGAACTATGACGGAAACGAAAGGCATAGAAAGAAGTTGAAAGAAAAGTTAGCGATTAGTTAAGTATTTCCATTTGAACGCATGTAGCCAAATATGGAATGTGATTCTATGTTTGATAAGAAAGGCTTCTAGCTTGACAGGGAAAGTCCATTGGGAAGAGTCAAATCTTTCTATCAATTGCTGAAAATTCGCTGATTTGGCTATCTTTTTAATTGTGTTTACGCTTTCAAGTATGGAAAAGGCAGAGCCCTTAATAAAGTAATTTGTTGACCAAGAATCAAGAAATGTTTCCATTGCGCATCTTCCGATGGTTGTAGAAAATTTATTTGATATTTTCTTGATTTCTGTTAGATAAGCTAGTATAATGTTTGCGTTACTGTCGTTTTGCGTCCATGTTATAGAGGTCTCAACTTTGTTATAGTTGTAAAAGGTCTTGTTAAGATAGGAAACTTTTTTTGCGAAATAAAATATTGAAAAAGAGACCGGTCTGTCTACACACCTCTTTAGGTTCGTTGGGAAATGTATATGGTTTAAATCAACAAGATTTTTCTTTATGAGTTTACACCATGTAGATACCGCTGCCACATATTTTTCGCTAGTGAGGTAAATTGATTCCTGTTGTATTTTTTCAATTGTGCTATTGGGTAGTTCTTGGATTGAATCGGAAGAAAAAAACATTTGTTTATATTGGTTGCTTACTGGGGTGTAATCGAATAATACTACCTCAGAATTATTTTCTTTTGCAAAATTGTATGTTTCTAAGCAGCAATCTTTTTCAATTGAGTCATCTGCATCGACAAATGTGATGTATTCACCAATTGCCTGGCTAATGCCAAAATTTCTAGTTGCAGAAACACCAAAGTGTGGCTGAATGTATATTTTAAATCGCTCGTCCTTTTTTTTGTAATCTTCGCAAAAATCGCACAGTAGATTATCTTCTCCGTCAAATACAACGATAAATTCTGCATTGGGCATTGTTTGATTATGAAGAGAGTCCAAACACTCCTTGAAATAATTCAAGGGCGTTTTGTAAACGGGAGTGATGACGGAAACTGCAATTGCCTTGGATTCGCTCATTCTATTTTCTTCCGATGAACAAAACTTCTTCTGGATTAAACCCGAATTTTGGGTGTTTTTGTTGCAGTTTCAGCGTGTTTACTACAAAACCGCATGATTCTAATTTTGACGGATAATCTCTTCCGAATAGGCGTACATGGTCCTTTTGCCCAAATTTTTCTTCGAGAATTCTTGGGTCTGTTATGGAAGGATCTGAAATTGTTTTTTCTAAAATAGGGGAGATTGGAACCTGGAGTATTGCTGCCCCCCCTCTGCACAATACACGATAAATTTCTTTCATTGCCTTTTCATCATCGTGAACATGCTCTAATACATGGTTGCATATGACGAGGTTAAAAGAGTTGTCATCAAAAGGCAAGTTTTGAACATCCATATGTTTCACTAGCTCAGAAGAATAATCTGCATGTTGACCTTCTGCAAAGAAATCTCCGCAATGATAATTTGTAAATCCATGATTAAGGAATTTACGCATAATTATTATTTCTGGGGCGATGTGCAAAATTTTTGTATGTGGCTGATTAAATATTTTTAGTTCGTTATTTAAATATGTGTATAAAAGACGTTCGCGATCAGTAGAACCGCATTTAGGACACCCTACATTACGTTTGCCAGCTCCAATGATTTGATATTTTCGGATAGCAGCGTTATCAATGCCAATAGGGTTTAAGTCTTTAGAATGGAAACCGCAAATAGGACACTTGTATTTAATTCCCCAAAGAGATAATAGGTGTATATAGGCCTGCCGCTGATTCCAAATATTTCTTAATTTTGAAAACATATTATTCTATTTCCTTTATTATTTCCCAATGATCACCTTTGTCGGAAGGAACGGTTTTACTTCATGAAAGTTTCGCCTTTCTTTGTTTGCCTGTATTTTTGCTTGGATTTTTGGGGCGATGCTGGGCCTGTCATTTCTACAAGATTAAGTGCTATAGCGGGCTTTATGTACGAACCAAGCATTGTCGGACGGTTTAGATTTAAGGCTTTCAAAATGTCTTTTATTAACATTGGGGCGGCAAGAATATTCAATTGATTCTGTACTTGTTCGGTTGCTTGTCGCCAGATCGTAACTTTAAAGTCGCCATCCTGCTCAAATGGGGGCTTTTTTAGGCCATGTTGTTGGCATTGCTTATGAAAAAATCTTTTTCTGGGCATATTTATCTCTCTACGGCCTCCCAATGTCCGCCGTTATCAGGGCCAATGCGCTTGATGAGCCCCGCTGTGGCTAGGTATTTGAGATAGGTTTTTAGGCTTGAGGTCTTTGTGCCTGTTGCTTCTTGCATTTTTTGCCTTGTGATTGTCGAATCTGCCGTAATAGCCTTAAAAAGGGATGCACAAACACGCTTGGTCTTTTGGTAAGATGCTTGCTGCTTGAAAAGGGGCTTAATCATCTGGTCAAAAGTCTGGTCAAAAGTCTGGTCGAAAGTCTGGACCTGTCTAGGCTTTTCCCCCGCTTTAGCGGTTTTCTTTTTCTTTTGAGCCTTGTCCAGACGTATAACTTCTTGCAAACTCAAATCTGTATCGCTGGCCAATTTCCTAGCGTAGTTCATATCGAGAATCTTGCCGAGAATGGTCAATGTCACCGAACGCCTTGTCAGGTCAAAATCCGGAAGCGGAAAATACCGTTCTTTTTGAATGTCAAACAGGCGCTTGATGCCGCTTCCAACGGAATCAACCATGTTCAGGTTCACCATTGCAGCGACCAAAAAAGCTTCCTGTCTTGCCAGGTGCTTTCGTCCTTGTGGGATGCCTGTGTCTGTAAATTTATCAGTCATATTTTTCTCGAGAATTATAAGCTAGCCAAGAATTTCAAATCTTCCGAGCAAATCACAACATAATCCGATAATCCATAATATTTATTAATTGCGTATTTTACGCCATTGTTTTTTAGTACTTTTTCCACTTCTGCAACGGTTTCTTGTTCACCAATGCGGTTGCAGTCATCAATGATGATGCAGAATGTTTCGGCAAGATTGCTTTCTGCAAGTTGAATGATTTGCGAACGGGAATAGTGTTCCGAACCAAAAGGCGCGTCAACAAGGATAAAATCAAATTTCTGATTTTCGAAAGCAGTTTTGATTCCTTGGTAGGATCTTGTGGTAAACCCTTTGAAGTCAAGCATTTCCAAAGGAAGAATTTTTACGTTTATGGGGTATGCGTTGTGAATGTCTTTTTGTGTAAACGCAACCCAGTCGTTGTCGTGTTCTACGGTTATGGCAGGAACCTTATAAAAATTTGCATATTGGTGAACCATTCGGGATGTTTGACCAAGTCCGAATTCTAGGAGATTTGAAAATTTGTGGTGCTCAAAAATGCGAAACAATGTAAGCAAGAAGGTGTATTCGACTGCCCACCTTCCCGGAAAGAAACTTTTATATTTTAGCCATTCTGAATTTTGTATAGCATTTGAAAAGGTTATCGCCGCAAGGGATTCTTGTGCCATACGGCTTTGTCTGTCTTGCGCTTCCAAAAGAGCCTTTTGTCCGCTTTTATCCAAAAGATAATCTTTAAATTTATGCCATAATCCCATTATACAACCTCAAAATTAAGGACAGAACTTCCCTGTGAATCGGGAATGTGTACGCCAGTCTTGAAGAAATCATCAAAAACGATTTCAAAATGCCCGACATTTCGCAACCAGTCGGATACGCCAAAATTTGTAGCGCAATGCAGATTGATGTCATAACTACCCTGATTAAGCATCATTTGCGGTATTCGAATGACGAGTTCTTTTTTGTCGTAGTTTAGAGTCTTTTTAAAAATCTTGGAGCTAAGCCAGGCGACTCTGTGGCTGTTTTCGTTGTTAATTCCGATATCTATATAAGATTCGTTGACGCCGTCGAGGGACTTGTTGATGTCAAATGCGATTTTGACGAAGACTTCTTGGCCGACTCGGAATGTGCTTGTGACGTTCCCCGAAGAATCTGTATATTGCAATTTTTTGATTTTTAAAAGTCCATTGCCATATCGTTGACTGCTTTGGTTGAAATCTGTTTGACCGATATTTTGGTTTTGCGTAAGGTATTCATCTACAATTTCGTTAACTTTCCCGGTATTGCGAATCATCCCGTTTTCAAGCAACACGCCTCTCTTACACAAATTTTTCACCGCGCCCATATTGTGGCTCACGAACAGTACCGTCCTACCTTCGCCCTTGCTCACGTCCTGCATTTTGCCGATGGCTTTCTTTTGGAATTCGGCGTCGCCGACGGCAAGCACTTCGTCCACGACTAAAATTTCGGGTTCCAGGTGGGCGGCAATTGCAAATCCGAGGCGAACGGTCATGCCGCTGCTATAACGCTTCACGGGAGTGTCCAGGTAACGTTCGCAGCCGCTGAAGTCCACGATTTCGTCGAGCTTGCGGGTGATTTCGGCGCGGGTCATGCCCATGATGGCGCCGTTCATGTAGATGTTCTCGCGGCCGGTCATTTCGGGGTGGAATCCGGTGCCCACTTCGAGGAGGCTCGCGATGCGGCCTCGGGCGCGGATCGTGCCGGTGGTCGGTGCGGTCACTCGGCTTAAAAGTTTAAGGAGTGTACTTTTCCCTGCGCCGTTTCTGCCGATGATGCCAACAACATCGCCTTCTTCGACCTTGAAGTTGATATCCTTGAGTGCCCAAACATAATCGCTTTTACCCTTGCTTGTGCGGTCGTTTACTTCGCCCACTTTCAGGTAAGGGTCTTCCTTGTGCAAAATCTTGGTTTGCCAAAAACGGTTCAGGTCGTGGCTCAGCGTTCCTGTGCTCACGAGCCCCAAACGATATTGCTTGCTAATGTTTTCAAATTCTATGGCGGTCATGTATTGGTAATATAACTAGAAAAATGGGCGTATTTCGCAAATTAACACAAAAATCCTCATGTTAAAGGCTTTGAAAAATGAGTTGCCTCTCGCTTTGGTTAAAATTTTGCATTAAATTATAGGTGTATTAAAATTCTAGGAATGCCGTGCAGATTTTATTTTCAGATAAAGATTCGGAGATGTGCGCTGGGCAAATGAAAAGGTTGCGAATATCTTAGAAGTGGTGAATTACCACGGGTAGGTTTTTATGGGTGACGGGAAAAAGGTTCTTTGGCAGGTTTCCCCTCCAGGAAGCGACTTGGCGGAAAAGCTGAAAGAAATGGGGTTGGACGCAAATGATCTTGCGGCGCGCATGGGCTATACGCCTAAGGCTGTGAACGACATTTTGCAAGGCAATTGTCGAATTACGCCAGAAGTCGCGATTGCGCTCGAAATGATTACTGAAATTTCGGCGAATTACTGGTTGCGTCGCCAAATTTCTTACGATGAATTTCTTTCTCGCCAAAAGTTGGAGGCTTCGCTGAATGATCAGCGCCTTTGGGAGAAGTCTTTCCCGAGCGAGATGACGGATCGCTGCTGGGTAGGTGGCAATAAAAGATGTATGCTTAAAAGTTGCGTTCCGTATTTCTTTGGCTGAAGTTGAGGATCCTTATGCCGCTTCGGCTTGGATTCGCCGTGGAGAAATTCTTGCGGACCGTGATCCTATGGAAAGACAGGAACAGATTCCTGTGCGCAAAAGACTCAAGGCTGCTTTGCCAGAAATCATCGCTTTTGCGGCGGCGAATAAGGAGCTTCCGAAACGCGCGAAAAAAATCACTTATACGACTCCCGAAGCGGATGTTGTGGATGATTGCATGATGGATTTGCAGGAACTATGCCGTAAAATTGGCATTCGTGTGTTGTTCGTGCAAAACTTCAAGAGCGCACCGATTCATGGCATGTATCGTTGGTACAAGGATGTTCCTGTCGTTCAACTGCACGATCGTTTTGAAAAACGTTTCGCGATGTGGTTTACATTCTTTCATGAATTGGCACATGTGCTGTATCACGGCAAAAAAGGCATTTGTTTGCAGAACATTGGCGTCACGCACAACTACCCAGAAAAAGAAGACGAAGCAAATTGCTTCGCCCAAAAGTGCATGACAGATGCGGGTTTTTAAAAAGAAAGTCGGGTGAATGATTTGTAATGATCGCTTGTGTAGTAGATGTTGCAGTTGCTGCTATAAACAAGTCTTTTTGTCCCTCGATTTTCTCCAAAATAATCGACATCAGCTTCTTGGTAATAATCTTGGGGGAGTAATCCTTCGCGATTGCTAAAAGAGTCTCCTCCAATCATAACGCCGAGAGTTGTCAATGGATTGAAATTCCATTTCCTAAAGCTTTTACCAGTTTTGGATTCGTAAAGTTGTTTGCCTTCTTCTTTGCTTACGTAGTTGGGGGGCAAGTATCCATGATCGCAGATGAATTTGGCGACTTCATCTTTAGAGGTGTATTGCTGTGCTTTGGATGTGTTTGCCGTATATTTGGAAAACCCGCTGCTAAATGAAACGCCTATGTTGTCGATGATGTTCTTGATCCCGAAGATTACGGCGAGAATCATGCACAGGGTGAACATGAAATTTCGAAACGACTTTTTGGGGCGATAGCTGTGGATATTGACTGACTTCTGTGATTGTAAATTCTTTTTTTGTGGAATCAAAGGGACGCCTTCAAGAAGGCCTTTCTCTACGCGAAAGCCTTTTTCTGTTTTCTTTACTGAATAAATAATAACGGAATCGCCTGTATGAGGTGAACGAGAAATGGGCCCTAATGCAGAAACGTGAAGAAAGTATCTGATACCATCTGCCGAAACAAAGCCATAGGCTTTTTCGGAATTCCATTGGATTATTGAGGCTTTTGTGGTCATTATGGCTTTTACACCGTGTCCATAAATGTTCTTTGGATCTTGTTGAATACGATGATTCCGAGCACCAAGATGAATGTAGCAAAACCTGCGCTGTAGCCGAGTGCGGCCCAGCTGAATTCGCCGACGCCAAGCATGCCGAACTTAAATGTTTCCATAATGCTTGTGAGCGGATTCGCCTGCATCAGCAATTTGAGCTTTGGATTTTCGATGGTGCTGAGCGGGTAAATTACCGGCGTTGCGTACATCCAAAGTTGCACAATAAAAGTCAGCAAAAAAGTAAGGTCGCGGTATTTGGTCGTGAGGCTGCTGAACAGCACGCCAAATCCGAGTGCAAGCCCGGCAAGGATCAAAATTAGCACCGGTGTCAAAAGCAAATACAGGTTCGGGTGCACGGGCGCGTCCGTAAAAATCATGTAATACGCGAACACCAAAAAGAAGAGCCCCATCTGAATTGCAAGGCGCACCAGGTTGCTTGTCACGGTCGCCATGGGAACGACCAAACGCGGAAAATAAACCTTTCCAAAAACATTCGCGTTATCGATGAACGTTTTGCTGGTCTGGTTCAGGCTTTCGGCAAAATACTGCCAAAGGCAAATTCCCGCCAAATAGAACAGCGGTTGCGGAAGTCCGTCGGTACTGATCTTTGCAATTCCGCCAAAAACGACCATAAACATAATCGTCGTCATAATCGGCTGGATAAAGAACCAAAGCGGTCCAAGGATTGTCTGCTTGTACCACGTCACAATGTCGCGCTTGACGAACATGCGGTACAAATCGCGGTACTGCCAGAGTTCGTGAAAGTCGACGCTCAGCAGACTTGTCTTCGGCTTGATGACGGTTGTCCAGTTGTTCTGCCCTTCTGTCATGTTAAACCTTTTCCCGGATCACGTACTGCGGAGCCTGATTGATGCAGATGTAAACGCGGCCCACATATTCGCCGATGAGCCCGAGCAGGAACATGATCATGCCGCCGACAAACAAAAGCGTCGAGAGAAGGCTTGCGTAACCGATCGGCGCCGATGCAACGGTCAGCTTTTCATAAATCACAAAAAGACCTGCAGCGAATCCGACGAATGCGCAAAGGATGCCGATGAACGTGGCTGCGCGCAAAGGCTTTACGGAGAAGGCGGTAAAACCGTTTACCCAAAGTCCTATCAGCCTTGCGATTGTGTAACCCGATTCGCCTTGCAAACGGTGGCGATGGCTTACGGCGACGTTTCCCAAATTTTTGGTCGATCTAAAAATCAAGCCGCTGATGTATGGAAACGGATTCGGATATTGCACAATTTCTTTTGCGATGAACTGCTTCATGATAAAGAAGCTCGTCGTTTTTAAGGTTGTCGGCTGACCGATGATCGCTTCCGCCATCTTTTTGTTGACCCAGCTTCCGAATCGGCGGAACAGGTGCTGAGCGGAATGTTCGTAATAGCCGTAGACGACATCAAATCCTTCTTCAAGTTTATCGACCAATTTAAAGCTTTCGCTTGCCGGGGTCTGTCCGTCATCGTCAAGGCTTATCACGTAATCGCCAGAGGATTCTGCATAGCCAGCCATTAGTGCGTTATGCTGCCCGAAATTCTTAGCGAGGCAAATGCCTTTGATTTTTTCGTCTGCGCTTGCAAGCTTTTTGATTTTTTCCCAAACTCCGTCCGGACTGCAATCGTTTACCAAGACGATTTCGTAATCGAAAATGCGGCCATCTTTGGATTTTGCGTTTTGATTTTGCACGGTGGCGCAAATTTCATTTACCACGGTTTCGATGGTCTTTTCGCTGCGGTAGCAGGGAATTACGAAAGAAATTTTCATTTAGGATTTCCTTATTGTACCAGTTCCCATTTGCTGCTCTGGGCGGACTTGGCGGCGGCCTGCATCATGGAGAGTCCCTCGAGCGAGGTGCGGATGCCGCAGACATACTGGCTTGTAAAGCTACCGGTGGCGAAATATTGTCCTAGGCAATCGGCGATGTCCTTGTAGTAATTGGCGAATGCCTCGATAAAGCCTGCGGGGTGGCCCGCCTTGAAACGATTGTAACGCTGCTGGTTGGCGATTTTCACGTCGCCTGTGCGGTCCCGCAGACATACGTTGCCCCGGATATCGCAGGTTTTTAGGGTTTCCGGTTCTAGCTGAAACCATTCGGCACTGCCTTCGCTGCCATACACCCGAATGCGAAGGCCGTTGCGGTTGCCGAGAGCCGTTTTGCTGAACCACATCTGAGCCCGAACGCCGTTGGTGTATTGGGCCAGAACTCCTACGTTATCCACAATCTGGCGGAACAAGCCGAAGGTGGTCTGGTCGGCCACGATGCGCTCCGGCTTTTCTCCGGTTAAGAAATAAATCATGTTATGGAGGTGACTCCCCAAATCCAGGGAAATTTTTGGAATCACGGTGTCTTTTAGACGCCAGCTCTGGGGCTTAGGCGGTTCGTTGTTGGATCCTAGCCGCATAAAGCCTTCTTGGGGCATTTCCACCTGCACCTGCTGGATTTTGCCCAATTTGCCGTCGGCTATGAACTGTTTCAGTTCCCGAATCATGGGATAACCGGTGTAGTTGTAGGTAGTGCAGAAGAACCCTTTGGTTTCGGCCACGACTTTTGCGATGGCTTCGCCTTCAGCCACGCTGGTGGCTAGGGACTTTTCGCAAATTACGGGAAACCCGGCACGGAGCGCACCGATGACGATGTCTTTATGCAGGTCGGTAGGGGCTAATACCACGACGGCGTCCAACTTGCCTTTTTCGGATAGGAACAGATCGTAATAGCTGCCGTAAGTGCGTTCCGGGGAGACTCCCCAGACGGTTGCCGTTTCGATATTGGTTTTAACGTGGGTGCTGAATGCCCCTGCCACCAATTCAAAATGGCCATCCATCTGGCTTGCTGCTTTGTGAACTTCTCCGATGGCCGAGTTGATACCGCCCCCGATAAACGCAATCTGGTATGGTTCCTTGTTCATCATTTGGAATTATTGGTGTCCGGAAAAACTATTTGAATCTGTTTGAAATCTAACAAAAAAGGTGGCCGACGATTTGGGGAAATATCGCTTTTGACTATCGTTACGTTTGCAATTCAAAATAAGCTCCAAAGTTCCAAGGAAAGTAGAGGTTTTGTCGGATAGCCGCGACTATGTTTCCAAGATGAAGAAAAATGGACTGGCGAAGTGGCGCAGACGGTGTTTATTCCACTATGACCTTGGCGAGTTCTGTCATGCGGGCGGTTTTGTCCTGCATTTCTCCCAAGGTCTCGAACTTGAAGAAGACGATTCCCGCCTTGTAGATGAGTTTGTCTGCAACTATTTCGCCGGGTTTGTACCAAAGGAATTTTTCTACGATGTTTTGTTTAATTTCCGGAGCGAAAAGTACGCTTTGAACAATTCCCTTGCATCCGTTTTCTCCGGCCTGCCTGTCCGCCATAAGGCAATGCCGCAGCCAAAATCCGTTGCTAGGCACGTCGGCAATGCTGGAAATGTCCATGCCGGTTTCGGCCATAATGATGAATTTCGGGTAATCTACGCCGGTGGCGTATTTCACGAACTTTATGTACAAATCTCCAGGAGGGCGTCGGCAAATTTCAATAATGATGGGAGTGCCGTCGGCTTTCTCGATGTACTGGATGTGCAGAATGCCATCGACTAGATGAAGTTCTTTGGCAATGTGTTCGCTATAGTCCCGGAGTTTCGCGAGGCCCGCGACAGATGTGGTGCTAGGCGAGTTCGCTCCCGAGACCATATACTTGTTGATATAATATTGCTCGTTGTCGGCGAAGGCAAAGGCTACCTTGCCTTTGACCAGAAAGGCGGAAAACCCGTGGTTGGTCCCTTGTACGAATTCTTCTACAACAATGAGGTCTTGCCGGGTACGGCTGGCGGCATCTTTGTAGGCAATCCGGGCTTCTTCGATGGTCGCGACTCGGTGAATGCCTTTGCCGCCGGTGAGGTCTACGGGCTTGATTATAAGAGGGAACGTAAGGGTTGTTCCGTTGAATGCTGTGTTGCCTCCCGCGACGGCAGCTTCAAAATCGGCAAAGTTATTGTCAGCGTCGGTTGTGGTAACTGTAATGGCCCGAGGCGTAGGAATGTCGAGACGTGTGGCCAAGGCTCGGTACTTATCTTTGTGGTGGAGTTTTAGCGATGTTGCGTAAGAATCGTGGCCGGGAAGTCCCAATTTTTCGCAAACGTAAACCGTAGAAAGCAGGGCAAAATCGTTACAGCCGGAGCACACCGCTTGTACGTTTTCTCGGCGGGCCAGTTCCAGCATCTTTTCCTTGTCGCTAAAGTCGGCGAAAACGTTCTTGTCGGCGTAGGGGTGGCCCAGGCCCTCTCTGGCGTTCCCGGTGGTAATCACGTACCATCCCAGAGCCTTTGCAGCCTGAATCAGCGGGATTTCGGCATGCCCGCCACCGAGAAGAAGCATTTTCTTTTGAGTTTTACTGTTCATTTTCAAATGGTACAATCCCTATTTCCAGAAAAATTCCTTTACCTTGTCGCACACGAATTCCAGGTCGCTTTGCTTGAGCCCGTAGAACATGGGCAATCTGAGCAATCTATCGCTTTCTTGAGTAGTGTAGCGGTCTTCGCCTGAGAATCGTCCGAATCGCTTGCCCGCAGGCGCGGAATGCAACGGCACGTAGTGGAACACCGCCAAGATTCCATTTTTCATCAAATGAGCGATGAGGGCTGTACGGGTCTTTAAATCCGCAACCTTCAGGTAGAACATATGAGCGTTGTGCTGGCATTCCTCAGGAATGTAGGGTAGCTGCAGATCCCCTGCGTTGGCTAGACATTGCAGGCGTTCTCGGTAGCTATTCCAGCTGGCCATGCGATTGTCGAAAATCCTCTGGGCATTTTCCAGTTCGGCGTAAAGATAGGCTGCGTTCAATTCGCTGGGCAGGTAGCTGGAACCCAGTTCCACCCAAGTATATTTGTCAACTTCGCCTCGGTGGAACTGCACCCGGTTGGTTCCCTTCTCCCGGATGATTTCTGCATGGTCGGCGTATTTTTTGTCGGATATAAGGATCGCGCCGCCTTCTCCCATGCTGTAGTTTTTAGTCTCGTGAAAACTGTAACAGCCGAAATCACCGAGGGTCCCCAGGCTTTTGTTCTTGTAAGAGGCCATCATTCCTTGGGCTGCGTCCTCTATAACAAATAGGTTGTGTTTTTTTGCAATGGCGTTGATTGTATCCATTTCGCAAGCCACACCCGCGTAATGTACTGGAACAATTGCCTTTGTCTTATCAGTGATAGCCTCTTCCAGTAACTTTTCGTCTAGGTTCATGGTGTCGGGGCGTATGTCCACAAATACGCATTTGGCGCCCCGCATGGCGAATGCGTCGGCGGTGCTTACGAAGGTGAAAGATGGCATAACGACTTCGTCGCCGGGCTGGATATTGCACAGCAGGGCGGACATTTCCAATGCGTGTGTGCAACTAGTAGTGAGAAGAACCCTGGCTGCTCCGGTCTTTGCTTCTAGCCAAGCATGGCATTTTTGGTTGAAAAGCCCGTCTCCGCATATACGGCCACTTTCTACAGCTTGTTTTACGTAATCGATCTCGGGTCCCACAAAGGGGGGCTGGTTAAAGGGAACATTCATAGCCACTATATAGGTTTAAAATTTTCAATGTGCAAATTTTCATCTCCTTCCCGACCTTGAATTGCGTATAATCCTTCCTGGTGTTTAGGGGCTGCGCAGTGGCCAATGGATAGGGTGGTTTTAAGGGACGCTTCTTTTGCGGGTGTCGGCATAATAGGTCAATATAGATTAAAGACAAACTTAAAATAGCATAGAACGCCCTCATTTCGGTTTTTCGTACCGTTTTTCCCATCATTTTGCCTGCGCTTCCCCGATAGTCCGTAAGGAAATACCCTCGCTGTCGAACCTGTTCCTGTTTATGATCGCGTTAATTTTGTCTAAAGGGGCTACCTCTTGGAAAACCGGGCATAATTGTTCGAAAGGTCGAGGAACCGGAGCGGATTGTACATATCAGTATACTCTTGATGATTCCTTCAAGACAACATGTTAGTTTATTTGCAGATTGGTATGTTTGAAAAATTTTAGGCTAATCTAGCCTCTAGCACACGTCTTTACATGAAGTTGCAGTAAAACTTTCCAGTGAGAACAAAACTTGCCAAAACTTAAGGAAAAGATAGAACGTTGAATTTTTAAAATTGCAGAATAAAAATGGAAATCCGCTCTTGCAAATTCCCTAAAGTAAAGAGGATGAACAAAATGATGCCCAGGGTTATTAACAGGATGATGCCGGACAGCTTTTGTCCGCCTTGTTCAAAGGCTTTTTTGAAAAATATCCGGTCAAGGCTGTTGGCGAAGACGGGAATCACGAAGAATAGTAAAATTCCACACCAGTAAATTTGGCGATGCCGAATGAAGCGTTTAGCGTCATGGAGAATGCTGCGTCGAAGAATACTCCCCAGCCCGCTACAAAAATTGCCAAAAGAGATAGGAAAAAATACCTGTTCTAATGAGGTGTTTCCGGATGATGTAAAAAAATCCAAATCCAGCAAAAGTAAATTTTCGCGTCGGCAAACGCTTCTAAAAAATTGGATAGATAGGCGTATAAAAACAGAGGACGAAAAAAAGGATTACCCTCAGAATTTTTTTGTGCGTTCGAATAGAAACGCTAAAATTAAGACATTGCACAAAATGATACCCTATAGAAGAGGGGCGTTAAAAAAAATCGAAACGAGAAAAGGAAAAGACGGTGATGAACAAGATTCTTGGCAAAGAGGAAGTCATGGCTGTAAAATAGAAATCTTCGTTTTTAGTATTCAGACGGTTTTGGGGAAGGATGAGAGTCTTTTGAAACGGAATTTCTTTTGCAATAATTTTTGCAAAACCGGATGGAAAATACCTTTTTTTTGCTTTATTTCCGGACTGTTTACTTTTGCATCCAAAAAAGAATCGCTACAGTTGCTAGGGCTTCTTTATTTTTATTTATTTCAGAACAGACGTGTTTCTTTTTTTTCGTTATTTTAAAAAGAGACAAAATCCCACTACGGAGGCTTTATGCGTTTTCGTCAATTGGCAATCCTTCCTGCGGCGGCAGCTTTGGTCTTTTGGGCCAGCGCCTGTTCTGATGACAGTTCCAGTTCTTCGGAACCGGAAATCGAATCCTCTTCTTCGGAAGAACTTCCCGAACTCAGCTCTTCGTCGGATTCTACTGGGGAACAGCCCTCTTCCTCTTCGGCGGCGGCTTCTTCTGCTTCGGTTGAAGCTCCTAAAGACGGGCTTCTTCTGGATGACATGGAAGACGGCAACGGAGAAACAGCAATAGGTACGTTCTGGTACACTTACGACGACGCGGGAAATGGCGGTGCTTCGACGATTACGACGGCAGTTGATGCGGAGGGGGTTATTGCGGCTTCGCCGACAGACAACGGTTCCAAGTATGCTTTCAAGGCGGAATTTTCGCTCGTCAAAGCGGATTATGAATACGATCCTTTTGTCGGCTGGGGTTTTAAAATCCCTTCTTCAGTAGATGCCAGCAAATATGCGGGTATCCGCTATTCTTACAAGGGTGCTGCCCACTATCTTCATATGGAAACCACCGATGTTACGGATTATGATGTCCATCTCTCTTCTCAGAAAAAATCGACGACTTGGACGACGGTAACGGTCGCATTTAGCGATTTGATGCAGGGCGGTTGGGGAATTCCCGTGGAGTTTGATCCGAAGCATCTTGATGCGGTCAGTTTTCAGGTAAAAGGTAACGGTAAAACGGACTCGCTGATCGTGGACGATATTTACTTTGTCAAGGAGGGCGATTTGCCGCCGAAAGTGGCTGATATGACTATCCGGGATCCGATAGTGTACAATTTGACCATTGGGGATGTTGCTGTCACGACTCCGCTTCAGGAAAAAGTCATGAAATATTTGGACAAGGGCGTGAATTTTACCAATTGGCTCGAAGAGGCGAAGGGCAAATTCGACGGCACTTTTAAGCATGACGAATCCGATGTGAAACTCCTTTCCGAAAGCGGATTTAAGGCGTTGCGCTTGCCGATAGACTTGGATCTTTATGTGACGAATCGTTCGGAATTTTTGAATGATACCACTGGAACGGTGGGACTTGTCATGAGTGACAGCATCTTTATCGTTCTCGATTCCTTTGTGGAATGGACAAAGCGTTATAATATGTCTTTGGCGATTGATTATCACGAATACGACAACAGCTACAATAAGGAATCTTCTGTAGATGCACAGTATATTAAGATGATGTCCGAAGTTTGGAAAGCTGTTGCCGCGCATTATGCGGACAACGAACGCGAAGACCTGTTCTTTGAATTGCTGAACGAACCGGATATGACGAACGGCAAGGTGACGGCGGCGAATTGGACCATTGCCGCCCAGAGCATGATTGACTCCATCCGTTCCGTGGATGTCAAGCACACGATTATTTTTGGCGACGCCCAATGGTATTCTATTGATCTTCTGGTAAAGCGCGAACCGTTCGCCGATGACAATATTGTTTATGCAATCCACTCCTATGATCCGTTCCTCTTTACCCACCAAGGAGCTTCTTGGACGGATTATTCTTCGATTCGCGGAGTGAAGTTCCCCTACAATCCAGAGGAATGGTCGGAATATACGGCGGATTTTGGTGTTACCGCTTCGACGCCTAGTTCGGCAAAATCGGCTCTGAAAAATTACTATAAGACTGGCAGCAAGGGCTATATTTTGAGCCGTGCGTTGAAGGCAAAAGAATGGGCGGTGAAAAATCAGGTTCCGCTGGTGTGGAATGAATTTGGTGCTTACAGTCTTAAATCGGATCCGCAAAGTGTGCTGAATTATCTGACTGCCGTTCGTGAAATCTGCGATACGCTTCAGATTGCCTGGCAGCATTGGGGCTATACGGGAGGATTCGCTGTCGTAGAAAATGGCGCTTTGATTGAAGGTATCGACAAGGCGTTGAATCTAAAAAAATAGCAGGCTTGTTTTTGTCGAAGCGCTTTCAAGTTTTTGAAGGCGCTTTTTTTGTAGAATTTCGAGAATGGTGAAACTTGGGAAAGCGAGAAAGGAATCGAATACGCTATTTGGCATGAAACAGAAAATTTAGTTTGATTGATTGTAAAAAAAAATAATTTTTACATTTTGCCGGTTATTAAAAATGACTTATATTTAAAGTGTTTTGCAAGGAGATGTGCTTTGAAAAAAATGATTTTTATCCTGTTGACGCTTTTAAGTTGGGCGGAGTTGGCTTTTGCTTCATCTGTTTATTTTTTAGACGAACAAGTGGGCAACGATACAATACTTGGAATGCAAATTCGTATCGAGAATGATGCGGGACGACTATTGCGAAATGTAAAAATCCGCTATATTTTCCAAAAGGATAGAGAAGAAGAAATGGTTGTTGAATCGAGCCATTTGGAAACTTCTAAATACCATCTTTCGTTGTTAAACGACACGCTTGGTTATATAGAAATCTCGATGGATTCAATTCCGGAAGGCTTTTATCCGAAGGATTCTGGAATCGGGGTTAAAATTCATTATCAAAGCCTGCGTCTTTTAAACAAGACCAAAGATCCGAGTTATTTAAAATCATCCGAATTTGTGAAAAATCCCAAAATCCTTTTCTATGAAGATATGTATCAGGCGACGGACCAAATTTCAGTAAATATGCAAAAAAATATTTCGGCCAATACGAATTCCTTGAATTCGGATCCTTACCCTTGGAAAACCAGAAATTATCAATCTGATGAGGTTGGCTTCATTTATGAGGAAAAGGATGGAGTTTTGCAAATAGATCCTACGGCAACGATACTTGCCTTTCAAGGAATTAATGTGGATCTTTGGAAAGAACGTCCTGTTGAAAGGATCAGAGCCAGGAAAGATACAAGGTTGCTGAATTTAAGCTACATGCATAATTTAAAGGAGAGTGGGTGGGATGTTTCGCATGTAGATTCTTTGAAAATGGATTCGAAGGAAAGTTTAAGGTGCTGGGCGATTTCGGCGGAGATCATTAACCATTTTTATGGAGGTAATATAACGCAGGATGAAATAGTCTTTGCCGTTCAGTTTAAAAAATCAGAACCGTTATGGTCACCTTTAGCCAACTATGGAGCTGACAGTGTCAAGATTGATAAATCCTTAAAGTTTGTTTTGAATTCGGATAACGTTCTTCGTTATGAAGGGACGCCATCCTATCAAATTGTAAAACGGGAAATAGATGCGGGGAGATTGATTCTTGTCGGAATTTATCAGCATGTGATGGTTATTCATGGATACGTTGGCGATGAATCAAACTACGCTTTTTTGTACGCTTTTGGCGATAATGAGGGTACCGAATCAAATTCAGTCATAAAAGACTCGCCAATAGAGTTTTATTATCTGATGGAAAATGCTCCAACTTCTGTTAGAATGACGGACTACAGAATCCATTATGATTCAGATAGTGATGGCCTTGTCAATTTTGATGAAGAAGAGCGTTTTGGGACGGATCCTTTCAATGCGGATTCCGATGGAGATGGAATTGATGATAAAAGGGGGGTCTATTCTTATGCGTATAACGCAAATTCTCCTTGCTCGAATTGCGATGCTGCGTATGATCTTCAGTATATGTCGGATAAAGACAAGGACGGTGTTCGGGCTGAAATGGATGCCGATGATAATGGGGACGGGATTATAGATGGGTTGCAGAGATTTTCTGATGACACGTTGAAATTGATGGCGGTGCCAGTTGATTACACTCTTTTTGCAAGGGATCATCTAACTTTGAATGATGGCGTACAGTGCTTTAACTCCGTGTTGGAAAATGAGAGTTTTTGCAAGATTGCTTCTGCTGGGGGGAATGCTTTTCAATATATAGAAGATCCCGAAGTTGTTTCTTTAGGAGTGGATAGTCATGTGGGAAATGTAGATGCATATTTTCGATCGTATTCGAATGGAATTGTAAAGATGCGAAATCGCTCTGTAATTCATGGTGATGTCGGCTTGTTCGCCAAAAGTTCTTTACCTGAAGTAGGAGATGTTGTGGACACAGTAACGGCGGGAAAATTTATGTCTCGTCAACAGGCTTCTGAAATTCAAGGCCGGGTAGAATTAAAATATGTCCGAGATTGGAAGTTGAATTATCTTTTCACTCTTCCGAACATCTCGAAAGTTGTCTATTCTTCCAAAAAAGAAGTTTCTGCAGGTGAAACGTTTTATTTCTCGAATGGAATGGCTTATGATACGTTGAAAATCGATAATGGAGCCACTCTTGTTTTTGAACCAGGAGAAATGTTTGTCCGAGGACTTTTACAGTTGGAACCGGGCGCGGTAATTGAATTTTCAAATCCTGGGGTGAAAACGATATTAAATGTCGATGGAAAGTTAAATTGGAAAACTTCTTCAAATAGGCCGCTTGAAGATATGAATTATTGGAATTCCGTGGCTAGCGGCTTCATGCTTGTTCTGCATAAATCGGGGACAATATATATTGAAGGGGACTTGTGTGGAACGTTGTACGCGCCTTTGGCAAAAATTATCATCGGACAGACAAAAAAGATTTATTACGGAAGGATTCTTGCAAAAGATATCGTTGTTCATCAACGTACTAAAATTTTCCGGGTAGATTTTAATCCTAAAGAAAATTTTATTTATGCTTGGAGGAACTAGGGGCATGGTCATCAAAAGTTTATGGGGAGTTTTGATTGCGGCGGTCGCTGTTTTTTCCGCCGATAGAACGCTTTTTTTTCTTTCTCCTTACACAAAAAACTGGTTCCATTCGACGCCGGTCATTGTGGAAAATTTGAATAGGAGTTCGGCACGGTCGATGACCGCAGACACGCTTGGCTGGTACCGCTACTCGTGGGATGAAAATTCCTTGCCCGATTCCATTCTCGTTTACAGCGGACGGGACTCGTTATTTTCGGAGCCAGTAGGCTTTGGCGGATTTCCGGCTTCGTCCACCATGCAGATTCCGATTAAAATGTTGTTTGAAGTCTCATTCCGTGGACAGGGTTCGATTTTTTACGTTCCAGAAGAAAGTAAGTGGCCAGATGAGAATGCCGAATTCGGATTTTATGTATGGGATGTTCGCTCGGAGACCGGCTATCTTGCGAGTTCAAAAGCTTTTACTCTATATTTTCTGGTGCCCGATTACAAGGACTGGATTGAAGAAATTCCGATCGTCGTTGATGCGAAGGATGCGTCCGCTCGCTGGAAGATGACTGCAGACGGCGAAAACCCCGGATGGTTTCGCTTTCAATGGAATGCCGGAGAATATCAGCCCAAGGGTTTTTACATCTATCGGGAAAGCGATAGCCTGTTGACATCGCCTATTGGAAGGAACGGCTATGCGCTGGGCAGAACTGCGCTGATTGCGTTCGAACAGAACGGAGCAGATTCGCTTTTTCTTGTGACGGATTTGAATTATAATTGTAGCGAGCGCAATGAAGAGGGAATCGTCTATCAAACGGATATTCGGAAAAATTGTCCGCTGAAAAAACATTGCCTTGAAGAAGATTTTGAACCTCGATGCTATATGTTCAACGCTGAGATTTCTCCGACATACTATTCTTTTTATTCAACGGATTCCGTTCTTGTTCGGGAGGAGCAACTTCTAGAAATGACGGGATCGTGCGTTCTGGGCGAGATAAACTGGGGTTGTAAACCGCAGATCGTTGTGCATGGGAAGTCTTGCGATTTACCGTCGGGCGATTACTTCATCTACTTCCGCGACTCCGTGAGCGATAGCGCATTCTACTTGCCATATGCGCTGGAAGCTTCGGCGATAGCGAAAAAGATTTTGCAAAATGGCGTTGGCGTCCACGCGGAAAATTCCTTTGTGTGGATTCATTCGGATGTGCGGAAAAATTTCGCCGTAGTCAATTCTCTAGGTCAGATTGTTCAGCGTGGAAGCGTTTGGGGTGACTTAAAAATAAAGCTTCCTTCGTCGGGAAGCTTCTGGGTGAAAGTCGAATCGGAATTGTTCCGCGTGCAAATCAAGTGATCGTGTTCAGCGCTTGTTGGTCGGCGCTTGCCGAGCAGCAATTTCGCCGTGCTTGCGGAACAGGTGCTTCACTAGAGTCCTGAATCCGCGAAATACGCGGTAGCGTTCTTTGGGATTCTTGATGGCCATAATGCCCTGACGGAAAATATAGCTCGGTCGCAGGTAGAATTCCCGGCGCGCCTTGTCACAGAAATCGACCAGATCCTGGCTGGAAAGGTTGCCACGGTGAATGGTAGTGCGGTGAAAACCGTCCTTATCGAGCCACTGACTGTAATCGCGACATTCCAAAGCACCGCTTTGCAGCGCTTCTTTATAGGCTTCTGTTCCCGGATAAGCCATGATAGGATAAAATTGGGCGGTATTCGGATTCAACTTTTTGGCGTAGTCCAGCGTCATCCGGAGCGTTTCTGGCGTGTCGCCGGGGTTTCCGACCATAAAGCAGCCGTGCACCAGAAATCCGGCTTTGCGGGAATCCTTCATAAATTGAACGGCCTTGTCGGTGTTCTTGATGCCCTTGTGAATATTCTGCAAAACTTCGGGACTTGCGCTTTCAAAGCCCACGCACATTTCGCGTCCGCCTGCTTTGTGCATCAGTTTCAAAAGTTCCAGAGGCACGTCGGCTCGGGCATTGCAGCTCCAAGTGATTTTCAGTTTCCTTCGCAGAATTTCTTCGCAGATTTCCTTGACGTGGTTATGGTTGGCCGTAAAAGTGTCGTCTTCAAAAAAGACTTCGCCCAAATCTTCAAAATGCGATTTGATGTATTCCAGTTCGTCCACAACGTCTTTTGGCGAGCGCATCCGGAATACGTGACCATTCAGCGTTTGCGGAATCACGCAATAGCTGCAACGGTTTGGGCAACCGCGCCCCGAAAGAATCACGATTATCGGGTTGAGGTTCGCTCCATAAAAATAACGCTTGTAGCAGGAAAAAAGATACTTGTAATAAGTCTTGCTCACCCACGGGATTTCGTCGAGGTTGGCGATTTTCGGACCTTCGGGTTGAAAGTCGATGCCTCCGTCCGGCGTGCGATAAGCAAGTCCGGCAATGTCCGAGGGCTTGGCGATTTCACCGCGGAGAAGCCGAACCAGATTCCGTGCGGTATAATCCGCTTCGCCGATAATCACATAGTCGAGATTCGGTTCCATTTGCAGGCTTTCGAGCGGTTCTGCTGTCGCGTGCGTTCCCATAATGGCGGTGGGGACGTGGAACATAACTTTTAACGTTTTGATGACAGACAAATCATTGATGATGCTCGGCGTGCTTGTCGTGGCGATAATCAGTTCCGGTTGAAAATCCCGGATTTTGGCGACCGTTTTTTCCAAATCGAGATCCATCGCTGGACTATCTACGAGCTGAATCTGGTTGCCATCGGCTTCGACGGTTCCTGCGGCGTAGCTCAAAAACATGGGCCAATAGAGAGTGCTGGATTTGGTGACGCACGGGCTGCGCGATTCCCGGCTGAACATAGGGAAATAAGGCGGATTTAAAAAGGTGACTCGCATAAGCCCCCACAAAATACATTCTATTTTATAAAAAAGACGAGGAGATGCTCATGAAATGGCAAAAGTTCTGCGTAATCCTATTACTTCCGGTTGTCCCGCCCAAGTTGAACTTGGAAAATTTTGGCAAAGCTAATAAGGGAGTCTGTCAGATCTGTTGGTTAGCCCAATAATCCTCACGTTCTCTTGTCGCATTATACAATTTTGTTCTTCGTTCTGCAAGTCGTTCCTCCATCTTTCCTGCGAAAACCTCGTCAGGAGTCAGGAATCCGATTGCGGAATGTAGCCGTTCCGAGTTGTAGTAATTGATCCAGTCCGACATTTTCCTCTTTGCATCGGAATAGTCCTGGTAAGCGTCACGACGGACTTCCTCCGCCTTGAGGGTC
>NZ_FUWU01000012.1 GCF_900167415.1 Fibrobacter intestinalis | reverse complement strand
TGCTTCAGGATGATGAGCCCGGTCATGAGACGGATCGGCTTGTTTGGCGCACCCATCTTTTCGTCGAACAATTTGGAAAACTCGGTCTCGAACTTGTTCCAGTCAATCTTGTTCGCGAGAACGTAGAGGGGGTGCTTGTGGTTCAACTGTTCCTCAAGGGAGCAGAAAAGGCTTGTCTGGGCGTGGGATTTTGGCGGTCTGTACATAAAAAATGCAAGGTTTTCAGTCATATTTTAGAAATCCTTGCAATATTTTCACAGGGTAGAAATCAGTTTTCCCCAATAGTTATGCGGGTTGGACGAGATTTTAAGGGAGGACTATATAACGCCGAATTCGCTTTTTCATTACATATTTATCTTCATCCTTAATCAACTCCAAATAATCCTCTGGAGACACACTTTTTCTATAGCGTTGTTTTAAATATTCACGTTCATCACTATTTGAATAAATTTCAAAATAATCTTTCATATCTTCATCAGATAGATTATCAAGATATTCACAACGCTCCGCCCAAGCCTTTGCCTGCTCTTGGCGTTCTCTTTCCCATCTTTCTTGTTGTTCTTTCCTCTCTCGTTCACGTTTTTCTTCTTCGTAACGTCGTTGTTCAGCCTCCATACGTTCGCGTTCTATTTGGAGTCGTTGTTCCTGCATTCTATTTTCAGCTTCTAACTGACGCTGACGGTCTTCACGTTCTTGCCTTAATTGCTCTTCGCGAAACTTTCGGTCTTGTTCTTCACGTTCATGTTCACGACGACTTTGTTCTTCTCTATATTTCCGTTCGTGTTCATCACGTTCACGTTCGCGACGAGCTTGTTCTTCACGCGCCTTTTGTTCCTGTTGCAAGCGTTGACGTTCAATCTCATTTTGCTTATTCATCGCTTCAACTCGGAGGCAATCCGGGCAAAGATTGACTCCCATCACGGCTCCAATACGACCACAACGCGCACATCTTCTTTCAGCCATATAAGAAACCTCCTTTGAAATTATTGTTCAATACCATAAAAAACACATGATTTTGCAAAGGCAAAAGCAAACCGTTTAAACATCTTTTTTTTCAAAGCTGTCGTCAACAGCTTTTTCAACACGTCCTGTCAGATATGCACCCATAGAATTTCCCTGCTCTGCCGCCTTATCTGCCGCCATAGACGCGAAGCCTTTAAGCATGTTTTTCGCACCGTTAGAACAGGATTGAATAGATTCAGCACTATATTCACCATTTTTGGGTTTTAGTCTACCCAAAGCAATGCAAATAATATCAGCAATCCATAGTATGCCAAAGCATCCCAAAGTCTCCAATTTGACAAGTCCTATTAAAGGATACCCTAAATAGAACCTATCTATACCAAACCCTCCAAAAATGATTGAAAGGATTAATGCGATATTCTTGTCTTTCATATAATACCTCACCGTTAAGGACGCCAAATGGCAACCAACACACGTAATATAAGTTCATGGTTGCCATACGGCAACTTCAATTTTACAGAAATTTGCGTTTTTCCTTACTTTTTTGAAGCCAAACGGCAACTGCCAGACCGAGGTAAAATACAGACAATTCAATATACAGCTTCAAGAATGGTTGCCATACGGCAACTAACGGCATATACCAAATCGCTAGCTTTAGTAATTATGCTAGACCCCGAAGTGACCATCGCGCACATTCGAGAAAACATCCGACAGAAAATACAGGATGCGGGTTACGCTACTATAGAAAAGTTCGCCTACGAGAACAATCTAACCAAATCAACAATCACAAGAGCAATAAACGGTTCAAGAAATCCTCGTCTCATCACACTGATTGAGATTGCGAACGCATTAAACATAAACCTTTCTGAGCTTTTAGATTTATGCCACATTGAACATCCGCTGGCACGAAAAACAAAACCAACAATTCGCAACAAGTAACTATTTCATTCTGTAAGTTCACTTGAGACACCATTAAACCATTGCATCCAAAGCAATGGTCTTTTTGTTTTTAGGGCGGGTGGGCGGGGCAAGCCCGGGCGTTGCGGGTGCGGCGACTGAGCGCCCGTTAGAAGGGGTGGAGAGCAACGGAGTGCGAACCAGGGGAAGACTTTCCCCTATATACACAAAAAAGGCCGCAGCATTTTATTGCTACGGTCTTTAATGCTTTTTGACACGCTTGTAATGGCGATGCCGGCACAGGGGCCGGCATGACACTTTAGGCGTTACACCTCTTCGATGCTCGCGTGGTATTCCTGGAGGCTCTTCACA
Source organism: Fibrobacter intestinalis (assembly GCF_900167415.1). Lineage (GTDB taxonomy): Bacteria > Fibrobacterota > Fibrobacteria > Fibrobacterales > Fibrobacteraceae > Hallerella > Hallerella intestinalis. The sequence goes on along the minus strand of NZ_FUWU01000012.1, from coordinate 65,354 downwards.
GCACCATGTCCGTTCCTTGCAGCGGCGATGCCCTTCACGGTGTTGTAGGCACCGGCAAGCGTCGTGATGTAAGGCACCTTGTACTTGATGGCGGCCTTGCGGATAGCGCTTTCGTCCTTGATGGCGTCGCGCTTTGCCCACGGCGTGTTGATGACGAGGTTCACCTGCTTGTTCAGGATGATGTCGAGGACGTTCGGGCGGCCTTCGGCAATCTTGTTCACCACTTCGCACTTGACACCGGCCTTCTCGTAGAACTTGGCGGTTCCTTCGGTGGCGTAAATCTTGAAGCCGAGCTTCTGGAATTCCTTGCCGATTTCGATGGCCTGTTCAGACAAGTTAACCTTGTCGGAGAGGCTGATAAGCACGGCACCTTCGTTCGGGAGGAAGGAACCGGCGGCTTCCTGGCTCTTGTAGTAAGCGAGGGCGTAGTCGTCGGAGAGGCCGAGCACTTCGCCAGTGGAACGCATTTCGGGGCCGAGAACCGGGTCCACCTTCGGGAACTTGTCGAAGGGGAACACAGCTTCCTTGGCGCCGTGGTGGTTGAACTTCTTGTCCTTGAGCTTCAGGTCTTCAAGCTTTTCGCCGAGCATGAGGCGCGTTGCGAGGCGGGCCATCTGCGTGTTACAAACCTTGGAGACCAGAGGCACGGTACGGGAAGCGCGCGGGTTGGCTTCGAGGACGAACACCTTGCCGTCTTCGATAGCGTACTGCATGTTCATGAGGCCGCACACGTGGAGGGCTTTAGCGATCTTGCGCGTGTAATCCTTGATGGTGGCAAGGTTTTCCTTGGTAATCGTGACCGGCGGGATGATGCAGGCGGAGTCACCGGAGTGGACACCGGCAAGTTCCACGTGTTCCATAACAGCGGGAATGTAAACGTGTTCACCGTCGCTTAAAGCGTCAGCTTCGCATTCGAGCGCATTATGCAAGAATCTGTCCACAAGAAGCGGGCGATCCGGAGTCACGCCCACGGCCTTTGCCACATACTCGCGGAGCATATTTTCGTCGTAGATGACTTCCATGCCGCGACCGCCAAGAACAAAGCTGGGGCGAATCATAATCGGGTAGCCGCCAATCTGCTTGACGCAAGCGAGGGCTTCGTCGATGTTCGTGGCCATGCCGCTTTCCGGCATCGGGATGTTCAGATTATCCATCATCTTGCGGAACAGGTCGCGGTCTTCGGCGATGTCGATGGAGTCGATGCTCGTGCCGAGAATCTTCACGCCTTCGTCGGAGAGGGCGCGGGCGATGTTCAGCGGAGTCTGGCCACCGAACTGCACGATGACACCAGCCGGCTTTTCCTTTTGGTAAATCTGCAAAACATCTTCAAGGCAAACGGGTTCAAAGTACAGCTTGTCGGAGGTGTCATAGTCGGTGGAAACGGTTTCCGGGTTGCAGTTCACCATGATGGTTTCGTAACCCATTTGTTTTAGGGCCATTGCCGCGTGGCAGCAGCAGTAGTCGAATTCGATTCCCTGGCCGATTCTGTTCGGGCCACCGCCCAAAATCATAATCTTCTTCGGGTTCGTGGTAGCGGTTGATTCGTCCTTAGCATTGTAGGTGCTGTAGTAGTAGAACTGGTTTTCTACGCCGCTGACCGGCACAGCACACCAACCTTCAACAACGCCAAGTTCGATACGCTTCTTGCGCACATCCTTTTCGCGGATGCCGAGAATCTTGGCGATGTACTTATCGCTGAAGCCATCCTTCTTGGCCTGAACGAGAAGTGCATCGGCAGGCATTTGGCCCGGCGTCTTGAGCATTTCTTCTTCGAGTTCCACGAGTTCCCGCATCTGCTGTACAAAGTAAGCCTTTTCAAAAGTGACCGCAAAAATTTCTTCGTCGGTCGCCCCTTTGCGAATCGCTTCGTACATCTGGAAGTGGCGTTCGGAACTCGGTGTCTTCATCATTTCAAGGAGTTCTTCCTTGCTCTTCTTGTTGAAATCCTTGGCAAAGCCTAAGCCCGCACGACCGTTTTCAAGGCCGCGAATCGCCTTTTGAAGCGTTTCCTTGTACGTCTTGCCAATGGCCATGACTTCGCCCACCGCTTTCATTTGCGTGCCGAGGGAATCTTCTACGCCGCGGAATTTTTCAAATGCCCAGCGAGCAAATTTCAGCACAACATAATCGCCGGACGGTGTATATTTTTCAAGACTTCCGTCGCGCCAATAAGGAATCTGATCCAGGGTCATGCCGGCAGCAAGCTTCGCCGAAATGAGCGCAATCGGAAATCCCGTCGCCTTGGAAGCCAGTGCCGAAGAACGGCTGGTACGGGGATTGATTTCAATAATCACCACGCGGCCGCTCTTCGGGTCGTGAGCGAATTGCACGTTCGTTCCGCCAATCACGCCAATGCTTTCCACAATTTTGAAGGCATCGCGTTTCAAGCGTTCTTCGAGGGCCTTGTCAATGGTGAGGAAGGGAGCAGCGCAGAAGGAGTCGCCCGTGTGCACTCCCACCGGGTCGATGTTTTCGATGAAGCAGATGGCTATCATCTGGTTCTTGGAATCGCGAACGACTTCAACTTCGAGTTCTTCCCAGCCGAGGATGGATTCTTCGATGAGGCACTGGTGGGTCATGGAAAGTTCAAGACCGTTGGAGCAGATGGTGCGGAGTTCTTCCACGTTGTAGCAGAAACCGCCGCCTGCACCGCCCATGGTGTATGCCGGGCGAACCACCACCGGGTAGCCGATTTCTGCAACGATCTTTTCGGCTTCTTCCACAGAGTGGCAAATGCCGGAACGCGGGGTGTCGATGCCGAGCTTCTGCATGGTTTCCTTGAAGATTTCACGGTCTTCGCCGCGTTCGATAGCGTCGAGGTTCACACCGATGACCTTCACTCCGTATTTGTCGAGAACTCCCGCCTTGCTCAGTTCACAAGCGAGATTCAAACCGGTCTGTCCCCCGAGGTTCGGGAGAAGGGCATCTGGACGTTCTTTCGCGATAATTTGCTCCAAGCGATGCACATTCAACGGTTCGATATAAGTCGCATCCGCCATCACCGGGTCTGTCATGATGGTCGCCGGGTTGGAGTTCACCAGAACGATTTTATACCCATTTTCGCGAAGGGCTTTGCACGCCTGCGTTCCCGAATAGTCAAATTCGCAAGCTTGACCGATCACAATCGGGCCGGAACCAATAATAAGGACTTTGTCGATACCTTGAAGTTTCATAAAATTCTCCATGAGTTAAATCCATAAAAAAAACGCCGAACCAAAAGATTCAGCGTTCCAAAAACAATTCGATTTAGAAATGGGAAGGGCGGAAAATCCTGCCGAACAGGAAGACGCAAGAGTAAATTTATTCATCGAAACCGAAATCATTTACTTTTCCATTTCTTGAAAACTTAAATTGGTTCAAATTTAAACAAAATGGAGAACTTTCAACCCATTATCCCTCAAAAAAAATGCAAAATTGTTCTTTTTAACAAAAAACGTCAGTTTTTCCACACGCCGTTCCGCACGTTAAAAAATATATTGTGAAAAACAGGAACTCAGAATGAAATTTTTTCCCATCCTTTTCTGCATCAGCGCGACAGCCCTCGTAACACTCGGTTTTGCGAAAGAAAAAATCCACTTCGTCAAACCAGAGGATATGCCCAAAGCCATTTCTTTTTTACCGCCGCCACCAGAAAAAGGAAGCCTTTCCTATTCCGCGGACAGCGTCCGGTATTTGCAAGGAAAAGCGCAACGAAATTCTCCCCGCGGGGATTCCGCCATCCAGCACGCCAACGGCAAGCCCGCCTCCCTGCTGAAATTTTTTGGCTCCGCCATCGGCATCCCTTTAAACGAAAACGATTACCCCATCACAGCAAGCCTTGTCCGCAGTGTTTCCAAAGCGACAAAAGCGACCATTAAAGAAACTAAAAAGACCTACGCGAGGCACAGACCCTATCAGGATTTTAAGGAGCCGACATCCGTTCCAAGCGAAGAATCGCCAACGGATTTTACTTCGTACCCGTCCGGGCATACGACAAGAGCCTGGGCCGTGGCACTCCTCTTTGTGATGCTGGATCCCGCACATCAAAACGAAATTCTGAAAATGGGATACGAAATGGGACAAAGCCGTGTGATAGCCGGATTCCATTACCAGAGCGATGTCGATGCCGCTAGACTTGCCGCCAGCGCCGCTTTCGCCCGTCTCTGCGCCGAGCCGCAGTTTTTAGAAATGGTGCAAAAAGCAAAACAGGAAATTCGCCAGAAAAAATCCTCGCCTTAAAACGCATCCACCAGTTTGTCGAAAGCTTCACCACGGGCCTTGTAATTTTTGAAAAGGCCAAAGCTTGCGCACGCCGGAGACAGCAAAACCGCTCCGCCATTCCCTACCGAACACGCATCTGCAAATGCTTCATCAAGCCCTGAGAAAATTTTCATCGGCACAGATGTTTCCACTTGACGCAAAGCGTCCTGCATCCGTTCGGCAGTCGCTCCGATAAGCGCAATGCGTTTTAAATTTTGTATTCCAGCAAGAGTCCGAGCCAGTTCCGAGAAATCCGCGTTCTTTTCGGAGCCTCCCAAAATCAATGCGAAAGGACGGTTCATGCTTTTGACGGCAGCCATCGTCGCGTCGGGTCGGGTCGCATAAGAATCGTTGTAAAAAACGATTCCTTTTTTTTCGCCTTTAAATTCCATGCGGAATTTCAAAGATTCATAATTTTTCAACGACTGCAACGCCGTCGGTACATCGGCTCCAAGCGCTTTTACCGCCAGCAGAGCCGCCGCCATATTTTCAAGCTGGAACGATCCGATTTTTTTGCAGTCCGCCAATTTTAACGTACAGCCATCGATCTTCAACGAATCCGAAGAGAATACGGCATCCGCATCTCGAGAACCATAGCACAACTTCTGCGCTCCGGATTCACGAGCGATTGCCGCAGAAGGTTCCGCATCCCGAATGTAAACGCAAAAATCCCCGCGTTTTTGCCAGCGCACCAGATTCGCTTTGGCATCCCGGTATTCTTCCACGGATTTGTGCCAATCCAAATGTTCCGTCGAAACCCGAAGCACTACCGCAACATGCGGCGAAACGGGCAAAGTCATCAGCTGAAAGGATGAAAGCTCCAAAATCGATATGCGATCGGGCGTTTCGTTTTCCAGCAGATCCAATGCAGGCACGCCAAAATTGCCGCCTATTTCGGACGGTATTCCGCAAGCGTTGAGAGCATGGCGAATCATACTGACCGTACTTCCCTTGCCAAGAGTTCCCGTAACGCCGACAACCGACCGGGATTTGGTTTCTTTCAAAAAAATTTCTATCTGACTTGTTAAAGCACCGCCGTTCATCTGAAAGTGGAAAATTTCTTTTTGAAGCGGATAGACTCCCGCGGATCGCACAACCGTCACCGCGTTTTTCAAACCGTCCATGTACTTTTCTCCGCTGAAAATTTTCACATGAACGTCTGCGGGAAGTTCCGGCAGTTCCACTGGATTTTTATCCATCACGACAATTTCGCGGATTCCCTTGCGCACCAGATAGCGCAAAGTACTTTTGCCTTCGATTCCAAAACCCAAAATGCCTACAGGAGCCGCTATATCCATTGTCACCTCTTTTATTTTGGTTTGACCATTGCCGTTGCAAAAGGAGCATTCTTAAAAGCCCCGCGCAATAGTTCCACCAGATATTCTTCCGAAAAATTTTTCACCTGCGCTTCGGTCTCGTTAATGGAGAAAATTTTCCCCAAATGCATCATTTGATCCGCCATGCGCATCAATCGTTTTTCTGCACTGTCCGCGCCAATCCGAAGTCCGCCGATGATATTCATTTTTGTCCGCTCCAATTCCCCTTTTTCAAATCCGTCATTCAAAAATTTTTGAAATTCTCGAGCGGCGATTTCCAAGGCTTCTTCGGTCTTGTCCGGTGCCGTCGCCAAAGAAACTCCCCAACCAAGAGTATCCGTATAGACATCGGTCATCGAATACACGCTGTAGGCAAGCCCACGGTCTTCGCGGATTTTTTGAAACAAACGCGAACCCATATCGGCACCAAACGCCACATTGAAAATGCCAAGAGCCCGAATAAAATCCATTTGAAAAAACGATTTTTCAAAACTCGTTCCCCAAAATAAATTCGACTGGCTCAGCTCTTTTTTAAAAAGGGTTTTGCGCTGGGCATTTGCCGAATAGCTATTAGCAAACGGCCTTTTCGCCGATTTTTTCTTTTCAAAAAAACGCCCGACCAAATCCACTAATTCCCGGTGGTCGATTTTTCCCACGGCGCAAACCACAATCGGCAAATCTTCTAGAACCTGGCGTTCGTATTCCCAAAGCCCTTCGCTAGTCAAGCCCCGAACGCTTTTCACCGTGCCCGCAATCGGAAACGAAAGCCCGCAACCGCGATAATGGATTTTGTTGAACAAATCCCCGACGCATTCTTCGGCAATGTCATCATAGCTGTGAATTTCTTCAATGATGACTTTGCGCTCTTTTTCCATTTCCTTTTCATCAAAGCGGGGACTCATCAGCATATCCGCAATGACATCTACGGCAAGCGGCAAATCTTCCCGAATCACCTGCGCATAGAATCCCGTTTCCTGCCGAGTCGTATAAGCTTCTAAATTACCGCCGCGATCTTCTAAAAGGTGTGCGATTTCCAATGAAGAACGTTTTTCGGTTCCTTTAAAAACCAGATGTTCATAAAAATGCGAAAGCCCATTGATCTCTTCTGTTTCATGGCGGGAGCCTCGGGGAATCCAGGCACCAACCATCGCCGAATATGTTCCCGGCATTAAATCCGAAAGAACCGTGATACCGTTGTCTAAAACAGTTCTTGAAATAGTTTGTCGGAGCATGGCCGCAAATGTAGCAAATTCAAATCCGTATTGCTAAATCACCAAAAACAGAGCCACCGATGAAACGGCAAAAACAATAGCCAAAAGCACTCCCAAAATTTTCCAACGCCGAGAGGTATCCGGAAGCGAAACGCCCACCACAAAAAACGAGATAACCGAAAGCAATACCGGCATGATGTAGCGGAAATCGTTGCTACACGAAAACGGAATTTTTATCCGCAAGAACAACAGTGCCGCAGTAAACGCCAATCCCGAAACAAGCATAATGAACAGCGGCAAATTCCATTTGGTTTTCCAAATTCCGCGAATACTGTAAAGCAAAATGCCCAAAGCCGATACGCTGACTATCACGGCAAGCCCTTGACCAAAAGCAAGATTTGTCCACGAAAATTCTCCAAATAGCGACGTCTTTATCGCGTAATTCCAAAAATACTGTCTGCCGCCCGCATCGTTCCAAGCGCTGACAAATGCATTCATCAAAAAATCCCGCAAATCAAAGAACAGATAATTTCCCGGCAAATTTCCCACACGCAAAGCGGAATTCAACGAATGCGCGTTATCAACCAAAGAAGCATTTCCAAAGACTTTAAAAACGATAACCGTCAAAGCCCAAATAAAAATGGCAGCAAGGGCCGACCATTCTCCAAATTTCGGACGCAAGCGGCGACGATTCGCATATCCCAACACAAAAGAAAGCACTACGGTTCCAACACTCACAATGCCCGTTGTCTTTGTCCAAAAAGCCAAAAACGCAGCGACTGCAGCAAAGCCGATAAACTTAGCCCGACCATCCTCTTTTCCTGTCACATAACAAAGCGATCCCCACAGGCAAATCGCATGCCACAGAAAAAAGAGCTGATCATTTCCAATTCGCGGGGCGCACAAAACCAAGCCCGGCCAGAAAACCCACAAAAGAGTTCCCAACGCGAGAGCCTTTCCCGAAAGCAATCTTTTCAACGCCAAAAATCCAAACAGCAGCGTAAATGCCGACAAAAATAAATCGGCAAATTGAATCATCCGAGGAGGCGAAAAGCGCAGACATTCCGCCATTTTCCAAACCGGAGCCATCAAAAGATAATACACTGGTGGATGGTAGCACGCCCAACATTCTTCATTATCTGGGACGCTAAAATTCTCCGCCACATAGCGAATATAATCCACATGGGCATCGACATCATACGCAAAACGGGAATACGGCGTTTGCGAAGCAAAATAAATGCGAAGGACTACGCCCAAGCATAAAAGCAGAGAACAAACGAACCCGATTTTCAAACGTCGCAATAAACAAAAAAGCAAAAGCGCAAAAGTGAATAGAGCCAAAAAACGCGAAGCTTCTACCCAAAAATTCGTCGTCTTCGCCGAAATATTCAAGCCTCCAAGACCGCCATTATTGCGAACTTCCAATTCTAAATGCGTCGAGTCCGCCGGAATTTCCTTCAAAATCGAATCCAATGAAAATACAAATCCGCCAGCATAATCACAATGCCCCGGCGTATCGTGCAAAGAGAATCTTTCACCATTTACAGCAATCCATTCCGCACAATCGTCCGGAACAATATGCAACTCGTAATCCAGATTCAAAGGATGCCGCACATCAAAGGTAAAGCGGAATCGTTCTCCTTTTTGGAAAATTTCTTTGTACGGAAATTCTACAAACTGCTCCGCACCATCGATAACAATCGCCACATTTTTCAATTCCGCTTTTATCGTTTGAAAAAAGACGACGCAAGCGATGCAGATCAAAGCGAAATAAAATTCTTTCAGACGAAAGATTTTCATCCTTTTTTCCCTTCGTGGTATTCCTCTTCGGTATTCACATTCCAAATGGCAGATTTATCGGACGAATTTTCCCGAATGCACTTCACTGCTTCCATCGCCGTCAGCATGCTATGATCCATATTGTTGTATTTGTGCATTCCGTTCCGCCCCATCAAAAACAAATTTTCCAAGGCGTCCAAATAGGAACGGACTTCTCCAAATCGCTGATACGTTCCAAAATAAGCGGGATAGGTTTTGGGAACGCGAAAAAGCACCGCATCCCGAACGGAAGATTTTTTAGCGACATGAATTTTTTCCAGTTCCGAAATCGCAAAGTCGATAAAATCCGAATCCTTGCTGTTCCACATCGAATCGCCTTCATTGACAAAATATTCAAGGCCTATCCAAACTTTCGAAGGATCCGAGACCAAATACGGACTCCAATTGTTGAAAACTTGAATCCGTCCCAGCTTCACATCCGACTCCTGCACATAAATCCAATTGTCAGCGACAAATTTCAATTTACATTCCGGCGTTCCGGGCTTTGCCGGATTGGGGATATCCAAAGAATCCAGCAACAAACCCACCGTCATAAAATCCCGATACACAAGACCATTTGCAATTTCCCGCACCGAATCGGGAACTCCGGAGAGCGCGCCGACCAGATTTTTCACCGGCATCGTACTCATAAAATAATCGGCACCAAGCGTTTTTTCTTCGCCGTTTTCCGTAAATTTCACCGACGAAATACGATTTTCTGACCGTTCAAATTTTGTGACCTTCGCTCCAAAACGGATTTCACCGCCAAGTTTCCGAATTTCATCGGCAACGACTTCCCACAATTCTCCAGGACCGAGTTTCGGATATAAAAATTCCCCGATCAAACTCGTTTCGGTATCTTTCTGGCGAACAGAATTTGTTTTTTTCGGAAGCATCGCTTTAAAAGCGTGCAAAAGGGTCTTGGCAATCGAAAGGCCTTTAATCCGCTGGGCTCCCCAATCCGCACTAATTTCATGACAAGGAATTCCCCAGACTTTTTCCGTATAATCCCGGAAAAACGTTTTGTAAAGTTCCACGCCAAAACGATTGATCATAAAATCTTCCAGCGATTTTTCTTTGCGCTTGGGAAGAACGCAGACTTTGATGTAGCTCATGCCGATTTTGAACATTCGACAAAGTCCCAAGTTTCGAATTGTCGCCACATTGAGCGTCACCGGATAATCGAATAATTTTCGCGTATAAAGAATGCGGGAAAGGCGAGAACGCACAAGCATCACGCGGTCGTCTTTTTCGGGATCCGGGCCATTTTCTGTCAAAGAAGTTTTCCTACCGATTGCAAGATCATCTCGACTAGGCGCTCCCTGCAACGGCAAGATATTTGTCCACCAGTCCATCACCGTATCGCTTTTGCTGAAAAAACGATGCCCGCCGATATCCATGCGATTTCCCTTGTAAACCGCCGTTCGAGAAATTCCGCCGACAAAATCATTTTCTTCTAAGACAATTGGTTTTACATCCGTCGTTTTTAAAAGTTCATAGGCAGCGGTAAGCCCCGCAGGTCCAGCACCGACAATAATCGCTGTTTTCATATCAATCCTTTAACGATCTAAAAAGAAAAAATTTGCGAGCACCGAAATTCCAAAAAAGTACAAGAACGGCAGCAAGGACTTTCGCAAACATCGGCATCAAACTTAAAAAATCCACAAACGCCCACATCAAAAATTGATTGAACGCAACACCCAAAATGCCGATGACGACAAACAGAGAAAATTCCAACGATTTTTTTTCCACATTCCGTTTGCACGCCCTAAAAACCCAACTGACACTTGCCAAATAATTTACCACAAGGCCGCCCGCCAGTCCAAAAATATTCGCTATCAAATAATGCCATTTCAAAATGTAGAGGCAAAAGGCAAATAATCCGAAATCCACCAAAAACGCCAAGCCCCCGGCAATTCCGTAGCGCCATATTTGCCCAAGAAGATTCTGAGGAGACAAATTTTGGGCCAAATGATGACACGCTGAAGAAAGTTGCTTCATATTTTAAATTTAGCTTATTTTGATTATCGCATTTTCTACGGAAAGAATTTCTTCAAAGAATCTTCCCAAAATGAAGGCCTTTGTAGAACAACAAGAAAGGACGGTCTTCCGAGCATTCGTATAAATCATTTCTTGAGAAAACTAGCCACTCTAATGACGCCGATTTTTTGAAAATGGATTTTCAAAGGTGGACTAAAATTTTTTAACGATATTACAGAAGAATCGAGTCACATCTTCGCCGCCATTTGGAACCTGAACTAAATTTTTGCCCAGCGAATGAACCAATGTTGCCGATAATGACAATCCGTATTTAGGGAAATTCTGCGTAAAAGAGGCGTCCCAATACCAGCTGCCTTTTACAACAAATGGATTCTCGGATCGCAGATTCCACCTTGCATCCGAACGATACGACCAAGAATGTTGAATCCAAAAATAATCCCATAGATTCCATTCCGCACCAATAGAAACCCATTCTTCCGCCGGATTTACTTCAAATCGTTCTTCGTCGCCATCAATGCGTTCTAGCCCCGCACGCGCCAAAAGAGAAAATATTTTTTCGTAACGATACGCAAGCAGCGCTTCTCCGGAAACGCCTCGAATCCAGGAATCTATTCTATCTACATCGCCCGTCCGATAAACATAAGGATTTTTTCCTGCGCCTCGTGGTTCTTTTTCATCAATGCCAAATGTCTCAGCCCCTTTTTCAATCCAACCTGCCACATTCACACCAAATTCAAACAAATTCACCCGAGTGCGCAAATCCATATACAAACGGTGCAACTGCATCACTCCGTCCGTTCGCAAATGAATGGTATCGGTATTATAATATTCGTAATCTTCACCCAACGGATTCAAAGTTGATGCGACATGATTTTTAAAACCGACATTTGTCCTTACCCATGCCGATGCAGGAAGTTCCAAATTTACGCTGTCCTTGCCAGCAAATTCCCGTCCACTGGTTCCTATAAATCCCGCCAATGTTAAGCGTTTTGCCGGACGCAACGAAATTTCCAAAAATGGAAATACAACATAATCGTCTCGGATTCCGAAAGGAACCGCGCCGCTATCATCCACAGCCCGGAATGCCGCTCCCAACGCCAAATTCCACAGGCGAAAACTTTGCGAAAGAGAATCCTCCCCGATTTTTACCGAGCCGCTGATTTCTTTCCGGTTGCCAACCGTCTTATTTTTTAAAAGAGTGTATTCCCCATTTTCAAAGACCAAATTCGCATGAAAATAACGCGAGTCAAAGCGGGTTTCTGCGCGAGGCTTAAGCTCCACAGGAATCCAGCGTCCGCTTTCCCCCATTTCCCAAATATATTCGTGCCCCGCCAACGCCAACACTTCAAAAGACGATGCGGAATAGCCAAGCCCTGCGTACATAGTACTAAAAAACGGAAGATTTTCGCCAAATAAAGAATAGCTGGTAGTGCCGACCATCCTTTCTCGTTCCGCACGAGATTTGACCGAATAATGATCCACTTGAAAATATCTGGCGGTCGTCCAAATGCCATCATAAGATTTGGAACGAAATCCTACTTCCTGCATCGGCGTGCGATTCGGAGCGGCTTGATTCCAACCGCCAACGCGAGCATCCTGATACATCATATCTCCAATTTCATTCCCCACAGAAAGCCACACCGAAGGATCTTGCACATCCCACAACGGCGTTGCCGAAAGGCGATTGACAAGCATTCTGTATCGCATTTTTGATGGGGTCCATTCTTCACTTTCCGAATGAATTCCGCCCATTTGAGAATTGCGGTCATAAACAAATGTCGGCGATGCCGTCAAAAAGGTTCCATCGAAACGAGTGTCTTGCATTCCTTTCGTTTCCGGCGTGATTTCCGCAAATACACAAATACCAGCCAAAAGCAGTATTCGCAAAATCCTATTGAAATGATTCAGATAATTCACGCTCACTCCTACCAAATTTGCCGCTGGATATAGAAACCAAACAAGACCGTTTCCGAAGTTTCCGGAGCCGTCCACAAACGTTCAAAATAAACCTTCGCACCAAGTCGCCATTTTTGCGTCGAAATGATCGGCAAATTCAATCGGGCAAAAAAACCGAATTCCGATTCGTTGTCTTCCAAAGTCGTCTTCGAAAGATCGCCACCTTCTGCACGCATCCAAATGCAACTGAATCCCGCCCCAACAAGTACGGGTTTTATAAATGGAATCGGATAATCTAAACCGACACGCCCAATCGCCATATGCGTTCCGTCATAAGAGACGCCACTTTTCGTAGGCAAATAGGAATATCCGAATTGCACGATGCCAACCCAATTTCGGAAAAAACTGTAATCCAATTCCAAAAGACCGTAATAAGAATCTTCAAATCCTTGCGACGCATCATCTAGCAAATACAAAGCTCCACCTTCCATCGCTAATGCGGCATGAGAAAATTCCTCGGTCGGCACATTCTCTTTGGCAAAAAGAACTGACGCAGCGAATACAGCCAACAGTAAAATTTTCGGCATTAAACTCTCCTCAATCGTTATTTTTTTCGCAACGCCGCCGCAAAAAAACGATCCAAACCAAATTCATTTTTTGAAATACGAACCGGCAAACCAACTTGTTCAAAATCGGGATGCGCTTCCAAAAATTTTTTGACAACCTTATCGGTTTCCACAGGTTCAGGGCTGCATGTCGCATAAACAAGAATGCCGTTTTTCTTCAACGCCGAAACTGCCGTTTCTAAAATATGGAATTGTATTTTGGACAAATCCAAAACATCCTTTAGCGACAAACGGTATTTGACTTCCGGACGGCGAGAAAGAACGCCCAGATTGCTGCAAGGGACGTCGAGTAAAATCCGATCAAAACGTTCAAAAAAAGAATGGGCAGTTACATCCAGAGTTTGCACACTTATATTCGACAGAGAAAGACGGGAATGCAAATCCTGCATAGGCAACAAACGTTCTGCCGAAATATCGGACGCAAGAATTTCCGCATGGGGATACATTTCTGCAAGCAATGCGCTTTTTCCACCGGGAGCAGCACAAGCATCCCACACGCTCATCCCATTTTGTATTTGCAACAAATTCACCACTTCAAGTGCCGCCGGATTCTGTATGGAAAAAAATCCTTCTTTAAATTCCTTGCTGGCCAATAATTCTCCTAAATGGGGATTTCCTTCCGGAATTTCAATGAATCGATTTTTATAAATGCGACCCGAAAGTGCCAATCGTTTTTGCAATTCTTCTGCCGATATTTTCTGCACATTCACGCGCATCCATTGACTAGGGCGTTCCACAGTTTCTTTGGAAAACTCTTCGGCATAAACAGGACCGCAATAATCCAAAAGCCTACGCACAAGCCATTCCGGCATCGAATATTCAAGGCTTAAACGCAAAACATTTTGTGGAGGAAGCGAAGGAAGTCCGTCCCTATCCAAACGGCGCAAAATCCCATTTACCAAATTAACAGAGCCTTCTCCAAGATTTGCCTGGCGAGCAAGTTCCGCACTGGAATCGATCACCGCCCGATTGGGGACATCCATAAAGAACATCTGATAAATGCCCATTTCCAGCACACATTGCACATCCAAACCTGGCATCCGTCGAACCGATTTTCGAATAGCGTGCAATAGCCGCAAATGCCTTCGACACACACCTAAAGCCAGTTCCTTGGCAAATGGCGAAAGGGAATGTTCCCGCAAGAGCTTTCCCGTTTTTCGCCAATCCACCAAAGCGCCAAAAGCGGAAAATCTCGTTTTTAATCCATCGTTTTGAAGCACAGATTCTCCTGGTTCTTATTTTGTATTCCCCGAAGAAAATCTGCCGCTGGCATGGGACGTTTTCCTTCCAGTTGAATTTCCAACACTTCGAGTGTTCCATTTCCTGTCCCGACCAACAGTCGATCTTTTTCATTGCGGACAAAACCCGGAGGAATCGCCAAATCTTTTACCACATCGGTCTTGCGAAAATAGGCAATTTTGCCGTTGAATTTGCAAAACCCGCCCGGCCAAGGGAAAAAAGCGCGAATGCGATTGTGAATCTGTTGTGCGGATTGCGAGAAATCAATTTTTCCATCCTCTTTTTTCAACTTGGGAGCCGGGGACGCGTTTGCATGATCCTGTTCCGAAAGCGATTCGCATTTTCCTTCAAAAATCCGTTGCAGGGCGGAATCCAACGCTTCGCAACCGGGGGCGACCATCTTATTCAAAATATCTTCTTCGGTATCATAAGGGCCAATCGGAATTTTCCGCTGTTCCAAAATGGGACCGTGATCCATTTTCTCGTCCAACAAAAAAATGCTTACACCAGTCATTTTATCGCCATTCGCAATCGCCCACTGCACAGGAGCGGCACCACGATATTGGGGAAGCATACTGCCATGAACATTGACCGCCCCAAATTTGGCGCACCCCAAAACGCGTTTAGGCAAAATAGAAAACGCAACCACAACAAAAATATCCGCCTGATAGCGCAAAAGCTCCTCGGCAAAAGAGTCCTCTTTCACTGAAGCCGGTTGCAGCACCGGGATTCCCAACGCCAGCGCTTTTTCTTTAACCGGAGGCGGCGTGATAACTCGCCCACGCCCTACTGGACGATCGGGCTGTGTTACTACGGCTACAACCTGATGCGAGCCACTGTGCAAATGTTCTAAAAAATGAGCCGCAAAAACCGGCGTTCCCATAAAAATAATTTTCATGGTTTAAAAATAGAAAACCGCCCCGCCCTGCATAAAGCCAACGGCGAGACGGAACCCATAGGAAGGGATTTCTTTGTTTTAGAATTCAAAGCTCACGGATGCGCCTGCACCAAAATAAACGTCATCCGAATCGCCATAGTCGTCTCCTAATGGAATGCAAGCGCGGAAATATCCATCCATCGAAAGTTTTTCCACCGGAGAGAAATATGCCTTCGGGCCGATAAATGCCTGCGCCAGCTCCGCATCGGAATCCAAAGTCATCGTGTGATATTCCCCTTGAACGCCGACAGAGAGTAAATCGTTGATGGCAAAGAGGGGTTCCACGTAAGCAAACATGTATTCCGGAGCATCGACAAGAGTCGGATCATCATCGTCCAGCAATGCATAGTAAGCCGTACCCTTGATTGAAAATTTTCCCAAGTTCACTTCCGGTTCCACCGTAAACGCATGGCTCATCTTGGGAGAATCTTCGGAAAGCGCATCGGAATAAAGCCCGTAAACAAGCTGCACATTTGCCATTGTCCCAAACACCAGGTTTGCCGTCACACCAGCGCGCAAGCTATTGGCGTTTTCCACCTGATAACTTTTGTAATTCACATAAGGACGAATTGTATGATCGCCCAAAGCCAACTCGTAAGCAACGTGCGCATCGTAAGTCGTGCAGCCCGCATCCGAAGCATCGCAATCGTCATCATCGGTACCAAAGCCCAAACCAACGACCAAGCCGTAAGCGTCCACTTCAATACCGCGAATGCTGCGTTCCATCATACCGGCGGCAGCATCACCCGGATCGTCGTAATCGTAATACCGAAAAGCCCCTTCCGAATAGGTCATATCGCCCGCTTTAATGGCGATTTTGTCGTTGAGCTGGTATTGGATAAAAGCACCATCATAAGCAAAGCCTGGAGCTGTATTGTCATCATCAGCGGAGATGGCAGCTTCCGCAGACCACTTATCATTGAATTTCACCTGAAAGAGCAGATCGAAAGTCGATGAATAATCGTGGAACCATTTGTCGTCCTCGGCATTATTGTCGATTTCGCCGCGTGGATCCACCTGCTTGTAATGCGTATTCGCTTCAAACTCGACAGAGCCCGAAACGGCAAAACTAGGGCCATCGCTTTTAGCGTCCTGCGCAAACAGAAAAGATGCTGCAAGCGAAGTAGAAAGGCAGAGGAGGATTTTGTTTCTCATAGCGTATCCTTTGGTTGAATTATTCCGCACCATAAACATTGCAAAAATCATGCCACCCCCTTTTCTTTCCAAAAAGAGGGTAAAATTTATGCTTTTTTCGCAAATTAGAACAATTTAGTCTTTCCTTTTTACAAAAAAGTCAAAACAAACATTTTATCGTCACACAAAACGCCCTTTGTCGTTATGACCAAAAAACGCAAGCCATTCCACTCTACTCCATTTTCCCTAAATGCATCGCCTTTTTTCTAAAAAAGGATTGCATCAATTGGCACATTCGTTTGTGATCGATTACCGAACCCATTTCCCGAATGCTGTGCATTCCCAAAATCGCTTCACCCAAATCCACCGTCGGAATACCCAAAGCCGCCGAAAGGCATGGGCCCACCGTACTTCCGCAAGGCATATCATTCCTTGAAACGAATATCTGGTATGGCATTTGCAAGTCTTCGCAAAGCGCTTTGCATTGCGCACAAGCAATCGCTTCGCTGGCGTAACGCTTTTTGGCATTTTCCTTGAGCACAACGCCTTGACCCATCAACGGAGAATGATTCGGTTCCATCTTGTCTCCATAAGCGGGATGCGTCGCATGAGCGACGTCTAAAGAAAACAGCAAGGAATCCGAAAGTATGCCAAACAATTCTCCTTGCTTCATTTGTATTGAATTTGCGATTCTATTCAAAACAACGAGCCCAAAATTCCCGGCAGCACCATCCCGCGTTTCCGAACCCACCTCTTCGCTATTCAAAAACAACGCTCCGCAAACATTTTCCGGCTCTCCCGATTCAACCATTCCAGATAAAATCGAATCGCACGAAAGCAAATTATCCAACCGCCCCGAATAAATCCACTCTTGATGAAAACCGCCTAAAGCCGCAGGCTGCGCATCAAAAAATTGCAAATCAAAATCCACAACACGAGAGCCAACAAAGTCTTCTAAAGCGGAGATAAAATTTTTTGTTTTTCCAGCAGAAAAGCACACGTTCAACTGCGTCTGCGGATTGATTTGAAAGCCTTCTTCATTGACATTTCGGTTCAAATGGATAGCCAATTCCGGGATTCGGCACAAAGCATTCATCCGAATTCTTTTTTGCACCAAACGATTTTCTTCTCGAACTACAACCATTCCCGCAATGCCTAAATCCCGATCGAACCAACTGGAAAGCAGTGCGCCTCCGTAAACTTCTGGATGCAGCAAGTGAATGCCCGCAGTTTCCAAATCCGGATTCGGAGTGATTTTCATCGTCGGAAAATCCGTATGAGAGGCCGCCAAACGAAAACGCGTTTCTGAAGATAATACAGAAGGAATACGGAACGCAAACAAGGCCGCACCTCTATTTACGAAATAAGATTTTCCCCTTTGCAAATTCCACGTTTCCGTTTCTGTCAATTCCTGAAATCCAGCTTGAAGAAGTTCTTTCGAAATAGCCGAAACCGTATGATACGGCGTCACCGCTTCATCTAAAAATTTCAATAAATCCATAAAACCTCCAATAAATACCGTCGCCACAAAACGGTAAAAATCAATGCAAAATTACTTTTTTCAGTAAAAATTTTCCGTTCAAAAACACAAATCGAGTCGCAAGAAGTAAAAGATTTACAAAAAAAATCGATGCGTAAAAAAACATTCCCGGCTCCTCCAAACCTCCAAGCGCAATTAACTACTATTACAATATGAAAGATTTCTTTTCTACAGAAAAACCTTTTTCCTCTTGGCAAATTCAAGGTCTTCATGACAAGCCGGCGAAACTTTTTTCTTCTTTGAACAGCACGCACCGCTACACAAAAGACCATTTGCGCGAATTGAACGCGGGCGATGTCATCGTCGCCGATTCTCAACAGAACGGACGTGGCAGACACGAGCGCACCTGGCTTTCACCCGCTGGGAAAAATCTCTATTTCAACATCCTGTATCCGCTACAAGGATTTACTCCAAAAGAATATCCGCAACTGATGCAAATCACAGCGATTTCCATTGTTCAACTGGTTCGTCAAATCGGCATCCAAGCTAGCGTCAAATGGCCCAACGACATTCTCTGCGATAAAAAAAAATTTTGCGGCATGATTTCGGAACTCCTAAATAAAAACGGAAAGCCTCTATTGAATATCGGTATTGGCATCGACGTCAATGCAAGCGAAATGGATTTCAAAGAAATCGAACGCCCCGTCACCAGCCTTATGCTGCTTCTAGGGAAAAAAGTCAATCGGGAAATTCTCCTCCAGGAAATTCTCCAAAACTTAAAATCCGCTTTGGAAACAACGCGTGTTCAGGGAATTCGCCCCTGGATTGAAGAATGGCGAAAGATGGACCAGTTTATCGGCAACAAAGCGCGCATCGTCGAAGGCGAAACCACAATAGAAGGAACAATTTTAGATATTAACGACGACGGCAGCCTATTATTTTGTACGAGATCAGGAGAAATTCTTTCCCGCTACACCGGGGATTTGGAAATTTAACTGGACACTATATCGATAAAATGGCGTGGCAAACTTTCTCGACAAACTTTTCGTAATCGTTAAAAATCACTGAAGATTCTCGAAATTGGCGTAGCGCGCGATAGGGAGTTCATTTCAAAACGTCACGAGCAAATCCGCATTTGCCAAATCCACCGAAGGAACGATTGTCCATTGCACGGAATTTTCACGCCGTTCCTTGTAACGCTTGAGTGCATCAATGTATTCGTCACGGCGATTCGCATGGCCTTTGCGAACGGCAAATTTATACGTGTTGTATGAAAAAAGCGGTATTCCGATTAAATGAAAAGGGATAGAAGCCGCTAAAAAAAGTACTCCTGCAACGTGCGTAAGAGCGACATCAAACCACCTTCGTCTGAAGAATAGCACACTCCATATATTCCCCCAACAAGGAAAAATGTTCCGCCTCCCACCAAAAGACCACCGATAACCATGCCTGCTACGTTTGGACCATAATGAGATTCCAAATTTTCGTCAGCAATTAAATTGTTGTAAATTTGAACGCTGTCGCCATTCCATTCAACGGAAGTTTTTTCATTTTGTTCCAACGGATTTTTCGCCAAGAAAATCTTATTTTCCGCCGCACTAGCATGCCCCAAAAGTAAATTCAGCAACAGAAACAATAAGAAACATTGATATCGCATCATTTCAAAGTTTTCTCCAGTTGAAGAATTCCTCCGTGTTTGGTTTTTAATTTAAAAAACATCTCGCTACTTGTCCCGCCATTTCAATACAAAATTCACCCCTAGTGCCACGGCAAGCAAAACGATGAAAACCGTAAGAGCCCTATCTCCCGATTCTTTTGGGATCATTCCCCACTCCATTCCCAAGACATCGGCAAGCGAAAGCACGGCAATCCATGTTGCGGTTCTTCGGCAAACTTTCAACTTATCATCGTAACGCATCCGCATCGCCTCCTAAAAAAATCCACGCCAAAAGTCCAAGCATCACCAATAAACTAATTCCGACATTCGCCAAGAAAAAATCCCGATTCATCGCATCCAAATCATCGGACCTTCGGAACAAATGAATATAGGCAATCGCCGCGGCCATAAGCCCAAAAACACTCCACCAGGCGATTCCCATTTTCCAATAAAGTCCAAAGGCAAAACTCAACGCAAGCATCATCAGATGGCTCGCCAGCGCAATTTGCAAAGCCTTGCGACGACCGAAGCGGGCGGGAACGGAATGGAGTCCCATCTTGCGGTCAATCTCTTCGTCCTGCGTCGCATAAATAATGTCAAAACCGCCCATCCAAAGCATCAAAATGAACATCAAAAAAATCGGAAACGCCGCAAATTCTCCGCGAACGGCAATCCAAGCGCCTAGCGGACTCATCCCAATCGCCAATCCCAAATACCAATGACAAAGCCACGAAAAACGTTTCCAATAAGAATAAAAGCAAAGTGCTGCTATCACAGGCAACGAGCAAATTCCCGCCAGCGGATTCAGCATCCACGCCAAGGCGCAAAAAAGAATCGCATTCACCGCAACAAATCCCGCTACGGAACGTTTGGAAAGTTTTCCCGTCACCAAATGGCGCTTGGCCGTTCGAGGATTTTCTGCATCCATTTTGGCATCGACAAGTCGATTAAAAGACATGGACGTATTGCGAGCCGTTACCATGCAAAGGACGATTAGAATCACCAGCCGAAAAACTTCACCCGGCGACATTTCTCGAAATCCGTTCGCAGCAACCCACATGGAACCCAGCGCAAAGGGCATCGCAAAAAGAGAATGGCTAAAGCGAACCAAGTGCCCATACTCAACTATCTTTGAAAAAAAGCTCATTTTGCAGAACCCCATTCTGGAACAATTTGATTGGGAACATTCAGATGTCGCAAAATTTTAGAGACAACCGTATCGACCAAATTTTCTATGGTCGCCGCATGGGAATAGAAATGCGGGCTCGCCGGAATCACCACGGCACCGGCCAGCGTCAAACGTTCCATATTTTTAATGTGAATCAAATTGTACGGCATTTCACGTGGCACAACAACCAACGGACGCCTTTCCTTTAAACAAACATCCGCCGTTCGAGTCAAAAGATTGTCCGCAATTCCGTTCGCTATTTTTCCAAGAGAACCCATACTGCAAGGAACTATCGCCATACCGGCGAAGTTAGAATTTCCGCTTGCACAACCCGCAAAAAAATCATCGATATTCAAAATGGCATCCGCTTGATTCAACGCTTCGGACATCCCTTCGTAATTGGCTACCGTCTTTCCTGCAGTCGTTTGAATGAGCGTCACGGAATATCCCATTTTTTGCAAATGCCATAAAGTTCTCGCGGCATAAATAGCACCCGAAGCTCCCGTAACACCTAGCACAAAACGACTCATTTCTACACCTTTTGAAGTAAAATGCGAAATGCCACGCCCCAAAAGCAGGGCCTTATGGAGACGACGCGAAATCCTTTTGCTTCTGCTAAAGACGCAAAATCCGCCACGGGCAAAAAGCGCAAAACCGATTGAACAAGATATTCATAAGCGGAACGTTTCCCGCTAAAAATCGAGCCCAAAAGCGGAATGAAAAGCGGAGCAAGACATTTATAAAAGAACCTGTTGAAAAAATTTCGAGGAGAAAAAAATTCCAAGACCATGAGATAACCGCCAGAAGAAAGCACCCGAAAAGATTCCTCTAGACCGCCTGTCGCATCCGGCAAATTGCGCATTCCAAAACCATTCAAAATCACATCGAAAGAAGAGTCTAAAAAAGGCAACTGCATAGCATCGAGTTGAATTGGCTTTGCCGTCATTTTTTTCCCGCGAGAATATTCCAGCATCCCAAAAGAAAAATCGCCAAGAATCGCCAGCGAAGGCTTTCCAACAATTCGTTCAAATTCAACAGCAAAATCTCCCGTGCCACCGCACAAATCCAGTAGCCGCCCACCCGCTTCTCTTTTTTTGAGTTCCCGACAACACGCTTTGCGCCATAGAATATCTTGAAAGCAACTCAAAGTATGATTCAAAAAGTCGTAGCTTTTTGCTATCTCGTCAAACATTTTTCGCACAGGAGAAATCATAGTGCAAATGTAGAAAACAGAAAAAATCCGATTTCCCCAAAAAGTACAGCAAACCGAAAACATTTAACAGATTGTAAACATTTCAGCGGCGGCGAACACTCCTGAAAATTTCAATAAAAATACATTCCCTTTGGAGGCAAAAATTTCATTTTACAAAACGGCATCCGTTTATGCGTCACACCAAAAGTTCACCGCCGACACAGAATCACAAATTATTCAAAAACGGCGACAAAGCTGTCCCCATTTGCGGGTAAAACCAGACGCGGATTTTCCGTAGAGCCGTCTTCCCACTTCACGAATTTTCCCGTTCCAGAAGGTTTTGCCGTCAGCAGCATGGAATTTCCACCAAAGAACGTCCCAGTCCAACTTTTCAAATTCGGAAGCAGCATATCGTCAAGAGTCACGTAGCCGTTGCCCGAAGCCGCAATCGTCACTTCGATATTTTCCGACAATCCGAATTCTTCACGAAATTCTTTCTGCATCGTTGCGTCACGTTCCGCCGCCCATTCCTTCATACACGAACCGCTCTTGCTAAAGCCGCCGGCGCAGGAATTAGAATACCAGCGTTCGGTTTGCAAGAATGTCGCCATATCGCGAGACATTTGGTCGGCATCGATAGTCGCCACGATTTTTTCGATCGTACTCGTAATATTTTCCGCATTGACATTATTCTGGAAAAGCATGGCCGCACGATTGATAAACATCCGCTTAAAATCCGGGTTTTTGATCAACTGGACATAGAAAGTGTGAAAGCAAGAAGGCGACTTGCCACCATAGCATTTTCCAGAAGAATAGCCGCCCTGCTTAACCCAGTCAAACATATTTGTGGATTGATAAAATCCCGAAACGCTCCACGTCCAATCAAAACCATGATCCAAATCGTAAACCATAAATTTCCATTTGGTATTCGGACTTTTCCAAGCGCGTACGTTATTATTCGGCCAGTCTCCGTTGTGCATATATATTTCCGCAGCCATATAAGCCGCAAAATTTTCCACATCCATCAGCTGCTTCACGGTTTCGTAATTCGCATTCTTCTCGCCGCTAAAATCACTGTCGTAAACAAAATTCAGCAATGCTTCGTATTCTGCAGTCGTCCCGTTACTCGCTTCGATTTTTTTGTTGATATGCTTAATAATCGTCGCTTCCGAAGCGTCAATGCCGTAGTTCGTTTCTACATAATTCTTGTTGTAGCGTTCCCGCATATCGTGAATTCCCCAGTAAACGCCATCGTAAAAAACGATCACTTGGCGACTGCGCTGATAGTCCACTCCGGAACCTTCCAAAATAGCACCGCCCATCGCATCTTCTATATAATCGCTCACAAAACGGTTGCCATTGTTGCGCAGATTGAACGCTTTAAATTTGCTGTTTGTCGCTTTCCGCGTTTCAAATAGAGGATAACGGAGCCAGCCTTCCTGGTATTCTTCGCCCATTTTAATAGCTACAGATTTCTTCTTTTCCAAACGGCTGTAACCGCCCATCAAAGAAATCCCCGCATCGATTTCCCAATCCTTACCGGTGCTGCCACTTCCATTGGCAAAATATTCAACGTGAACAGGAAATTCCACATCTGCATAAAGGGTCGTATTGTTCGGATCCGCACTCGATGGACTCTGTCCATTGGTACTTCCCGCTTTCACATAAAGGTAATGTTTTTGGAAAAATTGAGAATCCACGCTAATCGAAACAACCGGCATATTTCGAATTTCTTCGTTGATAAAATAAGAGTTCGTCACAACTTTGTTCGTAATGAGGCCGTCTTTAAACGCCGCGCAACGCACAACCGTGTTGGCAGTCAATGTTTTCGGCGAGAGCATTTCTAAAGAAGCCGATGTAGGAATGGAGCCATCAAATGTACAGCGGACCGTCGATCCATCATCCGTTTTCGGCGGAGATACCACAACAGAATCCTTATAGAATCCCGCGTTTTGAGAAAAAGCAGGCAAGGCGACAAAGCCCGAAGCTCCCTGACTCGCCGAATTGTCGCTTTCCGGAGTCGGATTCTTAAAGTAGAGCCAACCGCTCGAAGTTTTTCCCCAGCTAATTCCCGCTTCCAGCTTCGGGTAACTCGCCGAATCCGCAATTCCACAATCCGACTGGATTAAATAAATGTTTCCTCCTTCATCTTCTAGCTTCCAGTTCGTATGCAACCGATAATGCGCCAGTTCAGAATCCTCCCCTTCAATCAAAGTGGCGACATCTCTTTTCGAAGCAAAAATAATGCGAAAACCTTTGGGCGGAATCGTGTCGGATCCGATAACCCATTTTCTCGGACGAATCGTGTTTTCCACCAAAGCATAACCATCTAAAGCCACCGGCTGATCGCTGGAATTATGCAATTCCACCCAACCCGGATCTTTGCCCAAATCGTCATACCAATCCAGATTCCCCGGCATAATTTCATTGATGGATATTTTAGAATTGCCAACCCAGGTCGCCAGACAAAGTTGCTCGCTACTGGAACTTGACTGCAAAGAAGATGAAGATATCAGTCCCCCCGAACTAGACGAGTCCGTAACGACGCTGCCCGAAGAGGCAAATTCCCCGCTAGAAGAAAGTTCTCCTGATGGATTGTCCAAGGATTGGTCATCATCAACCAAGCTGGCATCGTCCGAACAAGCAATCAGGAATGCTGCAAAAATTGCCCAAATAGCGTAAATAGATAGCTTCATCATATCTCCAAAACGCACCAACACAATCCCTTAGCTCAAATTTATACGAAAGCTTCCCCATTTACACTAAAATTTTGGTTTACAACAAAAAGCCCTTGACAACTTTTCCGTTTAAGACTAAATTTGGGGCAAGAAATGGCTCTGTAGCTCAGTTGGTAGAGCAGAGGACTGAAAATCCTCGTGTCACTGGTTCAAATCCTGTCGGAGCCACTTTTTAAAAGCCCTAGTTTTCTGGGGCTTTTAATTTTCGGAGGAATAGGCTAATTGGTAAGTCAGCGGTCTTGAAAACCGCCGCCGTCAGGCTTGGGGGTTCGAGTCCCTCTTCCTCCGCTAAAAATTCCACTCCATGGCGGAATCTGCGGCAAAATCGGCTTTCGCCGTAGTGCTTTCTTCGTTCATCAGCGTGCAAACCTTGGCGAATCCCGCCAAATTTTTCTTTTCCAGCGCATAGAGGCACGCCGACGTGGTCGCTCCCGTTGTAAAAACATCATCTACGATGACAGGGATATGGAAATTTGGAAATCGGCAACGCCTGTTCCAAACAAATGCTCCCGCTACATTATCCGCTCGTCCCGACTTGGATAGTTTAGTTTGCGAAACCCGAAAAGTTTTTCGTTCTAAAGCCGGCACGACAACGCCTCCAACACAAGCAGCCAACGCCTGCGCCAATTTTTCTGCCTGATTATAGCCGCGCTCCCGCATTCTGGCGGGATGAAGCGGTACCGGAATAAACGCCAAACGCCGTCCCCATTCCCGAAATATCTCCCGAGACTCCGTTTCCGAAAATGCCATTTCAACCAAATAACGGGCCAATCCCGACATATTCCCGTATTTTAATCCGTGTACCAGTTCTTTTGTCAAAGGTGTCATCGCATACAGGCAAAAGACATCCGGCCTAGGGCGGCGAGGCGCTTGCGCAAGGCGAATCAACTCCTTTTGGCAATCCGGACAAAGCCACGGGTCTAAAGGCAATCCGCTCCGGTGGCAAGCCATGCAGCCATTCCCAAATATAAAAGAGGCAAAATCATTTTTTAATTTCATAAAATTCTCCATTCATAAGCACGGGGTTTCCCCTGTACTACAGAGAATAACGTTTCCACTCAGAAAAAAAGGAAAAAAATCCGCTTTTTTCGCAAAGGCCGCTTAATGACTTAAGCGGTGAAATCGAACCATGGCAGAAATGGAAACGGCGCGATAATCTCCACCGATTTTTGAATATGGATAGAGCCTAATTGTAATTGCTTTCCAGCTGGCTACCCTGATAACGCATATTGACCAGAATTCCCACCAGCATCATGCACATCCACATAAACGAGCCCCCGTAAGAAAGAAACGGCAAAGGAAGACCTGTCACCGGCATCAATCCCAACGTCATCGAAATATTCACCGTCATATGGAAAAAGAAAATGGTGCAAGCTCCAGAAACGACATGATTGACAAACGGATCTAAATGCAAACGGCAGATGGCAATCGCTCGCCACAGAAACAAGAAATAGAGAGCGAGAACCACCATACATCCCACAAAGCCGAACTGCTCCCCCAAAACGCTGAAAATAAAATCCGTGTGTTCTTCGGGCAAAAAGGCCAGATTGGTCTGCGAACCTTCGCCGAATCCCTTACCAAAAATTCCTCCGCTGCCTATCGCCACTTCCGATTGGATAACCTGATAACCGGCACCTCGCGGGTCGCGCATCGGATCCACAAATGTCATTACCCGTTCCCGCTGGTGATGTTCCAAGGAATTCCAAGCCATCGTACTGGCGTAACCGCAAACAATATTGAGCAAAAGAATGAAAATCACAAATTTTTTGGGCATCTTGCGGAAAAACAAAAGCAAAAAGACGGCGCACAAAAGAACTCCCCATAAAATTTGCGAATAAGGGATGTGCGGATACGATAAAATGACCGACGCCACCGGACTCAATAGCAGGCACAAGTCCAATAACGAAACTCCTGCCCAATAAAACCCAACAATCGTCACGGCTGTAAAAACCAAAGCCGTACTTAAGTCGGGTTGCTTCAACACCAATGCGAATGGAACCAGGAATATCAACCCAGGAACAACGAAAGTTTTCGGCTGCAAAACATCCACATGGTGAGTCGAAAGCCATTTGGACATGGCCAAAAGGAACGTAATCTTGGCAAATTCAGACGGCTGAATTTTAACGAAGCCCAAATCAATCCAGCGACCGGCTCCCTTCGCCGCATCGCCTCCACCCAAAGCGACAAATGCTAGAGCAAGAACCGTTAAAAACAACAAGGGATAAGCTAAACGCTGCCAATAGTCAATCCGAACACACGCCAAAGCCGCAGCCAGCAAGCAACCACAAACAAAATAAACAATTTGACGAAACCATCGAGAAGCATACCAAACCGTTTCCGCATTCGCCGTCGCCGAATAGACAAGAAGTATTCCGATGCTAGTCAGTATAAAAACCAGCGTCAAAAAGAGCCAGTCGATTTTCATCTTGTTGTTTAGAAAACGTCCGGAGCCCCTCATTTTTTTACCTCCGTCGAATCTTTTCCATGAACCTTTGCAAAATAGGCTTCCATCACCTTGCGACAAATGGGAGCGGACTTTGCACCCCCGCCGCCCTGAGCTTCTTGAATAACGGCGACCGCTATTTCGGGATCATAGAGCGGTGCTACGGCAACAAACCAAGCGTGCGTCTTTTCGCCCTTTTTCCATTCGCCGGAACCGGACTTGCCCCCGACCCGAATGCCGGGAATCGCCGCCCGTTTGCCCGTTCCTCCCGGATGATTCACCACGGAATCCATTCCTGCCAAAAGGGTCTTATGGGTAAAATCGTTCATATTCCCTTCAAAGATTTTTTCAGGAATATATCGGCCAACCAGCTTTCCATCGACATCGCGAAGTTCCTTCATCAGATGAGGCCGAAAAACGCCTTTCCCCGTTGCAATAGAACCCGCCAGCACTGCTTCCTGAAGCGGCGTCACCAGTTGCCCTTGGCCTATCGCCAAATTCAAAATCAGCCCTTTCGCCCAACGCCAACCATTCCGTTGATTTCGCTGATTAAACGACACCGAATCGGGAAGCCAACCTTGTTTTTCGCCGGGAATATCAATGCCCAACTGATGCCCCAATCCAAAACGATATCCAAATTCATTGATTCGTTCCATTCCCAACATCAATCCCAGCTGATAAAAATACACGTCGCAAGAAAGGCGCAGCGCATTCACTAAATCCAAATTGCCGTGAGCACCCCAACACTTTTGATATCGAGAACCAAAAGTAAAACCGCCCGTGCAGGATTTTTGCAAATGGGTAACACCCGTTACCAATCGATTTTCCAAGCCCGCCCCGGACGTCACCAATTTAAAAACAGACGCTGGAGGATAGACGCCTGCAATCGCCCGGTTCATCAATGGACGAGTCGAATCCAATGCGACTTTTGCCCAACCCTTGTTGCGCTCCCGACGTTTTAGGGAAAAGATATTCGGATCCAGCCTAGGCGAAGAAACCATCGCCAAAATTTCCCCATTCCGAGGATCCAAAGCGACAATTGCCCCCCGCACGGAATCCGGCATTGCTTCTTCCGCCGCTTTTTGGATATCCAAATCGATTGTCGTGACCATTCCATATCCAGGAACAGAAGGAACGTTCTGCATTCCCTCTATGTTTCTCACATGGCGTCCGTACGCATCCACTTCCACAAATTTAACGCCGTCCTCTCCGCGAAATTCGCCGTCGTATTGTTTTTCAAGCCCTTTCTGTCCAACGCGATCTCCCGAAGAATAGCCAGCAAATTCCGGCAATTCCAATTGTTCATCCGAAATTTCCCCCGTATAGCCCAATAAATGCGCAGCCAAAGAGCCATAGGGATAAGAGCGCCGCGATTCCACAACTGTCGTCACACCGGGGAATTCACCGGAGCGTTCCTGAACAATCGAAACCTGTTCCTCCGAAGCGTCTTCTAAAATCCGAAGCGTTCCATGGGATTTCCACGCACTTCGTTGAAACATCGTATCCACTACCGCCGAATCAAAAAGATTTTCACCCTGCGAATCTTTCAAGTGAATCAAACGTTTAAATAAAGAATCCTTTTGGCTTTGCGGCATTTTGCGAATTTCTGCAGGCAAGACCACAATTTGGTAAGAGGGTCTATTTCCGACCAAAAGCGTTCCATTCCTGTCATAAATCAGTCCGCGTTCAGCTTTTAACACCACACGACGCAAGCGATTTTCATCTGCACTTTGGAGATTCTGTTCGTAGCGAACCGATTGCAAATAAAAAAGCCGGATCGAAAGGCAAAAGAAAACCAAAGCGACCAGAGCCATAAAAACAAAAGTTTTTACATTGCGATTTTGCAATTCGGTCAGCGTTCTTTTAGACATTACGACGGGTTGCTCGGTCAATGCGGTTCAGCAATAAAAAGCAAAAAACACCAAATACCATTGTGTAAAGGCATTCCGGAAGCGTATTCGTCAAAAAGAAAGTCAGCACTTTTTCCTGTTCAATTCCCACAATGCAGTAAAAAATCAAATCGTTTAACATAAAAGCAAGCCCCAGCAAAGTCACCTTAGTAACTAGATTCAAGCGTAGAAACCTCTCTTCCAATTGTCCCACAGCAAATCCTACGCAGGTAAAAGCGATTGTCTGAGCACCCAGCCAATCTACCGAAGAAAATACATCCGCAGAAAATCCCGCAAAAAATCCCCACAGCATACCCGCAACAGGTCCTCTCGACAACGCCATCACAACGATAAAAATCAAAATAAAATCCGGTTCCTGCCCGCTAATACCTATCCAAGAAGCAACCGTCGTCTGCAAAACAACCGCCAAAATAAAGCACACGAAATGCTTAATGAACGTTAGCACTCTTCAACATCTCCTGTACAATCCAGTCCGGTTTTTTCTGCATAATAAAAACTTCTTCCAGACGAGTAAATTTTTGGAACGGTTCGACTTCGATATTCGTCACCACGTCAATATCGCCTTTTTCCAAAGACCGCACAACACCGATTCCAATTCCCTTCGGATAAATGCCGCCAAGTCCCGAAGTCACCAACGTGTCACCTTCCCGCACTCCGGTATAAGACGGAACAAACGCTTGCAAATAATTTGCCGATCCTCCGTTCAAAAATCCGACAACACGAGTTCTCTGCACCAGAATAGAAACATGCAACGAAGGGTCTGGCAACAGCTGAACTTTGGCATGGTTTTTCGATACTGCAGAAACACGACCCACAAGCCCTTGCGTCGTAAATACAGGCAAGTCCAATTCAATCCCCTGATCCGTCCCTCGATTGACGACAAAAGTTGTCAAAAAGCGTCCCGGATTTTGCCCAATAACCCGAGCAGTGACAATCGGATAATCCCACACATTGTCAAAATGAACGAGCACCCGCAGTCGGTTGGCCTCCTCCAAACCTTCACGCAAATTGTCCCTTTCCATCTTCAGTTTCGCGTTTTCACGCTTCAAACAATCATTTTCATAAGAGACCGAATGAATCCGGTTCACCGAAGAAACGACCAGCTGTGCCGGATAATAAAGGGAAGATAGCGCACCTGCCACAAGCGTTTCTTTTCCATCTTTTTCCAAATGGCGGATTCCAAAACCGACCAAAAGCAGAATGAAGAAAAGAACTAATCCGTGTCCCTTGATTAAGACACTTCCTAACAAGTGGAACAGCTGCATTTTCTAAAGCAATTCCCTTACACGGTGGAGGCAATCAAAACAGGACGGTACTTGTCCAAATCTTCCAGAATGCGAGCAGCGCCTTTGCACACACAAAGCAGTGGATCGTCGATCACATTTACCGAAAGGCCCGTTTCTTTGCTAATACGAGCATCCAGTCCACGCAATTTGGAGCCCCCGCCAGACATGATAATTCCGCAATCCAAAATGTCCGCAGAAAGAGCCGGAGGCGTCGAAGCCAAAGCCTGCTTCACCGCATCTACTATCGCCGTAACCGGTTCATTCAATGCTTCGCGAATTTCCTGACTTGTAATCGTCATCGTCCGCGGAAGATCAGCCATCACATCGCGGCCTTTTACGTCCATCGTCAATTCTTCTTCCAAAGGAGATGCCGAGCCGATTTGCCATTTTATCTGTTCTGCAGTATTTTCATCTACAGCCAAATTGTAAGTCTTGCGCAAATAGTTCACCACGGCTTCGTCCATTTCGTCGCCGCCCACACGCACCGATGCGTTGCAAGCGATTCCATTCAGCGCGATCACCGCAATATCCGACGTTCCGCCACCAATATCCACAATCATATTGCCGACAGGACCATCTACCGGAATTCCCATGCCGATTGCCGCTGCCATCGGTTCATGAACCAAGTGCACTTCCTTAGCTCCAGCCATACGAGCGGCATCGATCACGGCTCGCTTTTCCACTTCCGTAATTCCCGAAGGAACGCCGATGACGACCCGGGGTTTTACCAAAAAGAGCGGATATTTCTGAACCCGCTTGATGAATGTAGAAAGCAGGATTTCCACCAACTGAAAGTCTGCAATTACGCCGTCTTTCATCGGACGAATGGCTGCCAAGTTGCCGGGTGTGCGTCCAAGCATTTTTTTCGCTTCGCCACCGATTACCGTCACGCGGTCATTTTTGCGGTCCATCGCCACGACCGTGGGTTCGTTGATGACAATTCCCTGTCCCGCAACATGAACCAGGGTGTTTGCCGTACCAAGATCAACGCCAATATCACAAGAAAAGAGTCCGAACAAAGTAAAGTTCCTTCTAAATTTTATTTAAAATATAAAAACAAAATGACGCCCTATTTTCATTTTTCATCGGTATCATTTCCAAAATGCCACACTTTCAAATACCGATCCCACTGCAAATAGTGGTTGTCATAACGATATTTTCGCTGTTCATACATTTTAATATCCCGATAGATATAAAAATCAACATTGGCATAAGCTGAATACATTTTAGAATGGGCTTCATCAAAAAATTTCAGTTCCCGAATTTTATAATAGGGGGAATCCAGCAAAGCACTTTTGTCTTGGCTAGCCTTTAATGTCTGAGCAACCATAAACTTCAAGTCGTCCTGTAAATAGGTGGACAATTTTTCTTCGATATTTTCCCGTGGTTCAGCACAAGCCGCCAAAAGCAAAAAAGCAAACGATAAAAATATGGGTAAACGCATATTTCAAATATAAAAAAGACGGGTGAGTAAAACTCAACCGTCTTTTACTGCAGGGATTTGAAAGCAAAAGATTCCGAAAAAAACAAGCTCCCTACAAAATCAGAAGGAATATGTGGCATCCAAACGAGAGAACCAACGGCCTTCTCCTTGGAACGGATTACGGAACAAGAAGTCCTCTGCAATTGTCACGTCAATTTTCAGCTTTTCTTCGATATTGATTCCAAAACCCCAGCCGACGTGGTCATCCATTTTACCGTTACCCACCGGGTTTGTCGAGAAAAAGGTGCCGTCTTCCGTGCAAATGCCAGACCGTCCCTGATTACGCGAATCCTGATCGCATTCCGTGTAAAGAATCGCCTTTTGCCCACCGACACGAATGACGAACCAGTCAAACCAGATATTGCGTTCAATACCAAAACTGACAATTCCTCCAATGTCCTTCCGTTCGTCCCAATATCCGTTTTCATCCTGAGCATCATAAGTCGTCAGGCCGTTATCGTAGTCCACAATCCAATCACGGGCTTTCTTCTTATTCCAGACGAAATCACCGCCTAACCAGAAAAATCCCCGATCTAAACCGACATTGATCCCAAGGCCGACCTGGGCATGAGTATCCTTCATCCCCGGAGCCTTAATAAAATGAGCATTCATTGCAGGCACAATCTCGCCGTCGATTTTGTCCAAAGCAAAAAACGCACGAGAATTTACCAAATACGAGAAGTCTCCGTCATCAAAGAAATTTTTATGCTCCGGTCCATACTGAACTCGTGCAAGGCCTCCAGACAATTCAAAATCAATCGTGTTGGAAAGCTGGAGATTTATACCGGCATCCGCCCGAATAATGGAAGCATAGGCATTCTGATCAACCTGATATTCCCCACTTTTCGTTTCGTCTCCGCCATCCTGATGTGCTATGTAAATGTGCAAGCCCATCGCATTGCCATTCGAAAGAGTTCCGCCCAAAAAGCCATCAAAATTTGTTACCGTATTAGGAACTTTATGTTTGTTGCCATTTTCATCGATATAGTAATCCGGCAAAAATCCGAAAAGAGTCGCATCCTTACGTCCAAAAAGACCGCCGATAGAAATCCGGGGATC
This sequence comes from Fibrobacter intestinalis, assembly GCF_900167415.1. Classification (GTDB taxonomy): domain Bacteria; phylum Fibrobacterota; class Fibrobacteria; order Fibrobacterales; family Fibrobacteraceae; genus Hallerella; species Hallerella intestinalis. The sequence goes on along the minus strand of NZ_FUWU01000012.1, from coordinate 32,521 downwards.
AGGTGAATCGCCGCTGCCCAAACTGAGCGAAAAAATTCCTCCAAAAGTAGGATTCTGCGGATCCTTGTTCGTCCCCGTTTCCACATCATCCAGATACGGTCCAAAACCGCCAATCAAATAGTTCGGATACAAATTGATATTTGCCGGATTATCAAAAATACTGACGTCATCCATAATATACGTCGTATTCTTGCCCATAGATTCCACACGGGCAAAAGTCGCAAAAGCCGACCCCACGCCAAAGATACCAACAGTTAGACCTAAAGCCGCAGCTGTTTTCAATTTCATTGTCAACTCCTATTTTTTCATAAAACTAATTCATGTTTTATAAATTCGCAAGCAAAAATAAACAAAAAGTCCTTTGTTCAAAAGTCCCTTGGATTCCAACAGCGTATAATGCCTGACTTTTTCAAAACAAATCCTAAATTTTCTTCCCTCAGATCACCTCTACTATTTTAAAACTCCGTCCAAAACAAAAATTGAAGAAGCTCCGTCAAAATTTGGGAGCATAAAAAAAATGAGCCGAAAGCGATGCTTCCAGCTCATTCAGTTCCATCTGTTCTAGAATTATTCCGAGAACGTAAACGGAATCGTTACCGTCGTATTTCCCGACTTGACCTTGCTAAAGGTCCAGCGCTTTACCGTATTCTTCACCGCATTGTCGAATTCGGCAAAGCCTGTCGACGAAGAGGCTACAGAGATACTGATAATGTCGCCGCCCGGAGCAATCGTGAAACGGAGAGTCACCTTGCCCGAGAAACCCGGCTGTTTTTTCAAGTACTTGTTGTAGATGTGACGAAGACCCGGCGTACGCTGACGGACAACTTTCATAATATCCGCCGCAGAACGAGAGCCACCACCAGCGCCCATGTCAATATCACGAGCCGACGGCGTCTTGATATTGCCCTTGGCACGTGTAGCAATGCCACCGCCGCCACCGCCGAGAAGTCCACCGAGGCCATCTCCGATACCACCGGAACCGCCTTCAGCGTACCCTTCGTTAAATCCACCGTCAGCCTTGCCGCGACGACCGCCAAGAACGGTTTTACCCGTAGTCTGGAGACCCGCGACATCCTTCAGCACCTTATTGATATCCTTAGAGAACTTTTGGTCTCTCATCAAATCATAAGCTGCATAATTGGATTTTGTCGTCTGAGCCGTCAGGAGCTTCAAAACACCACGGGTTTGAGGAGCATTGGGCTGTCCCTTTCCACGAGGTTTTCCGCCACCGCCGGCCTTCTTACGAGGCTTTTTCGGTTCTTCTTTCTTCTTCTCTTCCTTCTTCTCTTCCTTCTTGTCTTCAATCTTCATGGTTGTCGTCAATTCTTCCGCACCGGTTTCTTCGAAAATGACGTCGTCCACGACAGCTTCATACATGGAAGCCCAAAGGGAGAACGAAATTGCAACAATGAAAGAAATAACCGCGACACCAGCGAAACGCTTGTCGGATTCCGGCATCAAGGACGCTACAAAAGGATCTTGAACCTTCTTCTTTGTCATCTTTGCCATATTATTCCTCTCCACCGTTCTTCATCATCACAGCAAAGGAGATATTCGTGTAGCCCGAAAAACCACACGTCGCCATCACTTTGTACATCACATCATAAGGGATGTTTTTGTCGATCTGGATAATGATGTTTCCCGCTTCGTCCGCCGGAAGCCCAGCTTTCAAAGCATGTTCACGTTCAGTCTCGCGCCGTTCCTTCAGCACAGAGTCCACCTTGGTAATCAAGAGGTCTTCTTGAGCCATGACATCAGGCGTAGGGATAATTTTCTGATTATCCACCACCACATAGCCAGCATCGACCACTACAGAAAGCGAAACTTCTTTCGGTTGCACTTTCGAAGTAGAAATCGGCAGGATAAGGTTTTCCGCCTGAGTAATCAACTGACCTTCAGCATCCATGTTCTTGATAAGGAACACCAGAATGATGGTCATCATATCCATCATCGAAGTCAGGGAGAACGGAACGTCCTCGCTATATTTACGCATTCTACGAGCCATTATCAGCCTCCCAACTTTGCAAGGTTAACCTTGACAAAACCAGCGGATTTTGCGCGGTCCATCAGGGCGATAATCTTATCAAATTGGACATCGTCATTCGCAACGATAATGATGTTGTCCACATCTTCCAGATCGATAAAGGCCGTATGAATAGCAATCAGCTGCTTTGCGATTTCATCATACGCCGAGAGCGGATAGATAATCAACTTCGCAGCATCTTCAGGTTTCAGCTTGCGTGCGGAGTTCTGAGCCAGGGTAGCAACACCAGCACCCGCACCCGGTTTTTTAAGAGCCGGAGGAGGAGTCAATCCACCCTCGCCTTCACCAACGATAGCGAGGAAGTTGTTGTTGCCATCTACAAGCACGCTATCCGGCTGCGCTTCTTCCTGAGAAGTATAAACACCCCACATCAGACGACCAACATCTTCTTCGGATGTTTTCTCAATCATATCCAATTCGATTCTTTCGATCAAATAGGTGTACTTTTCTTTATCCATTTCAGTTCCGTCTTTGCATTTAGGCGCAGAGCCGGAATTGACAAGGGTTTTTACATCCTCGGCGGCATACTTGACGAGCTGTCCATCGGATTTGCAACGGAAAACCCAAAATTCCTTAAAATAGACATTGGGTTGAAAACCGCCGCGCGCACCGATAACGAGATACTCATTCGTAATGGCCAAGGACAGATTCAATGCTTGCTCATCCGGAGGTGGAGGAGTCTGGTCATCCATCTGCATCATACTGCGTTCAGGCAAATTGACTTCTACAACAGCCAACTTCTGGAACGATGTCATGGAGAGCAGCATCGGAATCAGAATAGTAAACAAGCCCATCGCCGGAAGCAAATCCGGTTCTTCAGGCTTTCCAGGTTTCTTGAATTCTTTTGCCATTTTATCTCCTATCTAAATAATTGTCTTTTATCAACAATTACGACAGGGCGTTAATGATCTTGAGACCTTTTTCTTCCATTTCCTGAATCAGACGTTCGCTGTTCATATTCAGGATGCCAACAAGAACGAGCAGCGGAACAGCGCAGATAAGGCCGAGGAGAGTCGTTCCCATAGCGATAGCAATACCATCAGCAAGAGCCTTCGGACGTTCAGCAGCCGGTTTGTTAGCCACAGCATCGAACGTAAAGATCAGACCGTAAATCGTACCCATCAGTCCAAGAAGAGTGGAGATAGAAGCCATCACGGAAATAACCGAAATATAACGAGTAAGACGAGGAGCTTCGGTAAGGAAGACTGCATCAGAAGCATTCTGCATCGCTTCACGACCTGCATCACGATTGCTGACGATAGCGGCGACAACCTTCGCAATGGGGAGCTTAGAACGATTCGCCAAATCAAAGGCCTGTTCGTATTGCTTGGCACTGATGAGCTGACCAAACTGATTCAAGAACTTGGCACGCCCCTTAGCGCTCTTCACGACGATATAAATAAAACGTTCAACCGAGAAGCCGAGACCAATCAGACCGACCACCAGGATGATCCACATGAACTGCCAACCATCAGAAGACGGGTTGAAGGATTCAAGCATTTTAGACATTAGAATACTCCTTTTATACGAGTGATTTGTTGTTTTGTTTCCTGTAAAGGCATATTTATTTTTTTTTTTGCTCTTTGGGAAGTTTTTGAGCTGTAAAATTTTCATTACCCCAAAAAACAAACAGAAAATCCCGCGTTCGCGGGATTTTCCTTGTTCAAAAGAGATTTTATGGAGCTACTGGAGCAGCGGGAGCCGCTGATGGCGGCGGAGCAAGCCGAGCCTGGAGTTCTTTGAGTTCTGCACGCAGCTTTTCATTTTCAGCCTGAGCATCCTTCAAAATTTCCTGATACGTAGCCAGCTGTTCCTGCTGAGTCATGACCTTGGAAGAACGAACCTGTTCCAAGCGAGCCTTTGTCTTAAAGTAGCTCGGGTCTTGGAACAACTTCGAAGCATCAAATTTGGTGATCTTGATCTGAAGAGCTTCGTTCTGATCGTCTAATTCACGAAGGAGGTCATACAGCTTTTGAGTCCATTGGTTGTCAATGCCATAATGTTCCGAAGCGCGGATGCCTGTAGCACAACGGGGAACCGCAGCTTCGCGAGCCGCATTCGACCGGCTTTCCAATTCTTCGCGATAAGCCTGCAAATCTTCGCCTGCAGCCATTTCAGCGTCTTCTTTGGTCATGCCTTCATATTCCACATATTGCGTAACTATTTCCACGCTATCCGGCAGCGGCGACTTGGCAAAAGCGTCTCCAACTTCGACAAACACGGCGCAGCCCTGGTAATACATTTCGATATAACCTTCTTCTGCAGCAATGACGTCGGCGTTATAGAAGCCCTGATCGCGCGCCAAATCGATATTCTTCTGGAAAATCGGCTGCGCTTGATCATAATAACCCGGCAACTGCTGAACAATGCCAATTCGTTCGGCAAACTGTTCTTCATCTGTTTTTCCGTTCAGTTCCTGTTCACGAATCTTGGCCGCCATAGTCACAAAAAGGAAGCCAATCTTGTTCGTCGCACGGAAAGTCCACTGTTCCGAAGCATAAGTCGCCGATTTCGAGTAATGACTGACCGCATTCTTCAAAATCTCCGTCAACTGCTTGACCGCAGCGTCCTTTTGTTTCTGTTTGCCAGAAACCTGAACGTTGTCCATCTTGGCAAATTCCATTTCGCCCAGATAGAAAGCCGCTTCCGCCGGCACTCCCGGATCCGCATTCTTAATTTGCAGACCATACTTGTCATAAGCTTCAATCGTCTTCTTATAATAAACGGCAGCATTCTTATCGTCCTTCAATTCACGATAAGCGCGAGCGGTTCCAATATAAGCGGCAATCAGCTTTTCCTTATCCGTCGTATAAGTCTTGGCAAAGAAAATATAAGCTTCCACGGCTTCGTTCCAACGCTTGGCGTTCTGATAAGCGATAGGAATGCTAAAGGCCGCATCGAGAGCGTAGGAACTCTTCGGATAATCGCGAACGAGATCCTTCGAACAGCGAATAGCTTCTTCAGGAAGTTTTGCTTCATCGTAAGTCAAGCAAGCGCTATAAAGCATTCCCGGAGTTTTTTCGTGATTGGGATATTTCTTATAAGCGATTTCATAGGTCTGCGCAGCCATCTTCTTATTCGGAATCGAATCATAAGTCGTAGCGGCAAATCCAATCGCCGCAAAGGCCATCGAATCTTTTTCAAAATTATTCGTAATGAAAAGGAATGTCTGTGCAGCTTGTTCTGGCTTACCTGCTTTCTTGTAAGCCAAAGCAGCACGAAGGATACCCTTAATGGTGAGCGGCGAGGAACCGTAATTCATCGGAAGCATCATAAAGGTCTGGGCGGCCTTGTCGTAATTATTGGCCTTTTCATAAGCAGTAGCCGCTTCAAACACAGCCTTGTCTGCAAAAGCTTCTTTGGGATAGTGCTTAACCAGATCCAAATAAGCGGCAGCGCCCTGTTCAAATTGTCCGGCTTTCACCGCACGATCCGCTTTCTGGAAAAGGACTGCGGCAATCGAAGTGCGGATAATCTTTGCCATCGAATCGTTGCGAGTCGCCTTGACTTCGGTGTACTGCTTCAACAGCCATTCAAATTCCTTTTGGGACTCATCCAGCTGATCCGATTCCAAAAGCGATTGCGCCAGCATACGGCTGATAAGAAGAATGTATTGATTGTTCGGATAATTCGTTTTCAGATTGCGGAAATCAACGACAGCCTGCTTGTATTGTTTAGCTTGATAACGAACGATTGCGGCGTTATAGGCCAATTCAACCGCTTCTTTCTGTGAAGCAAACTTGGCCATATACTTATCAACCTGAGCGAAATACGCTTTGGTTTCCGGAAGCTCGTAAGCCTTAACCGGATCGTCCTGAACTTTAGTCTGCTGCGCGGTAACACGAGCCTTGTCCATCATCAAGACGGCATTATAGCCTGCGTCTTCCTTCTTGTAGGGAGCAGCAGAACCCAAAGCCCGACGACCATAGCGATTTGTATCCGCGTCCACAATTTTGTTAAACATTTCGGCGGCTTTGGCAAACTGATCCATTTCCTGATAAACAAGAGCCAAATTCGCATACACTTTATATTCATCCCAAGAAGGTTCGTTCTTGTATTGGTTCAAGAAATCATTATATCCCTTGATAGCAACCGCATAACGTTTTTTAGCTGCCTCTGTATCGCCTTCTTTCATCAATTTTGCAGCTTGAGAATGATCATACTGCGGAATATCAAGCATTGCAGCACGAATAGCTTTTTCCGCATTTTCCACAGACTTAGGATACTGCTTGTTCTTTTTAAACCAAGAAGAATTCTTGCTATAACGCTTCACGACAAGTTTACGTTGTTCCTGGGCTTCGTCGAATTTTTGCTGAATGATGAGAATTTCAACCATTGCAACATCGGCGAGCGGGGCATCAACATAATCCGGATTGATGTCCAACAAATATTTGAAAGACTGCACCGCTTCTTCGTTACGGTCATGATCCTTATTCTTCATACCGATACGATAATAGAGCGAGTCTTTAAATTTCACATTTTTGTCTTTCAAAAATTTTGCGGCGACACGAACACCATCATCGATATCCGAGAAAGAAGCGGCCATAAAGTCCATCGCTTCCAAGCGCAAATCGTTCGGGTATTTACCCGCATCGGAACCAACAATGTATGTGTAATACGTTTTTGCGGCAATTTCATATTCAGCGATATTGTAATAGGATTCAGCCAAATGGTACATGGCCAGCGCGGCTTCTTTACCCGTCAAATTTTCAAAACCAGTCACACGCTTATAAGCATCGATAGCATCGCGGAATTTTCTGTTCATGAAATGGTATTCCGCAATACGTAACCACGTTTTCGGCACAAGCCCATTATCCGGGAACTCCTTCACTAAACGCATCCGCAGCTTATAAGCCTTTTCTTCTTCGCCGCTTGCTTCATACACAAAAGAAGCCTGATACATCACGTTTGGAGTTCTAGTCTCTTTCGGATACTTATCAATATACTCCAAGAAATAACCCAAGGACTTGGAGTGATCCACTTTCGGTCCCGAACCTAAATTTTTACACTTAGCCGGTTCGTTGTCGCGGTCTTCGCACCAAGCAACATCTTCTTCATACTGAACCATTTTATCGACCTGGTATTTTTCTTCCAGGCGATACTGGTAGTTGCCTAATTGCTGAAGGGCACTCGCGCAACGAGAACTTTGCTTTCCTTTGCAGCGATCCACTTGCGTACGCCACTGTTTAATAGCGGCCTGCATTTCATTTTCGTCCATGCCTCCAGAACGGCAAGCTTGCTGCGCTTTTGTCTTCAACAAGTTGTAAGAACTAGCACACTGCTTGTATTCGGACGAGCCTTTTTTCATTGCTTTGCACTTGGCAAGCATATTTTTAGCTTCATTCGTTTTGTCTTTGCACGGATCCGCAAAGGATACGCCAGCGCAAACAAACACGGATAAAGCGATCAAAAAGAGTTTTTTCATTGAATATCCTACCTATCGGCTTTTAAAATAAGGATAGACCCAAGTTATTATACCAGGCCTATCCCATAAGTTGATTTATTCCAATTCTTCCAATTCTTCCAACTGCTGAAGTTCTTGAGAATTTGTCGATCCAGATCCCCCGCTTTCGGCTTTCTTGGTCTTCACCGTCGCCAACGTGAATCCGGCGTCTTCCAAAACTCGCTTACGGTTCGATTCAAAACGATCGCTCTGTTGAGAACGCTGCATAAATTTCGCGTAATCGTCAATCGCCTGATTCGCTTTGTCAAAGTCTGGACGGAGCTGATCGCGTTTCATCTGAACACGAGGAGTCGGGAGCTGACGGGAAAGATCCAAAGCTTTTGCTTGTACACTGTCAAAATGCGCTTCGTTATCTTCATAAACTTTGCGGGCACTATCGCGAGCAGCCATAGAAACCACGGGCTGTTCTGTCAATTTTTCCGCATTGCTCAAAGACTTTTCAGCCCGATCAAAATCCTTCTTCATGTAGTAGCAATAGCCTTCAACAAGATACGCTTCGGACAGGAGGAAGGAATCCGGCATATTCTTGATGATCCACTGAGCAAATTTAATCGCTTCATCCGGTTTATTCACCTTCAAGAAAGACCATCCCAGAGCCAACATCGCTTCATCGTAAACAGGAGAACCCGGTTTTACCTGACCATAAAGCCCAGCCGCTTCTGGAATGTTGGGATTGTCACCCGAGAAATAGATATGTCCCAGTTTGACCTTGGCCGCATCCTGCAAATCCATTTCGGATTGGTTGGAAGCCGGCTGATCGATAATGTCACGGAAGCAGTTTTCGGCTTCATCCCATTTGCCCATACGGCTGTTGGCAATGCCCATAGTATAACGCGCATAGAAATAGTTAGCGTTACCCGGAAGAATCGCAGAAAGAAGGTCGATGGATTCTTGATAAAGCCCTTGTTCAAACTTAATCTGGCCAGCGATATAGTCCGCATCCGCTTTCACATCGCTTTCGCTGAAATGTTGAACAATATACTGGTACTTCACCATTGCATCGTTGAATTTGCCTTCCTTATAATCGATATTCATCAACTGGAAATGATACTTGGCGCGTTGGTCACTCTGCGGATAACGCTTGATGGCATCTTCATAAACCGCTTTGGCAGCTTTGTGCATACGCATATTTTCAAAGGACTTGCCTTTATAGAAAGCAGCTTGGTCCACCAAATGGAATGCCGGATACTTCGTCTGAACCTTGCCAAAAGCATAAGCCGCTTCCAGGAATTGACGGTTCAAATATAAACGCATGGCAGCACGATAATCGTTTTCCGGTTCGATTTTCAAACGACGATAACGATCTTCACCGATGTTTTCTTCACGCGTATTGCCAAAACGAGAAGTCAGCTTTACAGCCCAGATGAAGCCACGGTTTTTCTTTTCAACAATATCGTCGTGCGACATTTCCAAATCCAGAGCCAGATAGCGGAAAATCGTGACGTCTTTGACATTGACTGTAGCACCAAGAACCGGATAGCCTTCCTTTGTAAAGCGAAGACGAACACCCAAATGAGTACTCAGATAATACGTCAAGGTAAAGCTCGTTTCCAAACTTGTTCCGTCTCCACCTTCAGAGCTTTCATGCAGGACGTCAATCACGGAAAATTCCGCTTTGGCTTCCAGCATCCGGTTAAAGCCGCGATAGAACAGGGTAAAGTTCAAGTTGCTCGGAACCTTGTAAGATTCATCGGCTCCCATGAATACAAAATGATAAGAGGAATTGTCCGCTTCCGTACTAATAGCCGGAGCTACAGCGTTCTGGAAAGCAACACCAACAGTCAGACTACCAAAACGGGAGTTGGAAATCGGATTCCAACTGATACCCACATCAGCACCCAAAGTCAATTGCTTATTCGCATCGAACTGGTTGATCTGAAGGATAGAGAGGTCAACGCCCAAAGCCAAGCAATGCATCAGACGATAAGCGTAACCAATCATATAGGCGTTTTCCACATAGGAATAGCCGCCATCCACATCGGCACCGTTTTCAAAGAATGAAATGCCTAATGTATGATCATAGCCGAACGGAATCGTAATCGAACCGTATTCCTGAGAAGCTTCGCCACTTATCGTGCTGAAAAAGCCGATAGAAAGTTCTATTTGATCTGTTTCAGCGATTCCTGCGGGGTTCACATACATCGAAGTATTGTTGCTGCCAAATTCGCCGAACCAGTCGTTCTGCTGATACTTATGGGGGGCGTACGAGGGAGAAGCAAACGCTGCACTCGTGCAGATAAGCCCAATAGCTGTTGTCTTGATGAAGCTAAAGCGTGTCATCGTCTAACTTTCTCCTTACTTAATGTCCGTGCGAGTGAATTCAATGCGACGATTCTGGGCACGGCCTTCCGGCGTTTTGTTGGAAGCTTTCGGCTGTGTATCGCCGGCACCACGGGTCACCATACGATTTTCGGCAATTCCGTTTTCCACGAAGAACGTCTTCACCGCTTCAGCACGTTCCGCAGAAAGCTTCTTGTTCTTTTCTGCACTACCGACATTATCGGTGTGGCCCACGATTTCAAAGGAAATTTCCGGGAAAGCTTCCATAATGTCTATAACCTTACGGAGGGAAACTTCAGAATCCTTTGTGATGACAGCCTTGCCAGATTCAAAATTAACACCTTCAAGAATGAATACTTTCTTCGGCGGAACGGGAACTTCATCCGGGCAGCCATCTTCATCCTTATAACCATTTAAGGATTCCGCATTATCCGGGCAAGCATCTGCACCCTTACAGGTGTGAGCATACTTATCCAGCAGACCGCCAGCTTCTACCCACGGATCGCAAATGCCATCACGATCATTATCCGGGTCGGGGCAGCCATCATCATCTTGGAAGCCATCCACATCTTCAGCGTCTTCCGGGCATTGGTCAATGCCGGCACAAACCGCCGAATACTTATCCAAAACATTTTCTTCCGAAACCCATGGATCACACATTCCGTCACCATCGGTATCCGGATTGCGCGTTTCATTGACTTCTTCTTCCTTTTCAGGGAGAACGTCATGAGCAAGCAAACCGATATCCAGTTTGCCCTTGCCACGTTTCAACATCGGAGATTTGGAATTGCAGTAAAAATTCGGTTTGCCGAGCGAAGGATTAACGAATTTCGGATCCAGCGAAACATTCGTCCGGTTTACCTTAATAAAGCGATTGAACGGGTAGTAGTTCTTATAGATGTTATTGTATTCAATCTTTGTCTGACCCGCAGCAGGATCGGCAAAGACACCATAATAATGGTTTTCCATGAAAATGTTGTTCCGGGCAACAAGATTTGTCGGTCCCTTGAGGGTAAGTCCCGAATAACCATTCCGCAAAACAACGTTCTGTTCCACATAAGCGTCCAGCGACTTTGCGCCCCAAGCAAGAATGCCGGACCAGCGGTTGCCGTACACGACATTGTTGCGCAAATTAGGGAGAGAAATGAACGCGGCGATGCCAGTCGCCTTGTTGTCCATGACATAGCAATGATGGATATAGGGAGCCGCATTTTCGCAGAGAATGCCTTCTATACCATTCCGAATGGTAAAGTGCGACATTTCCGCTCCAGACGTTCCCATTACGGTAGGCCCACGACGCCCGCCATCAATAATCGTCGTCAAAGGGTCTTCACCCTTAAGAACAACGCCCATGATCAGGGTAATGTTTTCGTTGTACGTTCCGCGCTTGACAAAAATGGTATCGCCAGCGTCTGCGTTGCCCAGAGCGTCTGCGATCTTTACGTAATCGCCCGGCACGTTAATAGCCTTTGCCGAAGCGTATCCCGCGAAGAGCATAGTCCCGGCAAGAACTACGAATACTTTCTTTAGGGTCATACTGCTAGATTTCTCCAATCATAAAACATAATTTCTACACATCCATTCGGACCGGATACAAGGGGAACCACTCTCTGTGTACCAAATCACAACGTGGAATATACCTTCAAAAATGGCTTTAGTCAAATAGTTTTAATGATAAATCTTTGAAAAAAAACATTTTTTTAGAGCATTTCACGCTTTTGTTTCCAAAAATTAGGATGCGTCTCCTTCTTCTTCCGGTTTCTTTCCGTCCGATTCCTTCTTCACTCCTTGAATAGAAACACGAAGATCCTGACAGGTACGTTTGATATTCTGCAGAACCTTACGGGCGCGTGTTCCCGCGGATTTATTGCCTTTGATGAACTTTTCGTACTCGTGCTTCAACGCCACAAGCTCCTGTTCTAGTTGCTGAACCAAATCCATAAGAAACTCCCTTAAATAGATTTCTCTCGAAAATAAATAAAGTTTTGGTCAAAATTTCGGTTCAATGTAAATTTTTCAAAAAAAAGATTTTTTTTACGCCCTCCCTTTTCGTTTGTTTATTTCTTTTTACACAGTAAGATGTTTCATTAAGTAATCGAGAGATCTTTCTCCATCCGAGCCTATGTCGCGGGTAAATTCCGTAACAAACATACGAATATGCTTTTCTATTACTGAATTGTCCGCGATTTGCGCCTTTTTGCGGATAAAATCCGAAACAAGATTCGGACGTTTCCAGGCAAAATCCAAGCTCCGGCGAATTTCGTTTTCAACCGCCAGAATCCCAGGCGATTCTAGATTTTTTTTGGCTACCGTACAACCCAACGGAATCGGAGAACGGGTTTCTGCTTCCCAAAAAGCACCCAAATCCACCAGCGATTTTAAATCATCCTGTTCCCAAGTGAATCGTTTTTCGTGAATAACCACCCCTTGAAAACATTGGCCAGAAAGAAGCTTTTGATATATTTCATCAAAAAAAGCATAAGAAACAATAGGCCGTCGGCCACCTTGCGTCGTCGCGAACCAAAAGAAAAATAAAGCGGCTGCTGTCGTATTTTTTCCAGGAAGAAAAGTTTTGCTTGCCGGATCAAAAGAAGCGCTTTTCCGAGACGACAAAAGAAGCGGACCGCAACCATAGCCCATAGCCCCGCCGCAAGAAAGCAAGCGATAATTCGATTGAATCTGCGGAAGAACCCCGCAGCTGACTTTCGCCACGTCGAGATTTCCAGCAAGAACCATTTCATTCAAAGTCTGGACGTCCGCAAAAGTGACTTCCCACGCGAATTCGGAATGAATAAGGCCTTGAACCAGAGCTTCATAAATAAAAGTATCATTTGGGCAAGTCGAAATTCCCAAGCGCAATTTTTGCATAAGGCAACCTCTAAAGACTATTTTGATAAAGAAAAATCCAATGAGATAGAGCGATGTGTCAATTTCTGAAAATAAGTTTTTGAGAGTTCATTAAAATTTCTCCACCATCGGATCGATAATTTGTTTCCGAACTTTTTGAAGAGACTGTTTGATATTCCAGCCAGAAACATCTCTGTCGCCAGCAAAATTGCTAATGGCTCGGACTTCAAAAACAGGAATTCCCAGCGCTTTAGCAATGGCAAATGCCGAAGCGCCTTCCATGGCTTCCACTTGGGCCTTGTAAAAGCGAGCACGAAATTCCAAAACTTGCTCGCAGGAAGTCATCGTATTGACCGAAACGCCCCGAACACCGGAGAGTTGGGCGATGGACGGAGGAGCCCATTTTGATGAAGTCGCTTTAAAACAATACGGGCGTTTGGAAAATGGAGAAAAGACACCGTCATTCCAATAGCCGACATCGCCAACACATTCTGCATCTACCCGAACGATTGTTCCCGATGAAAGCCCGCTGAACGGAAGAGCGCCAGCAATCCCGACAAGAATCGCCTTTGCGTATTGCCGAGAACCGAGTAGTTGCGTAAATCCCGAAGCAAAACCGACCAGCCCGACCCCGACACAAGCCGCCTCCAATGACGAACTCAAAACAAACGGCTTTTGGACACTATTTTCATACGGAACTTTTGGAAAGAGGACTTTCCATTCCACGGAAGAAGGAACCGCTAGCAGAGTCTTTCGGAGAGTCCGCATATCAATCCGTCATTTTAACAATCCGAGAAAGCAATTCCGTTTCCAAAGCGGACACCCGAGAAATATCCAGATTCCATGGGCGATCGACTTCACAGCGAGCCACCGAAACCGCCGTGGCCTTGGCGAGGCAATGGTTGATCGGCAGATTTAAAAAATCAGCGGAAAGCCAACCGGCAAGAAAAGCATCACCGGCACCAATGTCATTAACCACTTTAATTTGCGGAGGCTGGAGTTCAAGCCCCATGAACTTGCCTTCTAAACGGTAAAAAGCATGAACCAGAGCATCCTCGTCCGTAACGACCAAATGACGAATCGGTAAACGATCGAGAAGCGTAGAAGCGGTCATTTTCCAAAACTGCGGACTCGAAGTAATTTGCGGAATTCCATAACGCTGCAAGAGTTTGCAGTATTCGTCCAAGTTGATTTTCAGAAGTTCCACCCCCTGCTCCAGCCACGTATCAATGCCATCCACAGCATCGATAAACAGGCGTTTACCCGTCAAATTCTGTTGGCTCAAAATTTCCTTTTGAAATCCCGAAGGGAAAGAACCACACAGCACGATATTTAAGACATCATTCCAGACTTCGCCAATGGTTTGCGAAAAATCCTTATTTTCAGCTTCTGTAATTTGAGGGGACGGCTCAATCAATTCCGTCGTATCACCTTTGGAAATAATCGTCGTGCAAAGCCGAGTGGAATCGCCTATCCAAATCGGAACTTGACGAATTCCCGCTGCGGCGATTTCATCACAAATCGAAACGCTGCGCTCGCCGCCCAGAAAATGGGCAAGCATAAAATCACCGCCCAGTTTGCGCAAAATCCGTGCACAGTTGATCCCTTTGCCCGAAGCAAATTCCTCTACCTTGGACAAACGATTGACTTCGCCCGGTCGAAACTCGTCCACAAGAAACAGACGCTGCCAGGTCGGATTCAATCCCAAGATCAAAGTGTCGCCGTTCATTAGAAATTGACCTTGAAAAAGTTGCGTTTGCCGATTTGAATCAGAAGTTGGTCGGAACCGGAAACTTTCACTTCCATCATCGGATCGGAAACTTTTTCTCCAGCCAACTTGACGCCGCCGTTCTGCACCATGCGGCGCGCTTCGCCTTTAGACGAAAACGCTTTCACTTGCACAAGAAGATCCAAAATTTTATACTCGCCCGCATCCAACCGGCATTCCTTTGCATCGGACGGAATGGCGTTACCGCTGTGAATTTCTTTTTCTTTGACGGCTGCGGCTTCAGCGGCTTCAGCCCCGTAATATTGGGCTACGATATTCTTGGCCAGGCGATCTTTCGCCACATTCGGATTCAGCTTTCCAGAAGCCACGTCCGTCATCATCTGTTTGATTTCCGCCAGAGGAACATCGGTCAAAAGCTCGAACCAATTTTCGACAATGGAGTCCGCCAAATTGTATATCTTGTGATACATCACGTCGGCTGGTTCGTTCACGCCCACATAATTGCCAAGGCTCTTGCTCATCTTGGCTTTTCCATCCGTTCCCAAAAGAATGGGCATGAACATACCGATTTGAAGAGGCATTTTCTCGAACATTTGCAAATCGCGGCCGCGGCAAACGTTGAACTTCTGGTCCGTTCCTCCAAGTTCAATGTCACTTTGGATGGCGACGGAATCATAGCCCTGCATCATCGGATACATAAACTCGTGCAAACTGATCGGACTGTTGGAGACATAGCGATTGTGAAAGTCTTCCCGTTCTAGCATTTGAGCAACAGTAAACTGCCCCATCAATTCCGTCACTTTAGAGAACGGCAACTTGCTAAACCATTCACCATTATAACGAATTTCCACCCGATCTTCCCGCACAACGCGGAAAAACTGTTGCTGATATTCTTTGGCATTTTCTAAAACCTGCTCGTGAGAAAGGCGCGGACGTGCTTTATTGCGACCGGACGGATCTCCGATTTGCGCCGTATAATCGCCGACAATCAAAACAACCGTATGTCCTAAATCTTGAAATTGACGCAATTTGCGCATCACAACCGTATGCCCTAAATGCACATCGGGAGCCGTTGGATCCACGCCGAGTTTTACACGCAGAGGAATTCCCGTGTCATAAGATTTTTGAAGTTTCTGTTCCAGTTCATCTGCCGGAATGATCTCGGCTACACCGCGAAGTAGAATGTCCAATTGTTCTTTGACAGGCCGGAATTGCATAAAAAAATCCTTTTATAAAATGGTTCTCTACAATATACAAAATCTGAGTAAAAGGCAGAAGTGGGTGAAATAGACAATCCAAAAAGAAACGTTCTTTTGAAGTAAAATCCTTAAATTTCTCGTGCAGACATTTTGAACGATTGCCAAAGTCTATTTTGCAAATCCTTACTTTTTCCGAACAACAAATACCCCATAGCGATATGTCAGTTCATATTTGCCATCAAACGATTCATCCAATTTTCGATAAGAAGTTTTTGTCAGCCGAAAATCTCCTTGCAAATTATTCACTCCGGTTTGCTTCAAGCTATGGAGAAGAGCGAAACAATCCGGAAAAGAGAGCATACAAAAATTTTCTTTCCCTTCAACAATATCGAAATGGCGGGCCAAAATTTCTTTTATTTGCTGTGGCGTTTTATACGGCAAACCCTGATGCGTAAACGATTCCAATTCCCAAAGCGTCCCGGCGACAAACATTGAAAAAGCAAAAAATCCATTCGGTTTCAAAGCAGCAGCGATTTTTTTGAAAAGTTCTTCCAAAGGGATAATCCACTGGAAAACAGAACTGGAAACGACCAAATCCAAATTTGAGGGAATTTCCTGTTCACAAACATCTCCGATTTGCGAGGGATAACGCTCCATCAAAGGGCAGCGGTAGAGGTCGTTCAGGAACAATTGACGAAAAGCGAAATGGCGAAGAAGGTAATGAGTAAAAATTCCCGAGCCACAGCCAATTTCGTAAATGCGGTCAGCTCGTTTTACATATTGAAAAAGCGCATGATACAAATCCCGAGCAGCTTGTTTTTGCGCTACCGCAAACTCGTCATAATTTTTTGCGGATTCAAATCGCAAAAATGTCCTCCAGCGAATTCATTTTAAAAAATGGGAAATGCGGTGCAAGAATGGTCTGCATAGGACATTCAAAACAGGAACTTGCCTTGGGAGGAAAAACGACATCCTTTTTGGAAACAATCGCTTTTGTCCAGCGAATTCGATTTTGCGCCACATTTTTGGAGGCTTTGAATAAAGTTTGCAATTCGATTTTCGGATGATCAGAAAACGCAAAATGGGCCTGCGCCCTATCATTCAAAAAACACCACTTTTTAAACAATTCAAAATCAAAATGTTCGATGGAATTTTGAAATGTCTCCGGCGGAATCCCAAAATTTTCATGAATGCCAAAAGGCGTTCCGTTGATCGCAACCGCTTTTTGAAATTCCAAGCCAGAAGCAAAACGATTTGCCGCCCAAACACCCATAGACCAAGCGATCAAAAAAATTTCTCTTTTTGAATTCTGAATTTTTTCCCACGCCATCAGATCTTCAAATTCTAAAGTTTGATAATCATAAACGACAGAGACATCATAATTTCCAAAATCCACAGAGGAAAGACATTCCGGAGTAAAAGCGTAGCCTAAAAAAATCAAGGCGAGTGGACGATTTTCTCTATCCGGCGTGAGCTGCTTTATACGCATCGAGAATTTCCTTTAAATAAGCCAGCTCCTCTGGCGTGATATCGCCACGCAAACTGATTCGTAAACGCGCAGTGTGCAAGGGAACCGTAGGAGGACGAATCGCGGGAACAAAAAAGCCTTGTTGCAGCAACTTTCGAGAAAGCAAGAGCGCATCTTCATTTTCGCCCACAATGAAAGGACAGATTTGCGAATCGCTCAATTCCAAAAAACGAATCGAATCGTGTAAAATTTGCCGACGTGCAGAAAAATCTTTGGAAAGGACAAAATGCGTCCAAGCGACATCAATGCTGGGAATCGCCGTCGAAAAGATGAGGCTTCGCGCCGAATTGATAAGAATCTGCCGAATTTCATCGTTGCAAAGAAATACCGCTCCAGAACCGCCAAGTGCCTTGGAAAGCGTAACAAGAATAAAATCCACATCTGCATCGAGATTTAATGCGCGAGAAAGTCCCAACTCATGCAAAGCGAAAAACGAATGCGCTTCATCTACATACAATTTAACATTCGGATATTTCTTTTTCAAAGCAATCATCGCGGGCAAATCCGCAAAATCGCCATCCATGCTAAAAACCGCTTCGGTCAGCACGATAATCGTTTCGTATTCCGAATGGTGCAATTCCAACAATCGGGAAAGAGCTTCTATATTATTGTGCGCAAACCGTTTAAAATTGGCCCGCGACAGCTGAAGCGCATCTATCATGCTGGCATGAATGAGTTTGTCGGCAATAAAAAGCGTTTTAGGGTCGGCCAATGCCGAAATGATTCCCAAATTTGCCGAATAACCCGAATTAAAAATCAGAGCTTTTTTCTGGAAACGAGATTCAAACCAGTTTTCAAGATTATAAAAGGCCTCGCTGGAATTGTAAACCAAACGACTTGCGCCCGAACCAAAAAAAACATCCATCGCTTTGACCGTATCCAAAAATTCATCGCGTAAATTTCGACTTGTCGCAATTCCCAAATAATCATTACTCGCAAGATTCAAAAGCGTTTGCGATTCAAATCGAATATATTTTTCAAATGAAGCGGTCTGTTTGAACTCGCGATAAGAGCCTGCCGACTTCGCCTTTTTCAAATCCAGCATACAATTCCTATTTGCGCTAAACCAGAGCAAATATACAAATTATCGGCGTATATGAATTGTACCGCTTTGCCCAGATTTTCACAAAGCAAGTTTCACAAAAACCGCTGAGCAAAAATCAGGCAAATCTTTTCGGGTTGATGCCCAACATTTTGATTTTATAACCCAAAATACGCTGCGTCGTCGCCAGAGCTCTTGCCGCCGGTGCGACCTTGCCTTTGGCACTTTTGAGAGCGTCGCAAATGATATCGCGTTCATACGTCTCGACCATGCTTTTCAAGTCGCCACGAATCGGAGCACCCGTGGATTCCGCTGTCTGCAATGTCGAAGGCAAATGATGCGGATATATCACATTCCCTTCGGCAACAAGAACGGCTCGCTCAATGCAATTTTCCAATTCACGAACATTTCCCGCCCAGTGGTAGCTCATCAGCATATCAATCGTTCCCGTCGAAAGGCGACGGATTTCCTTGCCCAGAATCTTATTATAACGATCCAAGAAATGATCCGCTAGAAGAACGATGTCGCTTTTCCGTTTGCGCAGAGGCGGGACGTAAATCGGGAAAATGTGCAGACGATAATACAGGTCTTCCCGGAATTTTCCATCGCGAACCATTTGCAGCAAATCCTTGTTGGTCGCCGCAATCACGCGGATATTCACATGAATCGTTTTATTTCCGCCGACGCGTTCAAATTCATGTTCCTGCAAGACACGGAGAAGTTTCACCTGAAGCGTTGGCGAAATTTCCCCAATTTCATCGAGAAAAATCGTTCCGCCATCCGCCATTTCAAAACGGCCTTTATGCTCGGAAATCGCTCCGGTAAAAGCCCCTTTTTCATGTCCGAACAATTCGCTTTCAATGATATTTTCTGGAAGTGCTGCGCAATGAACGCGGACAAAAGGACGGTTGGCTCGATCGGAGTTGTAGTGAATCGCCTGGGCGACCAACTCTTTACCCGTCCCTGTTTCACCGAGAATCAATACCGTCGAAGGGCTTTTGGCAACTCGAGCGATCTGGTCATAGACAATTTGCATTTCCCGAGAATTGCCCACAATGTTCGACGGACGAAAACGATCTTTCAATTCCGAACGAAGCCGCTCATTTTCCGCCTGAAGAATTTCCGTTTCTTCTTCTGCTTGACGACGCAACTTGACAGCAGAAGCAATCATCATCGCAATGATTTCCAACAGACGCAGATCATCATCTAGCTGGTCTGCGGAAGAATTAAATTCATCGACACTCAAAGCGCCGACAACTTCCTTTTCAATGGCGATTGGCACGCAGATGAAGGCCTTTCCCGAGACTTTTCCGCGACCCGTGCGATCCAAAAAATTCGGATCCTTCGTCACATCCGGCACAACAATAGGCTTGCCGGTTTCTACGACTTTTCCTGTAATTCCTTCACCAACCTTGTAACGTCCTTTTTTCGTTTGCAGCGGAGAAAGCCCAGTCGCAAGCTCAATGGAGATTTCACCCGTCTGTCGATTGTAAAGAGTTACCGTAGCATGTTTAAAACCCATGTGTTCGCCGAGAGTGTTCATCACCGGTCGCAAGACATTTCGCATATCCATGCTTTCATCAAGGATCTGGCCCACCCGATAAAGCAGTTCCAGTTCCTTTATCTTTTGATCGTCTTTTATCGCCATATATCCATTCCGTTTTTATAGAAGCGCTTGAACAATGCCTTTTGCCACGCGTTTTCCATCTGCAATCGCCCGCACAACCAAAGATTGCCCAGTAGCGCAATCTCCAGCGATGTAAACACCTTTTACCGATGTCATTCCCGATTCGTCTCGAAAAATGCGTCCGCGTTCATCCGCTCTTAATTTAAATGCATTTACAATATCTGGAATATCGTGACCGACGAATCCCATGGCAAGCAGAACCAAATCGGCGGGAAGAGTAAAGTTTCCATTCGGCTTTGGCACATTGAACATTCGACCATCTTCGCCGCGTTTCCATTCGATTTCCGTGCAACGCAAAGCCTTGACCTTTCCATTTTCGCCGATGGCTTCTAACGTATTGACATTCCACTGCCGTTTGCAGCCTTCTTGATGAGCGGGAGTTTCTTTGAATATGCGAGGCCATTCAGGCCAAGGATTGTTCGAAGCACGCGTATCTGGTGCTTTCGGCATAATTTCAATCTGAGTTACGTCCAAAGCTCCTTGCCGAATAGCGGTTCCAATGCAGTTTGCGCCCGTATCCCCGCCACCTACAACAACAACATGCTTGCCTTTTGCATTTTTTGTTTCGTCGTATTCGAACATTTCTCCACCGTTAATACGGTTCTGCTGAGTAAGATAGTCCACGGCAAAATGGATGCCGGACAAGTCCCGCCCCGGAACTTTCAAATCCCGAGGCTTGCGCGAACCGCAGCAAAGCACAATCGCGTTATGATGGCGAAGGAGATATTCCGGAGACACGTCCTTGCCAACGCACACGTTCATTTCAAAGCGGATTCCTTCTTGGCGCATCAACGCAATGCGGCGTTCTATCACCGATTTAGGCAAGCGAAAATCCGGAATGCCGTAACGCATAAAACCGCCAGCGTGTTCTGCACTTTCGTAAACCGTCACTTGAATGCCGGCGCGATTCAAAAATTCCGCGCAGGAAAGTCCCGAAGGTCCAGAACCAATAACGGCAACCCTTTTATCACTTCGGATTTGCGGAATATTCGCTTGAACCCAGCCATTTTCATAAGCGGTTTCAATCACCCGATGCTCAATTTCCCGATTCGTCACCGCATCTCCATCCTGACCATTGACGCAAGAACCTTCACAAAGAGCCGGGCAGACTATTCCGGTAAATTCAGGAAAAGGACTTGTATCCAACAATAAATCCAGAGCCTTGCGCCATTCGCCACGACTAACGGAACGGTTGATTTCCGGAATGGCATTCAGCAAAGGACAACCATAAGAATGACAGAACGGAACTCCGCAATTCATACAGCGCAGAGCTTGCTCCATTATCTGTTCCTGAGTCATCTCTTTTGCGGTTTTCTTGTAATCGCGGACTCTCTCCTGTACGGGACGTTCTTCTGCTTCCCGGCGAGGAATCGTCATAAATGGTTTATTCGCATTCATGTCCAACCTCCTTTTAGCCGTGTTCTCGCTGGTTCATCATTTCCAAAGCCCGCCGATATTCCATCGGGAAAACCTTGACAAAAAATTCGCATTCCCTGTCCCAGTTTTCCAAAATTCTCTTGGCCTTTGGGCTTCCCGTGTACTTCACATGATTTTCAATCAGTGTTTTGAGTTCCTTTTCGTCGGCTGCATTCAACGGATCCAAATCAATCATATCGGTATTGCAAAGACTGTCAAATTGACCGCCTTCATCATAGACGTAAGCGATGCCTCCGCTCATTCCCGCACCAAAATTGATTCCCGTCGGACCCAGAACAACGATGCGTCCTCCAGTCATGTATTCGCAAGCATGATCGCCCACACCTTCCACAACGGCAAGCGCTCCACTATTGCGAATGCCAAAGCGTTCTCCTGCGCAACCATTCAAATAGACTTCGCCCGATGTGGCCCCGTAAAGAATCACATTGCCCGCAATGACGTTATTTTCTGGAGCAAAAGAGCTTCTCTTTGGCGGACGCACAATAATCTTTGCGCCCGAAAGACCTTTGCCTACATAATCATTGGCTTCGCCTTCTAATTCCAAAGTCAGACCATGCGCTCCAAACGCACCAAAACTCTGACCGGCAGAACCCTGCAAATGAATGGAAACCGTATCATCAGGAAGTCCCGCGTAACCATACTTTTGCGCAATGCGACTGGAAACAATGGTTCCAAACGTGCGATTGGTATTGCGAATGGAGAACGACAACGAAACCGATTTCTTTGTTTCAATGGCGGCTTCCGCTTTCTTCAAAATTTCGTAGTCCGCGGCACCGTCCAGTCCCGTCTCTTGCGAGTGCGTGCAGCGAATTTCTTCTGGCTTGGTCGATGCCTGATAAAGAATGCCGGAATAGTCCAAACCTTTGGCCTTCCAAAAATCGATAGCCCGGTTCATTTCCAGCAAGTCGCTGCGTCCAACCATTTCGTCAAATGTGCGGAAACCGAGTTGAGCCATATAATGACGAACTTCTTCGGCGACAAAATGCAAATACTGAATAATGTGTTCGGGCTTTCCCTTGAACCGTTTGCGAAGTTCCGGGTCCTGCGTAGCAACGCCGACCGGACAAGTATTCGAATGGCAATGCCGCATCATCACACAGCCCAGCACCACCAGAATCGTAGTTGCAAAGCCAAATTCTTCTGCACCGAGAAGAGCTCCTATAACCACATCCCGACCCGTTTTCATCTGACCGTCCACCTGAAGGCGAACACGGTTGCGTAATTTATTCAGCACAAGCGTCGTCTGGGCTTCAGAAAGTCCTAATTCCCAAGGCGCACCGACGTGCTTTACGGACGACAACGGAGAAGCTCCAGTACCTCCATCATAACCAGAAATCAGAATCACATCCGCTCTGGCTTTGGCAACTCCTGCCGCGACCGTTCCGACCCCAACTTCCGAAACGAGCTTTACCGAAATACGAGCCTTGTCGTTGGCATTTCTCAAATCGAAAATCAATTGCGCGATATCTTCAATCGAATAAATATCGTGATGCGGCGGCGGACTGATTAAGGTAACACCCGGAGTCGAATGGCGCACTTTCGCAATCTGCTCGCTGACCTTATGTCCGGGCAACTGACCACCTTCTCCCGGTTTTGCGCCCTGTGCAATTTTAATCTGCAATTCCTTGGCGTTCACCAGATATTCGTCCGTTACGCCAAAACGCCCGCTCGCCACTTGCTTGATGGCACTCGAAAGCGAATCCCCGTTAGAAAGAGGGATATAGCGTTCCGGGTCTTCGCCGCCTTCGCCACAGTTGCTCTTGACGCCAATCCGGTTCATCGCAATAGCGATCGCCTCGTGCGCTTCGTTAGAAATCGCCCCATAACTCATCGCGCCCGTGACAAAACGCTTCATGATTTCCGAAGCGGGTTCCACCTCGTCCAAAGGAATCGCTTCCGTCTTTTTGAACGTGAACAATCCGCGAAGAGTACTCTGGTGCACGGTCTGGTCGTTGATGAGTTCCGCATAAGTATCATACCGTTTCTGGTCTCCCGTGCGAACGGCGCGTTGTAAATTCGAAATCGCTTCGGGAGTCCACAAATGTCGTTCCCCGTCTTTACGATAACGATATTCCCCACCGGACGGAAGCAGCGGACTTTTGCTTTCTATCGCCGAGCGCCAGCGCATCAATGCTTCCTTGGCAATTTCTTCCAGACCGATTCCTCCCACGCGGCTTGCCGTTCCCGTAAAGAATTTATCGACGACTTCGCGGGAAAGGCCTACAATTTCAAAGACCTGCGCATTGCGGTAACTCCGGAGAGTCGAAATTCCCATGCGACTCATCACTTTTTTCAATCCCTTGTTCATCGCATCAATGTAATGCTCGATAGCCTCAGTAACACCGACCTGCTTGTTCAACTGGTGCGTGCGACTAAGATCCGCAATCGTTTCAAAGGCGAGATAAGGGTTGATCGCCGTCGCGCCAAATCCCAAAAGGCTTGCCACGTGCATGACTTCCCGAGCTTCACCCGTTTCCAAAATCAAGCCACAACTCGTGCGAATCCCAATTCGAGACAGATGCTGGTTTACTGCGGACACAGCAAGAATCGCCGGAATCGGAGACAGTTCATCGGGGAGATCCTTATCGCTCAAGATGATGATCTTATGGCCACTGCGAACAAACGCTTCCACTTTTTTGCAAAGTTCGTTCAGGGCCATTTCCAAAAGCTTTCCGGCAGAAAGGGTATCGGAAAGAACCGGAAATCCCATCTGCACCGTCACGCATTTGAAATCATCTTGATTCAACGTGCGCAAACGACCCAAATCTTCATTAGAAAGCACCGGATAGCGGAATTTTACCAGACGTGCCTGAGATGGTTCTTCAGCAAGTACGTTGTCGTGAATGCCCAGATAAGTCATCAAGCTCATCACCAATTCTTCGCGAATCGGATCAATCGGCGGATTTGTCACCTGCGCAAAAAGCTGTTTGAAATACCAGTAAAGAAGTTTTGGTTTTTCGGAAAGCACAGCAAGCGGCTGATCTGAACCCATCGAACCAATCGGTTCCACACCGGTAGAGGCCATCGCATTCAAAATAATGTCCAAATCTTCTCGCGTGTAGCCGAAAAGCATTTGGCGTTTTAAAAGAGAACTTTCATCTACAGCGACTTCGCCAACCGCATTAAAAAAGCCGTGAATATCAATGTGATTTTCCTTGACCCAGCGGCGATACGGTTCCTTGCGGGCAAAGCGAGTCTTCACTTCGCGATCTTTATAAAAACGTCCCGTTTCCAAATTCACCAGAAGCATTTGTCCCGGACGGAGCGAACCCTTTTCGGCAACGTCTTCCGCCGGAATATCGAGAACGCCCGCTTCCGAAGCAAAAACCATAAACCCGTTTTTTGTAATCGTATAGCGCGCCGGACGAAGACCGTTTCTGTCCAAAGTTGCGCCAACCCATTCGCCATCGGTAAACGCCACAGCGGCAGGGCCATCCCACGGTTCCATAATCCCTGCATGAAATTCAAAAAATCCGCGAAGATCCGGACCCATCGCATGCTTTTTTCCCCAGGCCTGCGGCATGAGCATCATCATGGAATGCCCGACTTCCCGACCGCCAAGAGTCAAAAGTTCCAACACATTGTCCAAGTTTCCTGAATCGCTCGAACCCGTTTCCAAAATAGGAGTCAACTTCTGGATATTTTCACCAAAAAGCGGCGACGCCAAATTCTTTTCCCGTGCGGCCATCCAATTACGGTTTCCGCGAATCGTATTGATTTCTCCATTGTGCGCCATAAAGCGAAAAGGCTGAGCCAAAGGCCAACTGGGAAACGTATTTGTGGAATAACGCTGATGCACTACCGCTACAGCACTTTCAAAATTCGAGTCATTCAAATCCGGATAGAATACGGGAACTTGTGGAGCCGTCATCATACCTTTGTAAACAATCGTCCGAGCCGACAAACTGGCAATGTAAAATCCGTCGGCCCCTTCGGCAGAAAGACCCGATTCGTGTTCGGCACGTTTCCGCAAAACAAGCAAGGCTCGTTCCAAATCTTCGCCGGTTAAATTTTGATTCGGCTGCAAAAATACTTGCGCAATAAAAGGCATTTCCGCACGAGCGGAATCCCCTACCGCCGAAGCGACAACAGGAACATCCCGACAAGCCAAGACCTTAAAATTTTCCTCGACGGCAATTTTTTCCAGCAAATCCAGCACGGATTCGCGTTTCTCTTGATTCTGCGGCAAAAAAAGCATCCCGACCGCATAATGCCCCAAAGCGGGCAATTTCATTTTCAGCGTTTTCTTGAAAAAATTATCCGGAATCTGGACAAGCAAACCAGCGCCGTCGCCCGTATTGACATCCGCGCCCGTCGCCCCCCGGTGAAGAAGATTGCAGAGAACCTTTACGCCTTTTTCAACAATAGTGTGTTCCCGATTGCCATTCATGTTGAGAACGAAGCCGACACCGCAAGCATCGTGTTCGTTCTGCGGATTGTACAAGCCTTGAGCCTTCATATATCTCCTATCGTCATCGCAAAGAATCCATCTTCTTTGCCGTTTTCGGTATGAAAAATTACTAGAGCTCGCCAGCGAAGTAAAGGGGTTTTGAAATTTTCAGCCTACAAAAATGTAACACGCTTTGCTGAATTTTACATTTTTGTTGTTCAAAATCTTGCCGTTTTTGTCGTTTTCTCAATAGATCACTTCTAAAAAAATGGCCTCGGTAATGCTTCGACATGCTCAGCAACCGTGCTCCGACTAGTTCGACAAGCGGTTACCGAGCTTGCCGAAGTGCACTAACCATGGTTCGACAAGTTCACCAACCCATACGAAAGTCATGGCGAGGAGTGAGGGCAAAAATCTTTCTTAAAATTCTGCTCTTTGCCCGATTCCAGCAAATTCAATTTCAGCAACCTTCCCGGTGGATATAAGTCATAAATTCAGCACGGGTCTTTTCATCGGTTTTAAAACGCCCCAAAAGCTGCGTCGTTACCATGGTTGCCCCAGGTTTTTTGACTCCCCGCATTGTCATACACATGTGGCTCGCTTCCAATAAGACGGCAACGCCTCTGGGATTCAGCTCCTTCTGAATCAGTTCCGCAATCTGGCGGGTCATGCGTTCCTGGATTTGCGGCATGCGGGCAAAATACTCGACCACGCGAGGAATTTTTGACAGTCCCACCACGCAATCTCCAGGAATATAGGCGACAAAAGCGCGACCTGTAAACGGCAAAAAATGATGTTCGCACATACTGGCAAACTCGATATTGGGGACCACAATCATTTCATCATATTTTTCATGAAAGCGGGTTTTCAAAATTTCAGACGGATTGCTTTCACTCCGCAGACTGGTCATGAGTTCCGCATACATTTTCGCCACGCGTTTCGGCGTGTCGAGCAGGCCTTCGCGACTTGGATCTTCGCCCATTCCTTCAAGAATCATGCGAAATCCGTTTTCCATTTTATTCAAATCCATGCCGGTAAATTTAGCATTTTCCAAAATAAACGTATCTCGTTTCTCGGCCTTTTGTTCTTGAAAGCACAAGACCCAAAGACATTTGAAAAGCAAAATCCTCCGCAGAGGCGAAGGATTTCTTGTGTTTCTGTTTTCTGTTGTATTGTTTTTTATTGTCGATGATTCTCGTTCGAAGCGTCGCTCCATTTTGAGATTCCCGAATGCGCAGATTGCGGAGGACTTCGGGTTCTTTGCTTAGAGCTGTCGAATGTTTCAATCGAGTCTCTTGATTTTTCTTGCGAGCCATTTTCCTCTCCCTTGTTTGTGCAAGCCCACCAAATATAGAACAGAACACCGAAAAGAGCAAGGAAGAGAGAGTCGCATTAAAATGAAATTCCCGATAGGATAATTGCTATAAAGCTCCGTATCGCTCTTTTGAAATTCGGAATTCAAACTTCAAAATTTAGAAACTTTATTATTTTTCTTTTGGAGACATTCAAAATGGATTTACATATCCAATCGCACTTAAACGATAAAGGTCGAGTGAATCTCGGCAGCTTTTACACACCATTTCGGTATGTTCTCTTGATCAAGGATTGGCTGATAAAACACAAAATCGACTCCGGAAATATCGTTTTAGACAGCTCATGTGGCTACGGCGCTTTTTTTGAACTGGAGCAATTCCTGCCCAATAATCAATATATCGGAAATGACGTAGATTCTTTTGCTGTCCGAGAAGTCTCCAAGATTTTTCCATCTGTTCAAACATTCAATGTCAACGCGTTGTCCCATGTCAGCCGAAGCCAATATCATATCGATGAAAAGCAAAGCCTTGTCGTCGTCGGAAATCCGCCCTACAATGACGTGACTTCGCAAATCAACCAGCGTATCAAAAAGAGCGAATTCGAAATCGATTCGGACATCAAAACCCGCGATTTGGGAATTTCCTTTCTGCTTTCCTATAATAAACTTCAAGCGGATTATGTGGCGATTCTGCACCCGCTATCGTATTTGATCAAGCGATCGAATTTTTCGGCGACAAAAAAATTCTTCGGAAATTATCAGCTGCTGGAGCATATCGTTTTCAACAGTCAGGAATTTGCAAATACATCCAAAATGAACGGCTTTCCCGTCCTTGTCGGGCTATACAAGAGAACGCCCGGCGAGGGGCTGCGTTACGACGATGTTTGCGACATGAAATTCCGCACCGTGGAGGGGGACGAATTTTCCCTATCCAGTTGGGATTACGTCTCTGATTTCATCGAGAAGTACCCGCACAAAAAACGCTACGCAAAAGAAATCCTCTTTTATACGCTGCGGGACATCAACGCCTTAAAACGGAGCCGGACTTTCCTTGCAGAGCGATGCGCTAACGCAGTCGATGTCAATCCAGAAAAATTGCCCTATTATTGCTACATCGATTGTTTTAAGCGATTTGCCGATGTCCCCTATTACTTGGGAAATTTCAACATTCCGTTCGATAGCAAAACCTTCCCTTCGATCGCAAACGAGGCCGTCGCCGTTTCCGCGTTTTACCACCCGGAAGCGTTCGGCACAGCCCCGCAAAATACCACCGCAGAAACCCGGATGAAAGAGTATATCCAAAAATTGTTGGAACAGTGAAAAAGACACGAAAGAAGTTCTACTCCATGCACAAATAAAATCGCTTTCCGTGCGTTTGCCTTTAACACAACCTACGGGAAAAATTCGAGCAAAGCAACGGAACTCTTTTTTTTAATCGGCAATTTTTACGCCATCCAACCAACAGGCGAAAGCATTTTTCCCAATGTTCTGTTCACAACGCTGGGAAGCTCATGTCCCATTTTTGAATACTCTGAAATTCGGCGATTTCGTAATCCGTTGCCGGTCGTGCGTATTTCAAAATTTCAGCATGATTTTCCAAAATTACTCATTCTTTGCTAGAAGACGGCTTTTGCAAATCCATTACCAAAATTCGCGAATTTCTTTTGCGATTGTAATGTTCACGTTTAGATTGAGGCAAATCTTCCAGCGCACCGTCCCGGAATCCCAGTTGATAGAACCAGTCGAGCGCTTGCGTTGTAAGCAAGAATGCCATCCGGTAGCCACGCATCCGAGCGGTTGCAATCAAGTGGCGCACAATTGCCGCGCCGACTCCCGACTTGCGATAATTCGCCGCTACCGCAATCGCTGCGATTTCCGCCGTATTATCTTCAAACGCATGAAGTGCTCCGCAACCGTGAATCGCATTGTCTATTGCATAAACGACATAATCCGACAATTTTTCCGAAATGGATTCCTGCGTTCTCGGAATCAAATAGCCTTTCGCAATATAATCCTGCATCATCCGCAAAATATCCGGAATATCGTCCGTTGTTGCCGAACGGATGCACGAATACTGGTTCGCATAAACCATGGTTCCATCGCCGCGGCTGGAAAAGACTTCTTGCAAAACACTGCCCTGCGTTTCACCGCTAATCAAGTGAACGCGTTTCGCTCCCGCTTTGCAAGCACTAATGGCATTTTTTAAATAATCCACTTGTGCAAAATTCAACTTGTCAGGATTTAAATCCAGAATTTCTTGAGCCTGTTCAATGTCCAATGCCGAAATGACTCCGCTATCCGTCACATCCAGATATTTGGTATTCATTCCCGAATTCAATCCTTCTGCCCGGATGCCGTTTTCGCTGCCGATAAAGAACAACTTGCTGACTGTCAAATACTTGCAGAGTTCCATTGCGAGTTCTGTACTGGAAATGTTGTACGCATGGCCGATTTTATTCCATCCGATGGGCGGAATGATCGGAATGTAATCCTCGGAAAGCAGATGTTCCAGAATATTTTTTTCAATCCGTTCAATGCGTCCTGTCCGCATATAATCTATGCCATCGATAATTCCCATGCTACGAGCGGCGACCCAATTCCCCTGCATGCCATGGCAGCCGCCAGCAGTCAAATGACTCATAATGCGTTGAGCAGCACCAAGGGAAGCTTGTTCTATCAGCGGAAGAGCCTCTTCGCTGGTCAGCCGAACACCGCCGTGAAATTCGGAATTGATTTCCCATGCCTTGAGTTGGCGGTCAATACTTTTCCGCGTCCCGGGGACAATTAAAATTTTGACGCCGATTTTATGCAAAAGCGTAATGTCCCGAATTAAAACGGGAAACAGAGGATGCTCCATCAGGCTATCCTCTATTTTCAGCACAAAAAGCTGTCCTTTAAAACGCGTTATATATCCGAAGACTTCACGAATAAATCCCGCGACTTCAATCTTTTGCACATTCAAATGGTCAAAACCGTTATTCATGTCCATAATATAACTTTCGTCCGACAAATTTTTATTCCTAGCATTCAGAAATGCGACAAAGAATGAAATGATTTCCTATTCCGTGAATCCTCTTTCACAGCACCTTTGTTGCATTCAAAGCGCGTCTTTTATATTTTTAGGCAATGAAAAAATTTATTCCCTCTCGATTGATTTTTATCGCTCTCGCTTTTTGGATTGCGCATATTTTTTTGCGAAGCCTTCTCCTATTCCGCAGCAATCCTTACGGATTCGCCTTTGT
Source organism: Fibrobacter intestinalis (assembly GCF_900167415.1). Lineage (GTDB taxonomy): Bacteria > Fibrobacterota > Fibrobacteria > Fibrobacterales > Fibrobacteraceae > Hallerella > Hallerella intestinalis. The sequence continues at coordinate 2,320 of NZ_FUWU01000012.1, read as the reverse complement.
CAGTAAACCGGACTGGTACATTTTCCACGCTGTTTGTCTGGACTTTTTGTGGATTTTCAATTCCCTTATCGCTTTTAGCCTTTTAACCGCTTTAATTTCTTTCGTCCAACAGAAAATTTCAAAAAAAACTTATCCCATTTACGGCAACATCTCGGCAATTCTCTTTGCCTTATTTCATTCCGTCATCCTGCTGTTCACCCTTCTCGATCATGAAGTTCAACGTTTTTTAGGAAGCCATCTTTCTTTTGGTCTCGTCGATACTTACAAGGACACTTCTTCCATCGTCATGTTCTGGGATTACGTTGCCAACGATTATTCCGTTCCCTTTTTGCAGTTCTTTGTGCTGGCGTTGATTTTACCCGCAACCTATGTATGCTTCCGTCTAATTCAAAAATTTCTCGCGGGAAAATCGTTGAAAATTCCCCTGATAGCGATGGCGATTTTCTACGTCGCTTCTTACCTTTTTGTCTATGTGATTTGGACGGGAAACGCCCGCATGACAAAGCTCCGGCCAGTTGTTTCTCTGGTTTACAATGAACTTTTTGATGCAAAACGAATCGACCGTTTAAGCTCCAACGAACTGGCCATTCTCGGCTCCGCCTACCAAAATTTATGGCAGCAAGTGGAAGGAGATTCGCTGTGGATTTTTCCGCAAAATGAAACAGGAAAAAAATTGCCGCTTTATCGCATTCCAAGCGAAGCACTTACAAGCAACGAAGAGCTACAAGCAAAGCACCATCAAAAACCAAATTTCATTGTATTCTTTTTGGAATCTCACCGCGGCATGAACGTGGGATACCTCAATCCGGGAAAGCCCTCGCCGACCCCATTTCTCGATTCCCTTGCCGCCCATTCCCGCGCCTGGTTTCGGATGCACACAAGCGGTTTACCGACAACGGGAGGAGTTCTCACATCCCATTTGGGACTTCCTCACCATTCCCAACTCGCCGAAGCAACAGACCTTGCCCACGTCAATCTTCCCAGTTTCGCCTCTGTCTTGAGCGATTCCGGTTATGCGACCCATTATTTTTCCGCAGCAGATCCTGCTTGGGACAATCTAGGCGTATGGATGGCAAAATGGTACAATGCGGAACATTATGATCGTTCCCGCGAAGACGATTCCACGTTCTTTGACTACACGGCATCCTTTATTCTCGACAGTCTAGCCCATCGTGAAAAGCCTTTCCTCGCTACAATCATGAGCCGTTCAAATCATTACCCGTTTAATTTTGCAGCGGGAATGTCCGATGCCGATAAACAAAAGCCCTTGACCGAAAGAATTCAAATCACCATGAATTATACAGACAGGCAACTGGCACGCTTCATTCGATCCATACAAAACGAACCTTGGTATAAAAATACATACCTCGTCATTTTGGCCGACCATGGATTTCCCCTTGGAGAGAACGGCGTTTCCACCATGAACGGCAGCGCTTTTTCCAATGCGACATGGATTCCCTTCATCATCCATGGAAATGGCATTGTTCCTGCCCAAGACACGGCCACCGCAGCGCAAATCGATATCGCCCCCACGATTTTGGAACTCGCCGGCATCGCTGTCCCCAACATTTTTATGGGGCACAACTTGTTGCGTGGATATGGCAGCGGGCTTTCCCTCGGAGCTTACTCTAAGGTCGCCGACATCGGATTCAAAGGATACCGTTTGATTGCCCGCTATCCGCTCAATTCGGGCAATGTCGATGGTCTTTTTGCCGAAAGCGACACGCACCAAAAACAAAATCTCGCTTCTCAAAAAACGGAAACCGTCCAAGAACTTGAAGCCATTCTCGACACGCTAATCCGCATTTCAGATTACACGTTAGAAACGGGATTTTAAATTCCAGGAGTCAAAATTCCTTTCATTCATTTTCCCTTGTATCGAAATACATTTTTGAAAATCGGAATTCGCACCAAAAAAACTCTCTCGCTTCATTTCGGCGAAACCATTTTGACTATTTAGTCATCCCTTAAAAAGTCACTTTGCGAACGCAAGATAAGGACGTTCGCATTTTTTGTTCATTCCGTTCCACAGAAGGCAAAAACAGTACAGCCATTCCAACAGAACAAAAAAGCGCCTCATGGCCCTCTTGAAGTTGAACGCCGCTGCTGCAAGCTTTGCGTTGAGCATGTCTCCAAAGATTCCCTTGTAGAAGTTGCGACCCATGCGGTGGTCGCTCTTCAAGTGACCATTGATTGGTTCGATGCCAGCCCTCTTGCAAAAAAGCTTGTGAGCCTTTTTCTTCTGGTAGTAGGTCGCGTTTTTCTTCGGGACGTCCGGTATCACGATCTTTGTCGTTCCGGATTCCTTTTGTCCGCGGTA
>NZ_FUWU01000085.1 GCF_900167415.1 Fibrobacter intestinalis | reverse complement strand
TCTTCTTTTCGTTTTCCATTTCCGTTTTTCCTTTTTTTTGTTGGTTATTCCTTGATTTTTCCGAACGGAGTACCGTCGTCGAACTCGTAAATGTCGAGCATTAACTCGGAGTTCCGATCGTCCACCCGGAGCAAGCCTTCATCGTTCTCCATCTTCGAGACCATGAATTCCACGTTGGGGAAGTCCTTGCGGCGGTAGATGCGCCCCCAGAGGTTCCGGCGGTCCTCCCACGTGAAGGGGACAAATTCGTTTTCCTTTTCCATTTTCATTTCCTTTTGGTTCAGGGTTCAAAATTTCCGGCCTTTTAACGTCGTGCCGGGGACGGGCTTTAGCCGAGCCTCAGTTTCGCCGGGGTTTTGCGCCTCCCGGCAGGGCGTTAGCGGTGAGCAGTCGAAGGCTTCGCAGTCCGTTTAACGCCCGGACTGCAAGGCGAGGGCGTGCTAGATTCGGTGACATTGGGTACATTCGGGTACATTCACGTTTCTCCCTTTGCCATTCGGTTGATGGCGCGCCTTGCGCAATAGGTCTCGCAGGCCTTTTTCCAGTCTCTGATGGGCTTTCCGGAACGGTCCTTCCAGTCGCGCTCGGTGCAGAGTTCCCACCACTCGCGGGCGTCGGCATCGGAGAGCCTTGCGGCCTCGGCGAAGTCGTAGAGCTCCGCCGTGGAGGGCGGGGGGATGCGCTTACCAGTTGCGCACCCCTCCGCCGGGCTTTTAGCGGAAACTTTGGGGGGTGCGCCAACACCCCCGGCGCGCGCAGCTGCCACCTGCGTTGCGCTTGCCGCGGAACCGCCAATGTTAGGAGGATCGAGTTTCTCGGCGGATTCACCCGCGGCGGTTGTGGATTCCTGTGGCGGGATGCGCTTACCAGCAGCGCACCCCGCCGGGCTTGCCGAGCCTCCCCGCGTGTCGGGGGAATTCTTGCGTGGGCGGCCTCCCTTGGAGCCGTTGGCGACTGATGCCTTTGCTGCTCTGCTATTCATTCTTTCGTTAGCCATCCTTACCATCTTTGCACCGAAAGAAGTGCCTGAATCATTCATTTCTTCGAGGTCATCCATTGATTTCATCACATCTTCACCGGCTTGCTCTTTGGTCATTTTCCGAAAGTGACGGATAAACACTTTCCACTCTACTTTCGTCCAAAAAGCGCTCATTTTTTATTGCATTCCTGAGCATAAAGATTTTTAACGGCATCAATTGCAATTGCGGTGTTCGTGGAGGGCAAAATCTTTTTTATTCGATTTTTTCTAATGCCATCGAAAAAGCTTTGCATTTCCAGTGGAAACTTCACGGCTATCGTCTTTTTCATAGGTCCTCGGTTTCAGATTAAGAAACTTTTGTTTCGTTTGAGTATAAAATAGTATCTTTATTTGAAAAAGTCAATCCTTTTTTTCACTTTTTTTGAAACTTTTTTTTCTTTTTTAGGTGAAATGTCTATTTTGCCGATATGAACGACAGGAAAGTGAATATAAAAGCGGTTATGTCCGAGACCGGTCTGACTTTGGAGCAATTGGCAGAACTTGCGGAAATGCGGAATAGCAAAGCTATATATAAGTGGGCTTATGACAGGGAGAAAAACGGAATTCGTCCTACTTATGAAACTTTAGCCAAATTGCTGGAAGCTGGAGCTTCGGTTGAATCTCTGTTTGGGGTCAATTATAAAGCAGGTGAAAAAATCATCGAAAAAGAATTGACTCCGGATGATTTTATGCGAGGGCTTAAAAAAGCTTTGGCGGATTTAGGCAAATCCTGAGTTTTTTTACAATAAGCCGCAACGCTTTTTCTTGAATCTTTTTATTCTTCAAAGCGATTTCAGCAAGGGCGTAAATATAAAGGATGTCTTCTTTTTTCATAATAACCTGCTAGGTTTTGGTTAGGTTTGATTTAGGTTTTCTAAAAACCTAGAATAACCTGCTAGGTTTTCTAAAAACCTATTAGGTTAAAAAAAAAACTACGCTTCTTTCAGTAGTAGAAGTAGTAGTAACAGTAATAGGAGTAGTAATACCACTCTCTCCATTAAGAAGAATTCTGTATATAAGACCCTCTGTACTCTTTTTCTTTGGTTCTTTCTTTTGGGAGCGGAGTCGAGGGGGTTTTAAACAAAAAAGTTCAAGAAAAAATACTTGACAAAATGTATTGACAAATAGTAAATATAGAGCTATATTTGTTTCATGAAGTTCAACTGGAATTCCGAAAAGAACGAAATCCTGAAATCCGGGCAAAGGGCGGTGTCCTTCGAGGAAATCGTCGATGCGATGGAAAACGGTGGAGTTCTTGGGGATTTTCCGCATCCAAATTCGGAAAGGTATCCGAACCAGAGAATCGCGGAAGTGGCGTTGCGAGGATACGTGTGGATAGTCCCATACGTCAGAGAATCGGACGGGACCATGTTCCTGAAAACGGCATTCCCCAGCAGGAAGGCTACCAAAAGACACGGAGGCAAAAAATGATTTCTTTTTCCGAACATTCCGAAAAATACGGGCTGGACGACGAAGAGCGCGAGATCCTTGCCGCTTTCGAGGCTGGCAAGGTTTCCCCGGATGCGGATTCCGAAATGAACGTGGAGACGTTGCGCAAGGCTGCGACCGAGACCATGCGGGAGATTGCTGAACGCAGGAGGACGAACGCGACGAAGCCCGTCACGCTGCGGGTCCCTGTCCGCGTAATCGAGCGGTACAAGAAAAGGGCGTCTGCGGACGGAATCGGGTACCAGACGCTGATGAACGAAATTCTGGACGCTGCGATGGTGTAGTGATGGAAGGCGGTGGCGATATGCTAAAGGCTATCGACGAACCCATTGACGCGGAAGAGGCCGAAATCATGAAGGCGGTGAACAATGGCGAATACAGGATTCTGTCCGACGAAGAAGCCAAGAATGTCCTTTCGCCAGCCGCCAAGGTGATTTCCATCAGGATGCAGGGGGACGACCTACGGGGAATCCGGGAAATGGCGAAGGCCGCCGGGATGCCATACCAGACGCTCATCAACAGCATCATCCATCGGTACGTCACCGGCGGCATCTCGTTCAAGGTGCCGGTGTAGGGCGCATTCACGGATTCACTGGCCCGCCCGATTGGCGGGCTTTTTCTGTTGGGTACGGGGGGAAAGAGAAAGGGGGGATTGTAAAAATAAAAAAAACGTATTGACAAAATGTAATACATTTTGTATATTAAGTGCATGAAGATAATCAAGCACGCGTTCGACAAGTTCGACGAGAGGAACTTCACGCCGGAGATGGCCGCAAAGCTAATCAACGGGAAGCGGATTCTCGTCCGGTCAAAATCCAACCCGGACAGATATGTCGCTCTGGGCGAGATTGACGGGGACTGCTGGGTTGTCGTGCTGGAAAAGGACCTTTACACCGTCGTAACAGCCCGGAGGGCGCACAAGGACGAGGAGGAAATATGGAAAAGAAAATGAAGGTGAATAAAAACGCGAAAATGACCGCGGCGGAAATGGATGAGTTCGAAAGCGACCTCACCGCATTGTTCGAGGATGGAATCAGGGACGGCTCCGCCATAGTCTCCGACGGGCCGTGGGCCGATACGGTGAAGGCCATCAAGGAACGCCGCAGGCGTGAGGAAACGAAAATGGCTTCTTTCCGTCTTCCCGTGTGGGTCATCGAAGGGCTGAAAAGGAACGCAGAAAAAGGCGGCGTTAAATACAGCGAATATGCCATAGAGACGCTGGCCAAGGCTGCCGTGTAGGCGTTCGCACGGATTTTGAGAGTCCGTCGAATTGGCGGGCTTTTTCTGTTGGATACTGGGGAAAAGAGAAAGAGGGGGGTATAGAAATTTCTTCGTTAGAAGTATTGACAAATAGTAAATACTTTTGTATATTGTGGACATGAACGTAAGAATCAGCGACCACGCAAAAGGACACATGGCCGAGTGCTCCATCTCCGAGCAGGATGTACGGGATCTGTTCGATGAAAAAATCCCGGTCGTCAAGGCCGAACAGTCGAAAGAGTACGAAGACTGCATCGAGATCTATGCGGTTCTTTCCGGAAAGTTCTGCAAGGTCGTCTATTCCTACGTGACAAACACCGTAACAACCGCTTTCAAGTTGAGGGACAACCAATGGAAAAGATTGACGAAATAGAACTCGACGCCGCAAAAAAAGCGGCATACTTTGAAAACCGCTCCGAGGAAGAGGAACTGGAAGACAGCAGATGGGCCGTCAAGAACGGGCTGTCGTTCTCCGGTCCGGGAGCCATTCAAAAAGCAATCGAGGCCGCCAAGAAGAGGAACGCCGCCAACTCGCGGAAGATGGCCACTTTCCGAATCCCCGAAGGCGTCATCGCGGGGCTGAAAAGGAACGCCGCCCGAGCCGGGATGCGATACCAGACATACGTGAACACGGTCCTCGCGGAAGCGGCGAAGTAGGGAATGCTATATCACGTATTTTGAGAGTCCGCCCGGCTGGGCGGGCTTTTTTATAAAAAATCATCGTCCAATGCAACGAGCAGCGACGCTTGCAGCGGCGTTTTTTGCATTTTTTTTGAAATTATTCAACTTTATGTAATAAAAATACTTGACATAGTAAATAAAATAATGTGTATTATAGACATGAAAGCAAGAGAAGTAAAGAAGATGCTTGAGGATGCAGGATTCAGACTCGCTCGGATACACGGTTCGCACTGGATATACGAGAAAAAGGGATTCCCGCCGATACCGGTTCCGGACCACGGCGGAAAAGACCTTAAACCGGGGACGCTGAACAGGATTCTCAAGATGGCGGGACTCAAATAGGGTCCCCGCCCTTTCTTCCCTAAAAAAGGAGTCATCATGAACTACGTTGCAAGATTCTTCAAGGACGGCGATGGCATCGGCGTGGAGTTTCCGGACGTTCCGGGGGCTTTCACCTGCGCCGACAGCATGGAAGAGGCCAAGCAGATGGCAAAGGAATGCCTCGACGGGGTGCTTTCCGTAATGCTGGACAGGCGCGACCCTCTCCCGGAAGCAAAGACCAAGGCTGACCCGAAAAGGCGGCTTTTCCCCGTGTTCGTGGACGAGCGTCTGGCAATCGCCTACTCCGTGTTCGAGGCTCGCCGGGGCAAGTCCGCCGCCGAAATCAGCCGCCGCATGGGCATTTCCAGACAGGCGTACCAGCGCTTGGAGGACCCCAAATCAAGCCTTTCCGTATCTACGCTCATCAAGTTGGCCGACGCCCTCGGCAAGAAGCTTGAAGTGCGGCTGGTGTAGGATACGGCACTTCCCTCATGCGCGCCCCTTTTCCGGGGCGTTTTTTTTGCCTTTTTCGGTGTTTTTAGGAATCTTTCGGAATCTTTCGGGGTTTTGCCCATCCTTGCCCGTTCAGGGGCTAATTTTCAGTTGATGAAAAAGAACTTGAGGGACTTCACCGACTTCGAGCCGTCGCTTTTCCGGCGGACTCCGGAGGGATACCTTACCGGCCGCATCCGCGTCACTGGGGCCGGCGTCTTCTCCTATCGCGGGGATGGCGGCACCTTGCGCAGGCTTCGCCCTGTGAAAGTGGTGGGCGATGCGGAAAGCTTCGGCACGCTGAACGGAAAACCCGTGACGCTGCTGCATCCGTCAGACGACGTGACGCCCGACAATGCGCGCAACCTGTCCGTTGGATTTTCGGGCACTGACGCGGAATGGGACGGCCTTAACGCCTACGTGACCATTACCGTGACCGACAGGAAGGCGATAGACGCCATCGAGTGCGGCGACGTGGAGGCTGTTTCCTGCGGATATTCGGCGGACATATCGCGCGAAGGCGGCAACTGGCAGGGCAGCGAATACGACGAAGTCATGTCGTGCATCCGCTACAACCACATCGCGCTGGTGAAGGCGGGCCGCGCCGGGGACGGGGTGAAGTTCAGGATCGGCGACAACGCCGACGCAATGTTTTTTGAAACCGACAACCGCCGGGAGTTCCCGGAAGGAGAAAAGATGAAGACGATGATTATCGACGGCGTGCAGTGCCAGGCCGACGAGGCGGTCGTGGAACGCGTCCAGAAGCTTGAAAAGGCCTTGAAGGACGCTTCGGACAGGGAGGCTGGCTTCAAGTCCGAAATGGACAAGGCGGTGGCCGCCCGCGACGCCGCGACCGCAGAAGTGGAAAAGCTGAAGGCCGAACGCATGGACGACGAGGCCATTGCAAAGGCCGTTTCCGCAAAGCTCGAACTGGTCGAAAAGGCCAAGTCCTGCGGATGCGATGTTACCGCCAAGGATTCCGACGATGACATCCGCAAGGCCGTCATCAAGAAGGCGTTCGGCGACCGCATGGACGTGGAAGGCAAGAGCGCAGAATACGTGGCCTCGGCTTTCGATTCCGCCGTGATTTCGCTCGGCGATTCCGCCGGAAAACGGAAACAGGGCAACGGCCTCGAATCCGGCTTCAACGTCTGCGATTCGGATGACCCGGAAAAGGCGTACGCCGACATGTGCGGAAAACTCAACGGAACTAAAAAGGAGGGATAGGCCATGGCTTATTCAGGAAACCAAGTGGGGGCTCCGGGACTTCTCTTCCCGTTCGTGCTCCATTCCATCGAAACTGGAATCCTCCAGGATTCCAAGGACTCCGAAGGCGGCTTCGCTCTCTGGGGCAAGAAGGGCGAGACCGGCAAGGTCTATGCGGCAAAGCCCGAAAGCGACGGCATCCTTCTGGGAATCGCCCAGCGCACCACCGTCTGCGACGGCTACGACGAGGGCGACGCCGTGAACGTGGTCAAGAAGGGTCGCGTCTGGGTGAAGGTCAAGGGCGAAGTGCTGGCCGGACAGCCCGCATACGTGGACGACGGCAGCGGACTTCCTACGGCCACCGCCGGAACCGCCATCGCCGGAGGCTACTTCAAGTCCAACGCGCAGGACGGCGAACTCGCCGAACTGGAAATCGCATAAGGAGGAATCAATGAAATTTACAGACTCGCAGCTCAACGACATCCGTCGGCTTTTCAACCAGATAGCCACCGAGACCTACGGCCTCGAACGCGAAGCCCTCAAGGCCACCGCATTCATCCCCCGCCAGAGCGGCGTCGGCGAATGGGCGGATTCCTGGACGTACAAGGTCCTCTCCGAAATGGGCATCGCCAAGTTCATCAGCGACTACGCCGAGGACCTGCCGCCCGTTTCCCGCGCAATGGAACTCAGGACGGTCACCATCCGTCAGATTGCGGACAGCTACGGCTATTCCGAGGCCGAGGTGATGCAGTGGCTCACCGCCGGCATCGACCTCTCCCGCGACGACGCCGAGACCGCTCGCCGCAAGATCGACGAGAAGGTGGACGAGGTGCTTCTTGTCGGCGACAAGTCCGTTGGCATCGAAGGCCTCTTCAACAACTCCAACGTGACCCCGGTCGCCATCGCGGCGGGCGCAAAGGGCACCACCGATTTCAAGTCCAAGACAAAGGACGAAATCGTGGAGAGCGTACAGGCGATAATCGACGGCGCGTACGCCCTGAACGGCGGCACAGTCGTACTCGACACCATCATCCTGCCGCACGGGGCGTTCAGCCACATCGCGACCGCCAGCGTGAGCGCCACCGATTCCACCACCATCCTGAACCACCTGAAGACGGTCTTCCGCGAACAGGGAATCACGGACTGGCAGGAATCCCGCAAGCTCGACGGCATCGGCGAAAACTCCAAGGACCGCGCCGTCCTTTACAAGAAGGCTGCGAACGTTGTCTCCTACGTCCTGCCCATCCCCTTCCGCCAGAAGGCTCCGCAGGAATGTGCGCTGCACTTCAAGGTGCCTTGCTACGCACGAATCGGCGGCACGGTCATCAAGAACCCGAAGGCCATCGTTTACGCCGACGGCGTGTAGTTTCTTTCTTAATCCGGTACTCCCTTGGGGGGGGGGAACCCCCATGGGTTCCGGATTTTTGACTGAAAATTTTTGACATAAATTAAAAACCGGAGAACGAAAATGATTGTTACAAACAAAACAAGACACGCGGTTGTTTACGGTAAG
>NZ_FUWU01000015.1 GCF_900167415.1 Fibrobacter intestinalis | reverse complement strand
TTCCAGGGAGAGGCTTTCCGGCGAGGACTCCATCGCCTGCTTGCCCTTGATGGCGAGGAACGCGCTGTAGAGCAGCATCCGGTCCACGAGGAAGGAGTGCTTCGCCCGCTGCATCTCGATGTCCAGGAAGCGTCCGTCCTCGGTGAAGGCGTGGATGTCGAAGACCACCGTCTTCGGCCCGGGGATGCGGAACTCCACGGGGTCCGCGAAAGTGAAGGAGAGCCGTTCGATGCGGCGTCCCGGGGGCAGGCGGAGCAGGGCGTCGAGAAAGTCCTTCAGGGCGGCCTCGTCGGAGAAGAAGGCGCGGAAGGCGGGGTCGTAGAGCGGGTCCAGGTAGGTTTTCCCCCGGAGGATGGGCGGGATGCGGCTTTCCCCGGCTTCGGTGCCCTTGTCGTGGGCCCTGTCGAGGGACGGATTTTGCGGAAATTGCGAGATTTGCGAGAATTGCGGATTTTGCGCGGGCATAGTGCTCCTTTGAAAAAGAAAAGACATCCAGATTTTTGGATGCCATTGCGGAGCTTTCGTGCGCGGGAGGGATTATAGGAAAGCCCGAAATTTTGTCAATGGTGAATTTGTAAACAATTTGTAAAAGGTGCGGTTGGCGACTAGTGGTTAGCGGCGAGTGCCCTTAGACAGGCTCAAGGACCACCGGTTAGTGTGCTTGCCGAAGTACTACAATTCCTAATGTTCCATAGCCGTGACTACAGCAAAGCAGCGGAAAAGGATGGACGGCCTTGCCTACGGCTAGGCCGTCGCATTGCTCGTCTCAGTCAAAATCCTTGACGCAACGAATCGAGAATCCATAATTTTTAATATCGGTATACGGTTTTGCTCGTCCAATGTCATGGTAAAGTTGCCAAGCGTATGTGCGACTGCTACTCCCCTCCGTAGAAGTCCAAAAATGAGGAAATTCACCAACTTTAGCAAAAGCCCCATAGTCATAAAGAAATCCTGAAGGCAACACGGAAAAGCCGTATTCATCCGTACCATTATCGCCTTTGTACCATCCGTTAGCGGATTTGAGCTTTTTCCCGGCGACACTCGTGTCGCCGATAGTCTCAATCAAAGTCCACCATTCCGCATTACTAGGCAGGTGCCAGCCTTCGGGGCAGACTCCGCGAATTGATTCCTTTGCAGAGCAAGTTTTGCCATAATAACCACAGCCCTTGCCACCATCGCCAAAGACCCCGGCACTGTCCATGGCAGCACTCCAAAGGTAGAGCCTTCCGTATTTGGCGCAAGAATCCGGCTTGTTGCTGTAGCAGAAACTGGAGGAAACTTCTGTACTTGTTGGCTGCAAATAAGCGTAATTCAAATTCTCCGCCATCCAAATTTGATCGCCAATTTTCACGGTCTTGTAAACCTGACCGTCGCGGGAGTCCTGAAACATCCCGTAGGAGATGTATGGATTCAGATATTTCCAGTTCGGCTTTTCCTGGATTTCCGTTACAGACGAGCTGGAAACTTTTTCACTGGACGAAGAAACGATTGCCGACGAGCTGGATGACGACTCAAAAATCGAATTACCGTCCATTGTCACGACTCTTCCATCGCTCAACGTGATGTAGCCTGTGTTCGGATCAAATACGCCCACCACACTGCCGTTTGCATCGCGGACGGTCAAATCCGAGTAAACATCCCCCACAGGAACCTGAGAGACAAGGGTTGTATTGGAGTCTGCTTCGGGAATAGTGTTTCCATTCACGGAAGAGCCGCTGTCGCTGCAGGCGGCGAGAAAAAGCATTATCATTAACCCTAAAATGGATTTCTTGAATTTGTGCCGATTCATATGATCTCCTGTATGGCCGTTCTTCATAAACGCCAGTTGGCGAAGGGATAGTCATGATGTGCAGCCTTATAATTCAAGAGAAGCTGCTTTTCTACAATTTCCGGATCGATATCCAAACCAGAAAGGGAAAACCAGAAGATTTCCAATTCAGGAACTTCCTTTAGCAAGCAAATCGCACGTCCACCACGATGGGATTTTTTTGATGTTTTGCCCTTTACGATGTCATCGACAAATTCCATATAGCAAGAAACTCTGTCATTTAGATTTTCGGCTTTGCCGATATAGAGCAATCTCGAATTTCGCTTCAATTTTTCATTGACTGCTTCCCATTTTTTATCGAACCAGCCGCCTTTTATCGCCTTGTATTCAAGGGACTCGGCGGTGCATAAAGTCAAATTTTGGGGCTCCGTCCACTGCCCGACAAAATAAAGCCCGGGAGCTTCGGGGATTTCGCAATTCTTATTCTTGATGCTAGCAATCAAGTCTTTAATCCGGTGAACATCCTTTTTGGGGACATTTCGAATTCTTTCTCGAATTTGAGGCATGCAATTTTGAAATTTTTGGATAGAACCTAAGTGCACGAGTCCTTCGATTTCTTTCATTGTTTCCATTGTGATTACTCCTTTTTTTAGGTGAATTTTTGGGATTGTACTTGCCGAAGCATGGTTGCGGCCCTTCGACAAGCTCAGGGACCGGTTCTCAAAGCACGCTAACCAAGGCTCAGAGACCGCTTATCGAAGGGCTGCCTCACTCTGAGTCCTTGAGGCAACGGACGGAATACCCGAGGCTCTTGTCGAAGTAACCCGAGAACACGCCCTCGTAGCCGCTGTCGAAGCCCCAGAAGTACGCATCGTTGCTGCCGTCCTCCGTAGAACTCCAGAAGTAAGCGCCCTTGCCGACATTGCCGTAATGGCCAGTGCCACCGCAGTAGCCCGCTGGCAACACGGAAAAGCCGTAAATGTCCATGCCATAGCCATCACTGTACCAGCCGCTCTTGGACTTGAGGAGTATTCCGGCAATACTCGTGTCGCCGACGGTCGCGAATAGAATCTTCCATTCCGTATTGCTGGGCAAATGCCAACCTTTCGGACAAACGCCTCGAACCGATTCCGTCGCATTGCACTTTACTTTGTAGCCGCAGCCCTTGCCGCCATCGCTAAAGACCCCGGCGCTGTCCATCGCGGCACTCCACCAATAAAACCGTCCATATTTGGCGCAGGAATCCGGTTCGTTTCTGTAGCAGAAGCTAGAGGAATCTTCTGTACTTGTTGGCTGCAAGTAGGCGTACTTCAAATTCTCCGCCATCCAAATTTGCTCGCCGATTTTCACAGTCTTGTAAACCTGACCATCACGGGAATCGGTGAACTCTCCATAATCGATAGATGAACTCGACACAGCTTCTACGCTAGAGGATGAAACAGGCTCCGTATTCTGATTAAATGCACTAGAGTCATTAAAAGCACCCGAGTCCCTGAGGCAACGTACGGAATACCCGCTGTACTTGTGGTAGTGGTAATCCGAGAACACGCGCCCGTAGGCGGAGCTGAATTCCCAGTAGTACGCATCGTCGCTGCTGACCTCCGTAGAAGTCCAGAAGTCGGCGCGCTCGCCGGCGTAGTGGTAACCGTCACCGCCACCAAGGCGGCTGCCCGCCGGCAACACGGAAAAGCCGTATTCGTCCGTGCTGCCATCATTGAGCCAACCGCTCTTGGACTTGAGCTTTGTTCCTGCGACATACTCACCACCGACAGCCGCGAACAACGTATTCCATTCCTCTTTGCTGGGCAGGTGCCAGCCTTCGGGGCAGACTCCGCGAACCGGTTCCTTTGCAGAACAAGTCAGGCCAAAACCACAGCCCTTGCCGCTGTCGCTAAAGACTCCGGCACTGTCCATGGCGGTGCTCCACAGGTAGAGCCTGCCATACTTGACGCAGAGATCCCGCGCGGCGTTGGGGCAGTAGCTATTGGCAGTCTCATAATTCAAATTCTCCGCCATCCATGTTTGGGTTCCAATGGTCACGGTCTTGTAGAACTGACCATCGCGGGCATCCGTGAGAGTTCCGTAAGAAATTGCAGATGAACTAGAACTACTGGAAACGACTTCCATCGACGAGGAGCTTACTTCTGTCATAGACGAGCTCGGCGCAACTTCTACGCTAGAGGATGAAACTTCTGGCAACAACGAATTTGAAGATATGGCCGAAATCGGTCCCCCATTCACGGAAGAGCCGCTGTCGCCGCAAGCGGCGAGGAAAAGCATTATCAACAAACCTAAAACCGATTTCTTGAATTTGTGCCGATTCATATAATCTCCTATATGGCCATGCTATTCTTTTATAAACGCCAGTTGGCGAAGGGATAAGCCTCGCGACCTTCAAGTCCAGCGTTAGGATTGTCTTCCTTGTATTTTTTCAGCAGAGCTTTTTCCAGCTCTTTCGCTTCGCTTGCATCTTTGGTTTGAATCCAGCAAACGCCCAGTTCTTTGGCATTTTCTAATTGCCAAATGGCGCGCCCACCTTGATGATTTGATGATTTTCCTTTTTGAAAATCTTCTTGGCTTTTCATATAATTCCTTAATCGGTCTTTCAAACCATACTTAGAATCTTCCGATTCAGGATTCGCTTTCCCGATATAGAGAACGACATCGCCTGCGTTCAATTTTTTCTCCAACGAATCCAATTCATACCATTTAACACGCGTCCCCTTTTCGAGATTGCAAGCTTTTGCCGAACAAGCCCGCAAGGATTTTGTGTCATCGATTTTGCCGACAAAGTAAACTCCGGCAGATTTTGGAACATCGACTTTCCCAGCCTGCAAATCTTTTATTGGGAAAGGACCTTCTATATTAAAATCCTTCGCATTAATAGATTGCAGTAATTTTTGAATTGATTCTTTCATTGTTTCCATTTTGATTACTCCTTTTTTTAGGTGAATTTTTGGGGTTGTGCCGAAGCACTGACAATTCCTAATGTTCCATAGTCGTGACTACAGCAAAACAGCGGAAAAGGAAGGGCGGCCTTGCCTACGGCTAGGCCTCAGCTAGGAGCGGGGGCCCTACCCCGCCCCTAGTTGAGGTCCCTGAGGCAACGTACGGAAAACCCGTGGTGCTTGCTGTCGTAATCCGAGTTCACGTCCTCGATGTCGAAGCTGAAGTACCAGTAGTACGCATTGTAGCTGCTACCCCCCGTAGAACTCCAGAAGAAGGCGTGCTCGCCGGCGTCGAGGTAACTGCCACCGACACGGCGGTCGCCCGCCGGCAACACGGAAAAGCCGTATTTGTCCGATCCGTTGCCGCTTTTGCCATCATAATCATCCCAGCCACTAGTGGACTTCAGCTTTGTTCCTGCGACACCCGTACCGCCGACAGTCTTAAACAGAGTCTGCCATTCCCCATCACTGGGCAGATGCCAACCTTCGGGGCAGACACCGCGAACCGGATACGTCGCCTTACATGTCACACCATAACCACCGCAACCCTTGCCGCCATCGCCAAAGACCCCGACACTGTCCATCGCTGCAGCCCAAGTGTAGAGCCGTCCATACTTGGCGCAGGAATCCGGCTCGTCGTTGTAGCAGTAACTTTTAGCGGTTCCTCCATTGTAATCATAGTTCAAGTTCTCCGCCATCCAAATTTGCTCGCCGATTTTCACGGTCTTGTAGAACTGACCATCGCGGGCATCCGTGAGAGTTCCGTAAGAAATTGCAGATGAACTAGAACTACTGGAAACGACTTCCATCGACGAGGAGCTTACTTCTGTCATAGACGAGCTCGACGCAACTTCTACGCTAGAGGATGAAACTTCTGGCAACAACGAATTTGAAGATATGGCCAAAATCAGTCCCCCATTCATCGTCACGACATTTCCATCGCTCAGCGTGATGTAGCCTGTGTTCGGGTCAAATACGCCCACCACATTGCCGTTTGCATCGCGGACAGTCATGTCCGAGTAAACATCCCCCACAGGAACCTGAGAAACAAGGGTCGCATTGGGGTCCGCTTCGGGGATGGCGTTCCCGCTGGCGGAAGATCCGCTATCGTCGCCACAGGCGGCGAGGAAAACGATGGCGAGAATGGCGAGTGCGAAAATGGGATTTCTAAAATCATGCAGAGTCATAAAATCTCCAATATCTTATAATGTTTCTGTTTCTTATTTCACGCGGATTTTCTGAATTTCCTTGCCTACGCGGACGATGTAAGCGCCGGCATTCGGCATTTCAAGCGAGAATACGGGCGCATTCACCACACCGCGATGCAGTACACGGCCCTGCAAATCCAGCAGGTTAAAGGCTGCGCCAATGCGGGCGTTCTGGATTTGGAGAGTGCGGTTTTGAACGTGGAGGTTGAAGCGGGGATGCGCGCTAAAGTGGATTGCGTCCGTCTTTTCCCACTTGGCGGAAATACGGAGTCCCTCTACAATCTGGATGGTGTCGCCGGGCATTCCCAGTTTTTCATCGCCGTTGTACCAGCCGACAAATTCATAGCCGTCTTTTGCCGGAGCGTCGGGGAGAATAAATTGAATACTAGCCGCCGTGTCCGTTTTGGAAGTGCCGTCATCAATCGTAATGGTATAAATTTTTATGCTGTCAAAGACAGGGGTGTACTCGACATCAGCGACTGCAGCAGTAATCGATGGATTCCATTTTTTAAAAGTGTAAGCATAATTCTCGGAATTTGGACGTGTCGGTTTTGCGCCTTGGTAAGCTACGGAAGCACCGTAGCTCAAAAGAGCGCTTTGCAATACTTCACCTGCGTAATCCAGAAAGACAACGGAAAATTCACGTTCTGTGCTATCGAATATTGCCGTATAAATTGCTGCGCCTTCGACGGTTTCCGTAATTGCTGGACTCCAACACTTAAACGTATATTAATATTTTGCAGATTTCGCTTTTTCAGGAGTCGTTCCCTTGTAAACAATTGAATCGCCATAGTTTAGGATGCCCCTTTGCAAAGTTTCGCCATCAAAATTCACGAAAGAAATTTCATAACTGCGGAGTGTGCTATCATATTGAGCGGTATAAATTGCGTTCGCTTTAACACTATCGATTTTAGGGTTCCAACCTTTGAATGAGTAGGCGTATTGTGCCGTGTTGTCTCGCGAAGGTGCTGGCAGAGACGTTGGGACCGTACTCGAGCGTATCTGTTTGCAGCAATTCTCCATCGAAATCTACGAAAGAAATTTCATAACTGCGAAGTGTGCTATCATATTGAGCGGTATAAATTGCATTCGCTTTAACACTATCGATTTCGGGGTTCCAACCTTTGAATGAGTAGGTGTATTGTGCCGTATTGTCTCGCGAAGGTGTTGGAAGAGACGTTGGGAACGATCCGTACTCGAGCGTATCTGTTTGCAGCGTTTCGCCAGCGAAATCTACGAAAGAAATTTCATAACAGACCGAGAAAATCGTCACATCACGATTAATTGTTGAATTTATGGAAACCCAGTTGCCGAGGGAATCTTTACCAATAACATTTAGAAACTCGGTGGGAATCAATCCTTGAAAGTTTGTATACAGTGTGTCCACTTGATTTCCGGACGTGGAGATAACCCAATTGATGATGACCCGATGAATTGCTAAATGGCCAGAATCTGCAAAAACCGGATAACCAATGCTGTCCCTACTCCATACTCCGCTATTTTCTTCCGTGCCGTTGCTCGTATTCAAGCTCCAAGCGAAAGCGTCGGTCTGCATATTGGCAGTGGTAAGACTATTTACGTTAACGATAGTGGATTTTTGATAGCTTACCGCTGAGAATCCCGGCAAAATATCAGAATCATAATAATTGTTGACGATTTGAGCAGAATTGTAGTTGGTACCTGCAACCCCACCTTTGTATTTAGGCGCATAGATAGAATCTGCTAATGAAAACGAATTTTTAACTATCGCCGATGTACTGGAATTTACAGCAACAAGACCTCCTGCCGACCAATAATTTGATTTTCCCAAAAGGACATTGCTTGTGTCAAAATTAGCGTTATAATATACTGCAGCGGCTTGTCCTTTATTAATGCTATTTATAACACTTCCTCCATTATATCCAACAATTCCGCCCGCTGCATCTTCAGAAACGACATTTCCGTAATTGATACATTGTCCAACTATTCCGATATTGTAACTAGCAATTCCTCCAGCAAAATCCAAATCGCTTGCAAAACTTTTTACTACCCCATAATTTGTACAAGTTTTAATTTCCCCGACATTTTTTCCGGCAATCCCTCCTGAATATCTACTTCCGGATCGATAAAATATCAGTCCTGTATTCTCGCAATTTTCAATATGGCCATGATTGATTCCTGCAATGCCACCAATCGAAGTAGAATCGCTGTAATTTTTCCCAGCATAAATATCGCCGCTATTTCGGCAATCTGTAATAATACCTTTGTTATTACCAACAATACCTCCCGAAGAAGATGTTGAAGATACAGAATGAGCGATGCCACTATGGGAATCGTTTTTGACGATTCCATAATTATACGCCACTAACCCACCTGCATGCTGATTGCCATTGATGGAATCCTTTTTCATGTTCACATTCCGCACAATGCCAGCCGTATCCAGCACACCCACTAGTCCGCCGAAGTCGCTTCCGTTTGTGTAAACGCCATAAATTGAAAAATCGGCTCCATCTAAAATACCTTTGAAGCGGTGCAAATCGTCTTTACCGATAGGTGTCCATGGGCTGGTCGTGTTCGTTTTCGACGTGTCAGACCCAAACACAATGTCGTTGGCAAGCACTGCGTTAATGCTATCATTGCCGTTATTCACCTGCGCCGCAATCCAGGCAAGTTCCTCTGGCGTGGTAATCACGTAGAAGCTCTTGCCGTCTATCTTTTTCATGTTTTCCGGCTCGCTGTTGGAACCCGTCCACGCCGCCCCAAAACTGAAAGAGGCGAACAGAGCGAGCAATAGGAATAAGGATTTGAGTTTTTGCATTTGACAGTCTCCTATTTTTACTTGGAATTTTCTTTAGGAATTGTTTGAAAATCACTGATTTTTATTTCGCATTTTTTCCCGTCATATTCCGCTGTAAACGAATAATTGAAACTTTGTATTTGGGCTTGATTTGTTGAATCTTTTTCTTCTTTGCTGCAATCCTTACAGCACCAGATAAGAATGATTGGAATGACCAGCATTACTGATGCGAGAATTTTTACACATAAATTCATTTCACAACCTCCTAAAGAAATCAAACCATACCCGACAAACAGGCTAAATGCCATCGACAAGGACAAAGTCAATAACCAATCTTTTGGCTCGAACTTTTTCATTTTCATTTCCCCTTCACCGAGAATAAGTCAAAGACGATTTCCTTTTCTTTTGTTTTAACATTTCCCCGGGCGTTGAATATAAAGGCGATAATTCCTATGGCCGCCACCACCAAGATGCCGATATAGAACGCAAAAGAAATTTCTTTGACAAAGGATTTTCGGCAAAATTCCACCCCTTCATAAGCGAACAATCCTGCCGCACAAAACGCTACCACATAACCGGCAATCAAGTTGACCTTGGAAACGGAAAAGGAATTCGCTTTGTAAATTTTAAAAAGCGGGCCAGTCACCTTGTCTTCCAGCAAGGCAATGTGATGTTCCCAATTCTCTTGCCAATGTTTGGAACCTTTGGCGACTAGAATCCATGCGATGGCAAAGAACAGTCCCAATCCGGATAGAACCAGTAAAGGAAATTTTCCGTGAGCCTTATCGTAAATGCTGATCAAGACGTTGTAATAAGCGACGTAAATGGTTGTGATGAATGCCCAAAAATACTTCGCCCGTTCCCAATAAAGTTTAATTTCAAATTCCCGTGTTTGAGCGGCACGTTCGTAAGCTTTTTCATAATGATTTGAGGGAAACAAAGCTTCGTACTCCTTCTTGTCGTTTATCGGACGATCATAAGAATGTTTCATCATTACCTCGATTGAAATCCTTTATGCTGAAATAGTCCAATTCAAATCCTTAATGCAGACATTTTTGGAGAAGTTGAAGTTTTTCGTCATGAGGAACGCCCTGTTAAAACAAATCTTTTCGGGCGTAAAGGAAAATTTCAAACAATGCCGCGAAATCCTGGCGGCTCGAAAATTGGAGGCAAGCAACGAAAAAACGGAAACGGGCGAATCTTTTCCTTGGAAAAATTCAACTCTAGCGATTCTTCGCTGGACATTTTTATTTGCCATTCTCTGCGTTCCTCTTTTTTCGCAGAAGTACTCTTCTGCGAAAAAAGCATTTCGGGATGGAGTGTTGAACGGCACTTTTTCCCGACTCGGAGCCGCCACCGAGCAAAAAGGGGACAGGCGGGAACACGTCCGACAGGGAAAACCGCTTGCCGAGGTTAGGATTCATGGTCTTGGAGTTGATTTTCGTCAAATTTGCAAAGAACCGGTAGGAATTTTTATCCTTTGCGTATTGACAAGTTCACAAATCCTACTTATATTTCGTTTATCGTTTATAAAAACTTTCGCAGAAGAGTACTTCTGCGAAATTCACTGCTGGGTCGGCTTGCGCCCGGAACCTCCCGATTTTCCAAAATTTTCGTTCCAATAATCACAATTTCTTTGCCCGCTTTGATTTTGCGCCCGCTTCGGGTTCTTCACGAATTTCCAAAACGCCTCCTGCACGCGCCGCTTGCTCTCGAAAGTCGGGTGAACGTAAAGGTCGAGAGTCGTGTGGGTGCTGGCATGGCCGAGGGTCGCCGAGAGGGTTTTCAGGTCCGCCCCGGAAGTCAGCGCGTGGGTGGCGAAGGTATGCCGTAACACATGAACGTTCGTTTCCGCAACCCCGGCGATTTTCAGGAAGCGCTTGAAGTGGTTCTGCAATGTCCGCTGGTCGTGCTTCACCAGAAAACTGTCCGGGGAATTTTCCCTCGCCATTTTTTTTCAGCCATTGGAGCAGATTTTCCGGGATGGGGATTTCCCGATGGCCGCTTTCGCTTTTCGGCGGGCAGAGCTTGCGGACGGTCTTCGGGGGCTTGGCATTTTCCATTTCGGCAGCGGCATTTTCGTCTGCGCCTTTTGCCGTTTTGCCCTTGTCATTGGGCAGCCGTTCCAGCGTCCCGTGAATTTTGATGGTGTTCCGCACAAAGTCGAAGTCCGAAAATTTCAGGGCGCAAACTTCGCCGAGGCGCATCCCGGTGAATGCAATCAGCAAGAGACTCCGGGCCGAATTTTCCAGTTTTGGATTTTCGTTCTTTTCCAGCGCACGAATCAGCGCGGCCAGTTCCTCGGGTGAGAGGGGAACCGCTTCCCCTTTCCGAGTCGTCCCAGCGTGGGGAAAATCCAGCGCACCCAAATCCTCCGGCGAAAGTGCCGATTTCAAAATCTGCTGCAAGGTCGCCAGCACGAAACGCCGCGTCGAAACCGCAAGCTCTCCGAGAGCGCGCTCCGCAAAATCCCTCACGAGAGCCGAATCGAAACCGACCAGCTCCACTTCGCCAAAATACGGCAGCAAATGCTTCCGCAGAATATTTTCGTATTTCGCCCGGGAACTCTCGCTCCAACTCGCACACTTCTTTTCAAACCACCTTTCCGCCGCTTCCTTGAACCGCATCGCGTCTCCTTTGTTACATTACGGTGCAAAGTTTGCAAAAAAAGACGTACTCTGGCGACTTGCTGTCTGGCGTTTTTCCGTCATTGCGAACCCCACAGGGGTTATACGACACTTGTCAATTTATTGACTTAGTGGAGTTATCCTCTATGTGGATATACGACACTTGGTAACTTTGTTACCTTAGTGGAGTTATACTCGAAGTGTAGAAGCAATCCTTTTTTTGCAGATAGGATTGCCGCGGCGGCGCATCCCTGAAACTCGGAATCTCCGATTCCGTAGTTGAAGTATCCCTGGAAGGGACAATTCGCCTAAAGGAAGCAGAGCTTTCAAGGCTCATGGGTCGCTACGCTCCTCGCAATGACGGGATGCCAGCAAGGATTGCTTCGCCTTGCTCGCAATGACGTACCGCTGGCGATGACTTGTGTTCCATTTGACAAAGGCCGACTTTGCATCGAAACAGGCATTTTTCATTTAGTCGAAAACCCAAAATGCGAAAAAAACGGCAGACAGCCGTTTCTCCCAACTTCCAACTAGCCATGGTTCGGCTAGTTCGACAAGCGGTTACCGAGCTTGCCGAGGTGCACTAACCAGCGATCCCTGAGCTTGTCGAAGGGCGCTAGCCGCTAGCTGCTGACCACTCCTAACTCCCACTCCCCACCTTCACCTATCGGGCAAGCATTTTCCAAACATCCCCCGAACCAGCCGGGCGACCGAGCAAATCGAACGCTTTGTCAGAAATAGCGGGAATCCAGCTGCGGGCGGGCAGCTTCCGAATCGACTCCGTCCCTTCAAACGGAGCTTCTTGAACGTCTATTTCACGAAGGGTCACAAATTTGTAGTAAGGATGATCCTTGTCCGAACGCATGAGAATCGTGCCGCCGCCTTCCAAAATCGGCGCATAAGCGTCCGAATAGGAACAGCCCGAAACCGTTTCGCTATACGCTCCGCGGAAATCTGTTCCCGAGTCCTCAATGGCACCGACGGGTTCCCATTTTCCGGGAGGGGTCGCATTGGATGTCGAATCGATATAAAGTTCCAGGCGGACAGTTCCCGCGTCCTTGTTGTAAACGATATACTTCATGCCAATCCACTTTCCGACGGGCAGCACGTTTCCATTCCAGAGCGGATCCTGATTCCCCACTCCCGATGTCGTGCGATAATAGCTTTCCGGGTGTTTCCACTCCTTTTCAAAATCCCATTTGCCGTCGTTGCGAAAACGGGCGTAATACGTCGTCGCATCGCAGTCGTCGCCACCGCTGGAAGCGTGCCCAAGCGGTCCCGAACGCATACCGACAACCATGCCGCCGTAATTTTCGCCACCCAAGGCGTCCCGCATAAAGTAGCCCGTCCATTCGGAGTTCAAAAAGAACTGCGTCGAAGAACCGTGCAGGCTGTTCAAGTGAAATCGCGGTCCGTCGTTCCAGTTCATCTGCATGATTCCCTGGCCATCGATATCAAAAGAGCCAGAACCGGCGCTGTGGCTTTCCGTCCAGCCCCAAGGATCGTCCGGATCCCCGTCCCATTCGACCGAGCGAGCCTTTCCATTCGCCCAATGGGAGGAATTCCATTCCTCCGTTCCCGTTTTTGTCCGATAGATTTTCTTAAACCCGAAAGCATCGACAGGCTCTTCGGCAAAAAGAACCGATCCCAAGCAAAGCAACGAGAGCGCAAATTTTTTTTTCATAGACCCAATCCCTAAAAAAATAGCCGAGTTTGCACTCGGCCTTGTTTAAATGCGTTTTGACGCTCTACGATTCCGGATAGACCGAAACCTTTTGCGCACCAGCATTCTGTTCGAACTTGACTTTTCCGTCAACAAGAGCGAACAACGTGAAGTCCCTGCCCATGCCGACGTTTGCACCCGGATGGAAATGAGAACCGCGCTGACGGACAATGATGCCGCCGGCTTTAATCGTTTCTCCGGCGTATTTCTTTACACCAAGATATTTGGCGTTGGAATCACGGCCGTTACGAACGGAGCCTTGACCTTTCTTGTGAGCCATTATTAAGCCTCCTTCGACTTGCGGATGGAATTCTTTTTGACTTTAGCGGGCTTCGGAATGCCTTGAGCGATCTTTTCCTTGCGGGTCAGAGGAACGTTCTGCACCTTCTGAGCGGCAAGAGCCTTGACGCGGGCGCGGTTGCGTTCGACAATCTTCGGATCGACCACTTCGGATTCTGCACCGGAATGAAGTTCCGTGACAAGCACTTCCGTATAGCCCTGACGATGACCGTTACGACGGACGTAGCGGGTACGACGCTTCTTTTTGAAGACAATCACCGTATCTTCTTTGTCGTGGGCGAGAACTTCGACCTTGACAGAAGCATCATCCAGGACAGGGGTGCCGACTTTCACTTCTTTCCCGTTAGAGAAAAGAAGGACGGACTTGAGTTCCAGAGAAGAACCGACAGCAGCATCGACGCTCGGGACCTTGTAAGTCTTACCGACTTCGACTTTATACTGGAAACCACCTGTTTCAACAATAGAATACATAATATTCCTTTTTTTAGGTTTGCTGTGGGTGCAGGAAAATAGAAAACTTTTCCTTTTTTGGAAAGGGAATGTGTGATTTTTTTTGTGAATTATTTGTGGCTAGCTTCAAAATCAGCGGCTTTTTTATCCAGCGTCATTTCCGGACGATATTGATGCCGAGCCATAAAGAATAGCACGTCCGCCGAAAATCATCCTCGTCGTATCCCACATAGCCGTCCAAAGAGAATGCGGCGGAAGGCCCCAAATGCCAGCGTTCGCTCACCGCCCACACTTTCCCCACTTCGGCTTTAAATCCAAAGCCTACGTAGAAATCATCGGAAGAATAATAGTCCCAATCCGCATAAGAGCCAAAGGAATAGCCCAGCGAAGTGCTAAAAAAGGTTCCGTGAAAAACGGAAGAGGTATCCCTGAATGGGAAAATCGTCGCGCCAAAGCCGAAAAAGAATCGGGAAAATTCCGCACCATCCAAAGAGATGGATTCGTTAGTCTCCCCTTCTTTTTTGCGCGTGTATTCGAGATCCCCTTGAGCCACAGTAAATTCCAGCGTCCCATGCAGAGCTACGACGTTCTTGATATTCCATCCTAATTTGAAGGACATTCCCAGTCCCAGGGCATCCAGCTCGCTTTCTTCGTCATAATAATCGTAATAGTCGTCATCCCTTTCCATTTTTAAAATATTGGCCACAAAATTCAGGGAAGGGCTGAAGTAAAAACTGCTGCGGGCTCTTTTCGGGCGGCGCGGATTCTCCGCATTCGGAGTTTGTCCCCTATCGTCAACAAAAGCATCGCTGGAAGCAGAATGGTGCACGGCCTTTGGTGCGGATTCCAATGGCTGCGGATTCGGCGGCTGAGCCGGATAGACAACCGTTCCTTCGGGCAAAGAACGCAATGCAGAAGTGTCCGTCACAATAATGTAGTAAACGGGTGCAGGAGTGCTGGACGTCTGTTGCGCACAAAGCGAGGAGACCAAAATCGCAGCGATAGCCAAAAACAGGTTAAAATTCATAGCCACAAATATAACATTAAAAAAAGGAAATTATACATAATCTTTTGCCAAATACTCGCGATTCTTTTTTCCAAAGGGTGGACCTCTTTTCGCAAGGGGCGTTTTCTTTCACAGGGGGAACTCGGTTCTCAATTCTCAGCTCTCAACTCATAACTTCCAACTCCCAACCGATCCCAAACTTGCTTTAGAAACGCCGCGCTTTATGGTTGGAAATTTTGAGCTTTTAGGAGGAATAAATTACTATGGCGAGAGAGGGAAGCAATCTTTCCTTGAATCCCTGAAAAGTGTATTCCCGGAGAATACACTTTTTTTCAACCAAGCGTCTTCCGCTCTTGTTTGTTCGTGCAATAAAAGCTATCTTTTAGCCGGATTGAGCCGCGGTGGAGGAAAATCCTTGCGGTATGGATAAACCTTAAACTCGGGGCATCCGATTAGCGACAATATCAATCCAGGAGGAGTGCGAACGCACTCCTCTTTTTGTAACCCCGAAAACCTGCACATCCATTTCAGCAAGCCCTACCGCCCTTCAATTTAAAACGTAAGTTTTCAACAAATTCATCACGGCGACATTGACATCGCCAAATTTTTGCCGGTAATGACACCTTGTTTTCAGTTCTGCCGGCAAAAAAATCATCGCTTGTATCCAGGCCTTTGCCAAAGCTGTGCAAATGGAAACGGTGGAAAGTTTTTTTCCGTCTCCAGAACGGCTCGGCGTTTTTTTTGCCATCGACAAGTAACGTGTCACAGCATAAAAGGGAAGTTTTGCAATTTCTTTTGCCGGAAGCAGCCGGAGAGCGGAACGCAAACGATTGCGCTCGGAATAGAATAATTTTTTTGGGGAATAGCGCACCGTGGTTTTCGAACGTTCATGGAAAACTTTGGCGTCCGGGCAGAAGACCGTTTTAAAACCGGCCAACTGATGACGAAAATACCATTCCGTTTCTTCAAAAAAGAGAAAGAAGCTAGCATCCATTCGACCGACGGCTTGCGCGGCTTCCTTACGAAAACTCATCACGGCACCATAGCAGCCGAAGACTTCTTTTTCGCGTACGTCTGCTTCGGAAATATTCAAACCGCTCGCTTCGTTTTCGGCAAAAAGATCGGGACCGAACAGCACCCCGACGGCATTCACCACGCCGCTTTTTTCCATAACCAAACTCGCCACGGAACCCGCATCCGGATGCCTCGCAAAACAGGCCAACAGATGTTCCGCCCAATGCGCATCAAATTCCAAATCCATATTGCAAAGAACTTGGATTTCCGCGTCCATCGTATCTAGCAGCTTATTGCAGGCTCCCGCATAACCTAGATTCTTGTCGCTTGAAATCACCTGGCAAGACAGCCCGGAATTTTGCAGTTTCGAAATGGAATCGTCCACAGAAGCGTTGTCGAAAACGAAAATCCGAACGGACATTGTCTGCATCGCCAAACTGCGCACGCAGTCGGTGAGTTCATCGCCACCATTGTAATTGATGATGCCAACGTCGATATTCATTTTTCAATTTTTCAAAAATGGAATCCTAAAAATTCCCGTTAGAATATACATTCATCTTGTTATTGGCGAATACCGTAGTAACGGATGTAATCGATTTGGCCTTCAAAAAAGCGTTCATTCCAATTCTGATTCATCCCGTCAAATCCGATAGACAAATCATATTCCAACTGGGAGATGTCGCCTTGATAAGCGGCATTCACAATCAATTCGTTATCTTGATAAAGTTGAAGCGCATTGGCCGAACGTATCATACGAATTTCTGTCCACTGATCCGCTTTTAAAGCTTTCCCTTCAAAAATTTGCCACTCAACACTATGCGTTTGGCTGTCGCGAAGGTGGATGCGAAGAATGCCGTCATCTATACGAATCATCCAGCCGTCGCCATAACGTCCAGGAGGTTCCGCAACCAAGATGTTTTGAATTTTACCAAAGGCCTTCGGTTTTAAACGCACGTCGATGACAAATTCGTTCCGTAAGAATGTTTTCGTCAGGGGAAGATATAGCCCGGATTTTCCGTCTAAAGTTAAACTGCTGTCCTCTACTTTCGCATTTCCAACCCTATTGTAGATAGTATTGTTGGCTATTTTGTCCAAACCCACAAAATCCGGGGCATTAAATTCCCAGTCCGCTAAAAGTACATAAGAAGAAGCGCTTCCCAACGAATCTTTACTCATTTGATCCAGACTTCCAAATCGAATATAATCCACATAGCCAACAAAACAACGGTCATGGTAAGACTGGTTCATCGCATCATAACCAAGTCCCCAATTGTACGTTACCTCACCGACGTCTCCTGTATAAGAGGCATCTATTGTCAAGACCCCGTTTTGGAAGACTTTGACGGCATCATCGGAGCGTTCTACACGAATAGCGTTCCATTCATTCAAAAGAAGTTTTTCCCCTGTATATACGTTCCAATCCGCATAGTCCGTATTTTCATCTCGGAAATGAACGGTTAAATAACCGTCATCAACACGAATCATCCAGCCGTCGCCAGAACGTCCGGGAGGTTCTGCGACCAAGATGTTCTTCATCGCGCCAAACTCTGTCGGTTTAATGCGGGCTTCAACAACAAAGGAGTTTTTCTGGAGATCGGACACCAGCGGAATTTCCAGCCCCGAAGAGCCGTCGAAATAGGCTACGCTGTCCTTTACGGTAATTTTGCCTTCTCCCGCCAGCGCATCATGACCATTTCCCGTATAATCCTTGCCGACATTTAAAGAATCGTCAAATTCCCAAGCGGCAATCCACGGACGTTCGCCAGAAGCGGTAGAATCCGTTGAATTTTCCGAAAGTTCGGGATCAATGACCAGCGGGGCGTCTGTATCCAGGCCGGCCGAATCCGGGCGTTCTTCTATAAAATCGTCTTGAATATATCGAACCTTGTCAAAACGGACGTAAAGAACGCTTCCCGGCATATTTTCTGTTTCCGAGGACGGGTCGAAACCTATGGTGAAATGGCCATTCACATTTTCAATAGCGCTTGCGGATTCTGATGCCGCCTTTATGATTCCGTTCACATAGAGAACCGTAAGTTTGCCATAACGCTCCGCACGGATTGTCATCGTATCGTTGACGACCAGAACGTTTTCCGCTTCGAGCCTGTACCATTCGTTACTCGTGGAAATATCCCGCCAAGCAAAAATGGCATTGCCGTTTTCCACGCGAAGTGCCCAAGCGTCCCCGTCCCCGTCAACACCGGCAGAAGCCAAGGTCATATAGCCTTTTTTGCCTTTAAGAAAAATATCCGCTTCTACAGCAAAATCATTTTCGTTAAATGCGGAATCCGTTGGCTGGGCGTAAACACTGTCTTCCGAATTCAACGTCCAGGCGGAGACCGTGGAACGGGAACAAGGAGGTATTTGAAGGGAGGTCAGAGGTATATCCGATGGCAAAGTTTCTTCTGAACCGGCAACATCGCCTTTAGAACAAGCCATAAAAGAAAATAACGTTACACATAATCCCAGAGTCAGATAAAACTTCTTTTGTTCGGCGTTCATAAATAATAGTCTCCAACCTAAAAATAGAACAATAGCATAAATATAAACATTTTTCCCACAAAAAAAACTCCTAGAGAAATAATTCTAAATTAAAACGCATGAACCAACCTGCCAAAAAAATTTTAAAACTCGCCTTTAAAATTTTAATCACCGTGGGCGGCCTTTGTTATGTTTTCTACAAGGTTCCCCTAAACGATGCTTTAAACCTATGGACATCCAAAGCTCTGTTATGGCTTTTGCTTATTTTCGCGCTAACGATCCTATTTATGGCAATTCAAGCCAATCGCTGGAGAGGGCTGTTGCTCAATGAAGGCCGGAAGATCCCTTTTAAATCATTCTACGCTTATATCGCCCTGGGTTACTTTTTCAACAATTTACTGCCGAGCAATTTTGGCGGAGATGCGGTAAAAACGATCGCCTTTGGAAGGCGATTTGGCAAGATGGCAAACTCTGTAGCAGCTATTATCGTTTCCCGAATCATGGGACTACTGGCCATGTTTTTCAGTTTCTTTATAGCATTGCCTTTTGTGGCTGTCGAATACAACATTCCGATGACATACGTCGCTGTCGTCTGCATTTTGGCATTGATTGCCCTCCTTGTCATTTTCCTAGGACTTTTCTCCGACAAAATAAAGCTTCCCGCCCCATTGACCACAAAGTTTCCTTTTCTATTGAAACTGCAAGACGCTTTTTGTCTTTACCGCAAGCATAAAAAAGAATTTTTCTTGTCCGGTTTGGATTCCATTTGGCTACAAGCGATAACCATTATTATTCATTGGGCGTATTTTAAAGCGATGGGAGTGGATGTAAACTTTGCCGTCATTACAGTTTTTACCACTATTATGGTAACTTTCACGATGCTGCCCATTTCCATTAACGGAATAGGCATTCGCGAAAACGTACAAATTAGCCTGTACTCGGGACTTTTAGGCATTCCCGCAGACATCGTTTTAGCTTCTACCTTATTCAGCTATATGCCACTCCTATTCCAAACCATCCAAGGCGCAATCGCATTCGCGATTCTCAAAGAAAAGAATCCTTCCACAAAATAAGGCAACGGGAAAAAAGGATTCTTCGGGCTTATAGCTTTTGAAATTTCTTCATTTTCTAAAATCCTCTATTCAAGCGATGGAGAAAACTTTTAGCCGGATGGATCCGCAATAGAGATCCTGAAAACGATAGAATGCAACCAACCCAACGATAAAAAACGCCGTAAGAAATCGGAACTTTATTTTGGGAATTATATACATTCTTCCACTAAATACTTTCAATTATTTTTTTTCAAAATAAGCATTTCTTTTTCACAAGGTGAACTCGGTTTTCAGTTTTCAGTTCCAACTCCTAACTCTTAACCGGTCCCTGAGCCTGTCGAAGGGCAAGCAAATCGAGGTGGAATTTTGTATATAAATTCCTTTATTTTGGCATCGACTTAGAACAAGGCATCAGATATTTCCGCAGCGCATTTCCCTCTTTATCAAATTCTACAACCAGAACTCTCTGATTATAAATCCTCGGTTGAAAAGCACCACGATACAATAGGCGTCCTTGCAAATCAAATACCCGATACGAAAAGGCTTTGGGTAGAACGGTTTGTTGATGCGTTATCGCGGTTTCCGATTCTGCAACACGAATGGTACGAACGACGCTGACATTTGAGTCCGCTCCGACAGTCGTAATGGTGTACACAAACTCTCCGAATTCCGTAGGCGTTCCCGAAATGGAAATTCGAGAATCCAGCGAATCTATAAAGACATTCACGCCCATGGGAAATCCCGTCGCCGTTACCGTTTCTGCATTTTCCCAAACATAACTGAACGGAACAAGGGAGTCGCCAAGAATCAAATTCTGATTGGAAGAGCCCGCTCCATTTTTAATCAGCTTCGCCACCGTTTTTTCCGAGTCTCCCGAAACCTGAAATACCACATAAGAAGAAACGCCCGAAAGTCCATTTTTATCTGTCGCTACAGCGATGGCACTGTAAACTCCCGGAACGAGATCGGAAACGTTGAACGAATACGGTGCGGAATGGGCACTTCCAACAAGTTCCGTTCCCACGTAAAAATCCACTCGCTGAATCGCCGCGCCGCTAGAACTTGTCACCGTCGCATTCAATGTTACCGCATTATTCGCAATTTGCGCTTCCACAGATACCGAGGCGGCTTTGGGCGAAATTTCAAAAGCCTGATTGTATTCCGGCATTTTCCCCCACTTTCCGCCAACGCCTGCATAAACCGGAAGTTCCGAAGGAATCGCCGAAACCGTCCGCTTGGCATACGAATACGAAGGTGTGAACACGCTATTCTGCGGCGGATTGCTGGAGCATACCCCATTGACATAATAGCAGCCTTTGCTGTTTTTTACCTGATTGCCCGTGAAATTCATATAGCCGTAACTTCCGACATCGACAATGTGAAAATTCATCTGATCCAGATAGCTGTTCTCGTAAAGTATTTGCGAATAGCTGCCGGAATTATCGCCGCTGACCGCTGCTCCCGTCCAATAATTATAAGAAGTGTAATTGTTGAATATATGCACGCGGGAATTTCCGCCGACTTTGGGAACCCTGCCATAAGTTCCATGCCAATAGACATTCGCATAAGTGAGTTCTGCATCTTGAACCAATGCCATGTAGGGATCGTATCCCCAGCAGTTGAATTCGCTCGTGCCGTCGTAATCCAGATAGCTCACCGTCGCACCTTTCACATTCCCAATGTCAAAGCCATCGCTTATCCATTTATAAGAAATATGATCCGCCCAGAA
Source organism: Fibrobacter intestinalis (assembly GCF_900167415.1). Classification (GTDB taxonomy): domain Bacteria; phylum Fibrobacterota; class Fibrobacteria; order Fibrobacterales; family Fibrobacteraceae; genus Hallerella; species Hallerella intestinalis. Next base: position 38,527 of record NZ_FUWU01000015.1, on the reverse strand, counting down.
TTTTTGTACGAAATTTTCATCGGAACCGTCCACACTTAAACCGTCTCCCGCTTCGACCAAGTGCGGATTCACATCGTAAAACGCCAGATTCCGATAGATATTATTGTGGCCGTTTTCATACGACCTCGGATTGATGGCCGCCCCGCGCAAGTTGGCTCCGCGTCCCATGCCGATAAGACTTTTGTCCGCGCTTGTGGTAATCCAGTTGTTCCAGGATTGCAAATTTTCCGATTCGCTGACCGGCGTCACGTCTTCGCTGAGCCCGCTGCAAGAATTTTCCGTAAAGGAAATGCGGTAAAAGGTATTGCCTGAATTTTTATCATTTGCCCCGCATTGGCCCTTGCACCACGTCCATTTTCTGTTTTTGGCATCCGTCACGGCATTTTTAAAAATCCGAAAATCATAGGTTCCTTCGGGAATAAGAATCGTTTTTGGGCCATTGGATTGCAAAGCCTTGCGAACACTTGCCGAGTCCGTCGCCAGCACGACTTCTCCCCCAGAGCCGCCTGTCGTCGCAGCTCCAAAGCCTTCCGCTTTCACATAAAAAGTATAGAGCAGAACGGCAAGGGAATCCGATTCGCTTCCCGTCCAAATCCACTTTGCTTTCGTATCTTCGGCAAATCCCGAAAGATCGCCGCCGCTCGGCATTTTCTGGTTGGAATGGTCGAGAATGGTCGCGCCGCCCCATTGCGAAAGATCGCGTCCCTTCGCTTTCCACGCGTTGTTTCCTACCGCTGGTTTTGAAACCCACCCCGCACCGGAATAATACGATTTTTCCAATTCGTCGATTTGCACGAGAACGCCGGGAGCGCCCGATCGATTGACGCCTACGACGCTCACCGCATTTTCTCCAGGCAGAAAAGTGTACGGGACAAAACTCACCCGCCCCGCCTGAACATCTTCTTTTAAAAGTTCGCCGTTTACATACAAACGATAACCGCCATCGGCAACAATCCAAATTCCGGGTCCCTTGCCCGCATTGTAAGTTTCCGAAATCAGCAAAGAGCCGACGTTGTCCCCGCCGCCGTAATTGGGCGATTCAGGGAGAGTGGCCACTTCCGTAAGAGAAATCGCCGCAAAACAGGGAACGCAGAGAAGTGCAAGCCAAAGCAAAGAGCGCATATTTTTTCCTTTTCGATAGGCATAAAATTAAATGCGTCTCTTCTTTTATCCCGAACTTTCACCAAAAAACGTTGTCCCAAGACAACCGCAAATTACATCGTTCGAATAGCGATATCTATAATGACCGCAGCCAAAGACAATGCGGCAAGCACCATTTCGCAGAACGAAAAAAGGCGCATCCTTTTGGAGAATACGAAAATTTTTTCACCATTCGGCAGGCGTTTTTTGCGATACGTCCAATTCAATCCCGCAATCAACGCCAAGCAAGAAATCAAAAAGGCAATGCAAAGAAGATAGAGATAATTCACATTGTCCAAGTACAAAAAGTTCACGCCGGCGATGACAAAAACAAGAATGCAGCCGACCATGGAAAGAGCGCCGCTGGAAACTTTCACAGGAACCGGTGCGCGCAAAGCGGCCAGACGTTCGTCAAAAAAACGTTGCAAATCCGCATCCGAATATTCCTTTCCATGCGACGCCAGAATTTTCCGCGAAAGCAGCACGTTTTCCGGATTCCACTCGTCCGGTTTTTGCAAAACTTCCAGCAGGTCTTCGTCCGAAAAAGATTCAAACATGGCAAGGCTCGCTTCGTCCGCATCCGTAACGGCAGCTTTGACGGCGGCTTCCAAAATACGACGCGCGGATTCAATATCTTTTGCCCGAACCCGTACAATCACCGAAGACGCCCCGCGATTCTGAAAATCGAGTCCCAGCGGGTCGCCGCCCATATTCGCATCGTTTATAACATTCGACTCCAAAGCATTCTCTTGCAGCAGGGCGGCCAACGCCCGCGCTTCTTCTGCCGTGGCAAAAGTTTCCAGAGTCATCCATTCCATCTGTTCCGACGATTCAGACATTTCCCATTTCCTTGCGAATGCGTTCCCAACCTTCTTCTGGAATTTGCGCGCCGACAACCTGCACGACTTCATTGGAAACCATGCTGCCCAAAATTCCTGCGCGCTCCATGGACCAACCGGAGAGAAGCCCATACAAAAAGCCCGAAGCCCACAAATCGCCAGCGCCTGTCGTATCGATAGCCTTTGCCGAGCCGGCTTCTACACGGGTGATTTTTCCATTTTGAGAAATCAGCGCGCCGCGTTTGCCGAGCTTTACTACCGCGATGGAAGCAAACTGCGCCATCTTTGCCAAAGCAGCCTCCTCGCATTCCCCCGTATAGGCTTTCGCTTCTTCTTCGTTGGCTATCACAATGTCGATTTCTTTGCCCGCAAAGAGTTTGTTAAAAAATGAACGGCAATCGTTCACCACGCCGAAGCTTCCAAAATCCAGAGCAGTCATGACCCCGCGACGACGAGCTTCCGACACCATTTTGGCAAAGCACTCTTCACCGTATGCGCGATAGCCTTCCAGATAAAGAATCCCGACACCGTCAAAAAGTTCTGGCGAAATATCCGCCGCAGAAACTTCATCCGAAGCGCCCAAAAAAGTGAACATCGTCCTTTCCGCATCGGGAGTCACCGCCGAAAGAACCGTCCCTGTCGCCGTCGAAGATAAAAGCAGATGATTTTCCACTCCGGAATTTTCCAAATGCTTCGCAAAAAGAACGCCCAATTCGTCACGTCCCGTTTTGGAAAAGAAAGAGGACTTGCCGCCGAGCTTCGCGAAGCCGACCATCGTGTTGCAGGCCGATCCGCCCGGAACCCTCTGCGGATTTTGCACGCCGTCCAAAAGTTTCAAAAGCTGAGGATATTTTACCAGATTCATGCTGCCTTTGGGAACATTCGCCTTTTGAATCCGTTCCTCTTCCACGTGGACCAGCAAATCGACCAGCGCAGCACCAAAACCTAAAACCTTTTTCATTGAAATCCCTTTTATTTAAAACCCACGAAAACCGCCGTGGCGACGACGCTCGCTTTCCCGAATCAAAAACGACTTTTCACTTTCCGAAAGCGAATTGACTCCGGATTCACTCACTTTTTTGAGAATCATGTCCAGCTGCTTTTGATTGTCCAGAAAACGTACTTCCCCTTCGAGCGGCTCTTCAGGTGTTCCCTTGGGCTTTCCACAACGCTTTTCTTGAAATTCCCCGCGGAGCTTCGCCCAAATATCGTGTTCAAAAAAATACATGCACAGGAATCCCGAAAGGACGCCGCCCAAATGCGTAAAATGCGCAATGGTATCGTTGGAACCCGCCATGAAAACGTCCAACGCGATGAATATCCAGATAGCGTGCTTGATGCGCATCGGAATGACAAAGAACATCAGAATCATCCGATCGGGGAAAAGCCGAGCATAAGCGACAAAAATTCCCATCAACGCGCCCGAAGCCCCGATGATAAAGGTCATCGGCGACATCGCACCGAACAAATAGAACGGAATGCTGAAAAGCCCGGCAAAGACCGCGCAGAAAATATAAAGAATCCAAAAACGGCGAAATCCAATCGCCATAGCGACATCATCCCCGAACATCCAGAGCGAGAACATATTGAAAGCAAAATGCCAGAAATTCATATGGATGAACGCGTATGTCAAATAACGCCACGCCTGCTCGTAAGCGACCGGCACTAAAGCCCCGTAGCCGACCAGATACGAATACAGGGAATCCAAATGCAAAGTCCGCGAGAAAAAGCAAATGGCAAAAACAACGGCATTCGCCATGAAAAGGATGCGAATCGGCTGGGACAGATAACGGAAGGGTTTCAATCCAAACATCAGAGTTTCTCCGTTTCGTGAAGGATGTCGTGTAAAATTGTGGAAGGAACCATCGAAGAAATGTCGCCGCCGAATTTCAGGACTTCCCGAACGGCGGAACTGGACACGTCGGCAAATTCCGGTTCTATCTGCAAAAAGACGGTTTCTATTTCGGAAGCGAGCCGGCGATTGTTCCACGCCAAGTTGCGTTCCGCATCAAATTCCGCCGAAGAACGAATGCCGCGAACCAAATACTTTGCCGCATTTTTTTGGGCAAAATCCACCGTCAGTCCCGAATAAGATTCTACGGAAATATTCCGCAAACCGGCTACCGCCTTTTGAATGAAGCGCATCCGAACTTCTACAGGAAATAAGGATTTTTTGTTCACATTTTGGGCGACAACGATAAAAATCCGATCAAAAAGAGAACTCGCCCTTTTTACAATCGACAAATGGGCCGATGTAAACGGATCGAAAGAACCAGCAAAAACAGCAATGCGTTCCATAACGCCAAATTTACAAAGTTGCCGAAAAGAAAGCGAGCGAGCTTTCTCCATATCGGCGGATTCTGCCCGCCTGCGTCCATTCCGGAGCCTTTCGAGACGGAATTTCAAAAACGGCAACACCACGAGGAGAAAGAAGTTTTAAAAATGGCAGCAAATCGGGATAAGCTTCGGTAAACGGAGGATCCGCATAAATCAAATCAAAACGCTCTTCCCTAGTGATTGCCCGTGAAAAAAAGTCCTGCACTTCGGCTACGCACAAATGAAGTTTCTCTTCCACGCCAAGCGACTTGTAAGAGTTCAAAAGGGACTGAGCCTGCGCCCTATTTTTTTCGACCGCAGTGACTTGCCCCGCACCACGGCTGAGAGCTTCAATCCCGACAGCACCGGATCCCGCAAAAAGATCCAGAATGTTGAACTCCGAAACATCTTGCAGGATATTGAAAAGGGCTTCGCGCGCCATGGCGCCCGTGGGTCGGGTCTTTGAAGTCAAAGGCGAAGAAATCTGGCGTCCGCGAAATTCCCCGCCGGTGATACGAATGGACATCAGTTCGAAGAATAAACGACAAGGGTCATGGACGTCGATACGCCTTTTTTCCCCGAAGCCGACATTTTGATTCGTTCTATGCCCACGCGAGCGGGGCTTTGGCTCAAAGCTTGCAAGAACTTCAGCACCACCACAAAATCGGCTTTGGTAGTTACGTTGTATGTATAACTTTTATACACGCCAAAGTCTTCAACCTTCGCGTGTTTCAGCCCCGCCAAGCGCAATTTTCCGTTCGCATCCAATTTTTTGAGCAAATCGATTTCCTTTGCTACTTCGTCATCTTTGACAAACGGCACCGAAGACGCTTTTGTCATATCCGGCTTGGCATTGAGAACGCCGTATGCAGTAACCGCCGTTGCAGGCGCATTTTCCGGCAATTCCGGCGTTTTAAATTCGGAACTTCCCATTTTCAAGCGTTCCAAATAGTTCCGCTGGATGAGCGGCGTTTCTGCCACACCACGGACGGAATAAAAATTCGGAGCCATATAGGAAAGTTCCGCAAAACTCACCCCTTCCGGAGTAATCGCGTTGATAAATTCAAACACCTGTGCAGCCAATGTCTTTTGGTACACAATTTTAACCATCGGGAACATAGCCGCATAGCCGGAACGTTTTTCGTTATGGAACATTCCCGGCTGCACGGATTGGACGACTCGCTCAGGGGAATTCGCCTGGGCAAGACGCACCGCTGCGGCTTCCTCTTCGGCCTTGCGACGTTCCAAACCTCCACCCGCAGTCGTCATCTGGCTGACCCGGCGCACATTCATTTCGGGACCGGAACGGCTGGGATCTTCAATCCCCAAAGCCCCCAAAAGCGGAGTCGGCAAAGCTCCTTCCAAAAACGCAGGGATTCCGACCACTTTCAAGCAGCCAAAAAATCCGACAATCAGCACCAGAAGAGCCGCGACGGCAATCAGAGGTTTCGGAAAATTCCGTTGCGCAGAACCCGACGTTTCTTTTGTCACCGGCGTGACAGGAATCGAAACCGACTGCGACGCCGCTTCAATCAAATTCAATTCAATCATGATTTACGCTCCTCAATGCGACACCGATTGCGCCAATGCAAGAAAGGACGTGGTTTGCGCTTTCTTCGTCTGTGGGAAGGCGAATATTTTCAAAAGAATCCATCAACTTCAGCGATTTGCCTTCGAGTTCTTTCAAAAGATTCTGCACAAAAAGTTCGTCGGTCGCCAGTTCGCCGCAAAGCAAAAAGCGGTTCACAGACATTCCGTAAATCTCTTCGGAGCTCCGCATCTGTTTCGCCACATTTTGTGAAAGAATCGCATAAGCGTCTTCCCGGCTCTTCCCGGCCAGGTCAAATGTCGGGCAATGGCTCACGCAGCGCAAGTCGTCGCGAGAAATCCACAGCAGCATGACACCGTTCGTATCGGCTTTGATCACGCACTGGAGCTTTCCGTCCAAACCGCCAGCGGTTTCCAAAAGATTCATGATTGAAAGAATGTCCACTTCCAGAACTTTCGGAGCTATCTGCTGATTTCGGAAACCCTTGCGAATGGAATTGACCCAGATTTTGCGCATGGCAATCATCAAAACCGTGCGCCCGAGTTCGGCGGAACCGCCCAGTTCCACAAAATCCAAAACGTAATCGTCGGCGGAGACATTGACGAGCGTTCCCAAATACCACTGGAGATATTCCCGAATGTTTTTCGCTTCGGACGGGATGAAGACCTGCCGAACGATAGCCCGAAAAGACGGCACGGTCAAAGAGACCGAACCGACATTCACGTCTTCATTTTCAGCAAACCACACTTGCAAGGCGGCTTCAAAAGAGGAGACGTCGTCCAGCGGATTCGTTTCCGTATTGAGAATCGCCGTTTTGACAACTTTCTTCTCCTGGGGGTTGTAAAGCGCCACCTTGAGAAGGACATCGCCGGCTTCAATTCCTAGATGTAACTTCGTATCGTCCATAATACCAACAACTTACGTTTTATTTTTCATAAAACTAGTCAAAAACGATAAAGCCGAGGAGGGCCTCCGCTTTTTTCTTGCCGATTCCCGACACTTTTTTCAGGTCTTTGGCTCCAGAAAACGCCCCATGCGCGTTCCGATATTCGATAATTTTTTCGGCGAGCTTGGGTCCGACCCCTTTGATGGCGCAAAGTTCCTCGGCGGAAGCCTTGTTGATGGAAATCGGAAAATGGACCACGGGCTTTTTTGCCCGCTTGCCTTTCGGCTTTTTATCGCGTGCCGCCCCCTTTTCGGAATCCGACGACACGAAAGCCTTCATTTCCTGTTCCCCGATTCCATTTGAATCGTTTTCCGCATATTCAAAAGATTCTATATGCGGAACCGGATCCCACGGGGAATACCGAACAAGGGCGCCCAGCCCCAAAAGAAAAATCGCTAATATAAAGACCTTCTTTTCAGCCCCGTTCATCTGCAGCCTTCAAGAGACCGAGGAAAAGGGGTGCGGGTTTCAAAAGCGAACTTTTGAGTTCCGGATGAAACTGGCAAGCCATAAAGAACGGATGGTCCGCAAGTTCCAGAATCTGCATGATATTCTCATTTTTCGCCTTGCCGGAGAAAATGATGCCGCCTTTTTCCAAGCGTTCCACATATTCGGGATTCACTTCGTAGCGGTGGCGGAAACGTTCCCGGATTTCCGTAGCTCCATAAACCCGTTCCGCAAGGGAGCCTTTGCTGATAAGCACATCGTGGCCGCCAAGACGCATCGAGGCACCCATCTCCCGAATTTTATCTTGCCCGGGCAAATAAGCGATAACGGGGTCTTTGACATGGGAATCCGCTTCCGTTTCCATAGTCCCCGCTTCGGCCAGTCCGCAGACGTGGCGCGCAAATTCCACAACGGCAAGCTGCATACCGTAGCAAATGCCGAGGAAGGGAATCTTGTGTTCTCGCACGTATTGGATAAGCACGACTTTTCCTTCGATTCCGCGGGTTCCAAAGCCGCCAGGAACGATGACCGCATCGATCCCCTGCATATCCTTTTCCACTTCTTCGGGATGCTTTTCCAATTTTTCCGTATCAATCCAGCGAATTTCCACGTGGACATCCAGATGCGCCGAAACATGATTCAGGGATTCGACAATGCTCGCATAGGAATCTTCCAAGCGGGTGTATTTTCCGCCGATGGCGACAGTCAAAACCTTGCGCGGGCTGACATCGTTCCGATTCATCGTATCGACAAGGCGACTCCAACGGTCAAGCTTGGGCGGCGCATAAATGCGCAATTTTTTCAACAGGATTTCGGGAACGCCTTCCTTGTCGTAAACCAGCGGGCATTCGTAAACGTGTTTCACGTCCACGCCCGAAATCACATGGGAGGCCGGCAAATTGCAGAACAGCCCGATTTTTTCCTTGATGTGCGGTTTCAAAAATTCTTCGCAACGCGCGATGATGATGTCCGGATAGATTCCGCGTTCATTCAATTCGCGAACGGACATCTGCGTCGGTTTGGACTTTTGCTCCTTGACTCCAGACGGAATCGGAACGTACGTCAAATGGACGAACATGCAATTTTCGGAACCCACGTCGTGCGAAAGCTGCCGAGCGGCTTCGATGAAAAATTGATTTTCCAAATCGCCCACTGTTCCGCCGATTTCAATCAGCAAAACGTCGGCGTTTTCGCTGTTCGCCACCTCGTAAAAATGTTCCTTGATAACATTGGTCACGTGCGGAATAAATTGTACCGTATGCCCCAAAAAATCGCCGCGGCGTTCCTTTTCCAAAATCAGCTTGAACACCTTGCCCATCGTCAGACTCCAATCCGAACGGGCGACCACATTCAAAAAACGCTCGTAATGTCCGAAATCCATATCGACTTCGCCGCCGTCGTCAAGCACATAGACTTCGCCGTGCTCCGTCGGATTCATCGTCCCGGGATCCGTATTCAAATAGCCGTCGCATTTCACCGGAATCACTTTGAGCCGGTTGGAAAGAAGCGCGCCGATACTCGCCGCCGCAACGCCTTTGCCCAAGCCGGAAATGACACCGCCGGTCACGACGATAAATTTGGTTTTGCCGTTATATTCATGTTCCTTTTTCATGGTTTCCCCATTTTCAAAAAGAGGGTTTCGACCTTTTGCACATCGGACGGTAAATCGACCGACGCTGAAAGGGATGTAGTACTCACAACTTTGATCGGACGCTTTCCCAAAATGCGAAGCTGCTCCAAAGAACGTTCCTTTTCGGAAGCCGACTGCGGCAACGCAGCAAACTCTTCTCTCGCCTTTGCGGAATACGCATAAATTCCCACATGACGCATCCATCGGCGATTTCCCGGCGGAATCTCTCGGACAAAATCCGTCGCGTAATTTTGCGCATCCACTTCCACCTTGACAATGGAAAGGGTTTCCCGGTCCGCATCGACCAAAGGCGCCGCGACCGTTACCCAGGATTCCGGTTCTTCCGCAAGGGCATTTGCCACATCGCGAAGAGTCTGGAGGTTCGCCAAGGGTTCATCGCCCTGCAAATTCACTACCAGATCCAATCCCAGCTTGCGCGCGGCTTCCGCCACACGGTCGGAACCCGTTTTTGCCGGCGCGGTCATCACCGCCGAAAATCCAGCCTCTTCCACCGCTTTTAAAATGCGAATGTCGTCCGTAGCGCAGACGACATTTCTAAAACACCCGGCGGCGATAGCTCTATCTAATGTGCGAAGAATCATTGGCCGCCCGCAAATCGGGACAAGGGGCTTTCCCGGAAACCGGGAAGACGAAAACCGTGCGGGAACGACGCAGGAGACTTCAGGCTTCATAAAATTCTCGCGAATCAGCCGATGACTTTCGGAATGACAAAATGGCCATTTTCCTCTTCCGGCGCATTGGCAAACGCCTGTTCGTACGAGAGGGAGGGCTGCGGAACGTCTTCACGCAAAACGGTCGGCGCATCTTCCACTCCGGTCATCGGTTCCACATTCGAAAGGTCCAAGGCCTTCAAATCTTCCATATAATGCAAAAGCTTGTCCAGCGGTTTTGCAAAAGATTCGATTTCCGCATCGGAAATTTTCAACCGGGACAACTTGGCGATTTTCAAAACTTCTTCTTTGCTTAACATGATGACCTTTCTCTGTTTATCGACGGTTCTGTTTTTCCAGAATACGCCATTTTTTTCAAAGATATAAAACTTGGCTTCGCTGTCTAGTCCAAAATTTTCAATCCCGCATATTTTAAAATCAATTTTCTGACAATTCCGTCGGAAAAGCGTACTTCGACACGCGTATTCTCGCCTGAACCCGACACATTTGTCACAATGCCATTGCCGAATTTCAAATGCCCTACTTTCACGCCGCGATGCAACGGATTGTCGCAGTTTTCGTCGTAAACCAGACGCGGACCCTTTTCCACCTTTTCGACGACGGGAGGATTGCTGTAAACGATTCGCTGCGTCCTGTGCATTCCGGATGCGCGTTCTGGAGTTCGAGCGGCAAAAGTCCTTTTCCTTGACAATCCCGATTCCTGTCCATAGCTTGAATAGGAACGGGACGATTTTCCGGCATAGCCTCCGAAGCCAGCATTCCAAGGAGCTCCGGTAAAAGAAAGTTCCTCGTCGTCGCTGCTTTTTCCTTCTACGGAAACCGTGACCGGATCGATTTCTTCCAAAAATCGCGAAGGCGGAAACGGACGAAGGGTTCCCTGCCAAAACCGCCGACCGGCGTGATACAGATACAACTGGTGTCTCGCCCGGGTGCAGCCCACATAAAAGAGTCGGCGCTCTTCTTCCGTCTGTTTTTTGCGTTCGTCGGGAGTTTCCAAAGCGCTCGATTCCCGGATCAACGGGAAGACGCCTTCATCGCAACCCGCGATATGGACGGTGTCAAATTCCAGCCCCTTCGCCATGTGGATGGTCATCAGGGTCACGCGGGTATCTTTCGATTCGACTTTTTTATCGGCATCGGTCAGCAGGGAAATTTCCTGTAAAAATTCGTCCAGTCCCTTGTCCGGATTGTCTTCTTCAAATTCGCGGAAAGCGTTCACCATTTCGTCCAGGTTCTGGGCGCGTTCTTCGGCAGTCGATTCGTCTTCCTTTTTGAGGAACTCTTTATAGAACGTGTCTTGGACGATGTGTTCTGCAATAATCGGAAGCGCTTCCTTATTCCGGAGCATCGCCAGCCAGAGTTCCGCAAGATTCCTGAAATTTTCAAATCCTTTGGCAGAGCGCCCGCCTTTGGCGATTTCCAACGGCATGGCCTCCCACAGAGAACAGGAATTTGCCGTTGCCGACAAGCGCAAAGCATCCAGCGAGCCGTTGCCAATTCCGCGCGGTGGCGTGTTGATAATCCGCAATAGCGCCGCATCGTCCTTCGGGTTTGAAAGCAGGCGCATATACGCCAAAACATCCCGCACTTCCTTTCTATCCCAGAAACGGGTGCCGCCAAAAATCACGCAGGGAATCCGCAAATTGTTCAACGCTTTTTCGATGGCGCGGGATTGCGCATTCGTCCGGTAAAAAATCGCAGTCTGCGCATAACATTCTTTGCCCGCCGAAGCGATGCGCTTGGCTATCTGTTCCGCTTCAAAGGTATCCGCTAAAACATGTACAACATGAATCGGATCGCCGGGCGGCTCCTTGGAATAGACGTTTTTTGTCATTTCCAGCGGACGTTCATTGTGGGCAATAACCGCACCAGCTCCACGAACGATATTGGCCGAAGAACGGTAATTCCGCTCTAGCTTGAAAAAAGTCACGCCGTCAAAATCCTGCGAGAAATGGCGAATGATTTCGATGTTCGCCCCTCGCCAGCCATAAATGCTCTGGTCATCGTCGCCGACGACAGTCACGTTCTGCTGCGCCCGGTTGATAAGGAGTTTCAGCAATTCGTATTGGACATCGTTCGTGTCCTGGTATTCATCGACGACGACATATTGAAAACGGCCCGCAAATTGTGCGGCGACCTGCGGAAGTTTTTGCAAAAGATCCACCGCGTTCAAAAGCAAGTCGTCAAAATCCATCGCATTCGCATCATCGAGCTTTGCCTGATAATCCCGATAGATGCCCGCCATTTGAACCTGATCCGGAAAGGCGGCTTTTTCCAAAGCGACTGCCGGAGTCTGCAACACGATTTTCGAACTGCCGTCGGGAAGCAATTCCTTGTGCACGCCGTTCTTGTATCGAGAAATCGCCGATCTGGCCTGCTTCAATTTTTGAGCGTCCATTTCTTCGCCAAAAATCGGCTTCAAAATTTCCTTCAGGATTTTCTTCTGGTCGTCGTCATCGTAAATCGAAAAATTCCGATTGATTTTCCAGCCCAAAGCCTGCACAATCCGCTCGTTCGCAAGGCACAGCCGCAAAATACGGACACAGATGGAATGAAACGTCCCCATCCATTCCAGCGAGACGTTGCTTTCCAAAATCTGCTGAATGCGCCCCTTCATTTCTCGCGCCGCTTTATTTGTAAAAGTCACAGCAAGAATCCGCCGGGGATCCACGCCCTTGGAAGAAATCAGATGCGCGATTTTATAAGTAATCGTCCGGGTTTTTCCCGAACCCGCTCCGGCAAGAATCAACGCCGGGCCTTCGGTTTTTATCGCAGCAGCGACCTGTTCTTCGTTCAATTCCCTTTGAAGGCAAGCAAAATCAACAATTTTTGGCATTAGTCATCCGGATTCGAGGAGCCGAGAACTTGCTCCAAAGTGGTAAGGCCTTCCAAAGCCTTTTGCATTCCATCCATGCGCAGGGTAATCATGTTGCATTCCCTCATGGCAATCTGCTTGATTTCATCGCCAGAGGCGCGCTTCACGACCGCATTCCGCACCGCTTCGTTGGGTACCAGAAATTCGTAAATGCCGCAACGCCCCTTGTAGCCCGAACCGTCGCAATGTTCGCAACCCCTGCCGTGATAGAACTGCATCCCGGGATCCAGATGCAGCTCTTCTCGAAGTTCCGGAGAAATATCGACAGGCTCCTTGCAGTGCTTGCAGATACGGCGTACCAATCGCTGCGCCAGAATTCCTTTCATAACCGTCGCGACCAGGAAGGGTTCCAGCCCCATTTCCAAAAGACGCGGGAAAGAACCCGAAGAGTCGTTCGTATGGAGCGTGCTGAACACCAAGTGCCCCGTCAGAGCCGCTTCAATCGCCATGGAAGACGTTTCCTTGTCACGCATTTCGCCGATCATAATCACATCGGGGTCTTGACGGAGAAGTGCGCGAATGCCCGCCGCAAAAGTAAATCCCGCAGCCACGTTGATCTGTCCCTGGTTCACCCCGTCGATATTCAATTCCACAGGGTCTTCCATCGTCGAGATATTGATTGTCGGATCGAGAATTTCCCGGATAGACGCGTAAAGGGTCGTCGATTTACCGGAACCTGTCGGACCCGTCACCAGCACAATGCCGTTCGGCGAATTGATCGCGTCTTTGAACTGCTTGAACATGATGGGCGCAAATCCCATGTCCTTCAGCGGGAACTGGCCCGAATTCGGGTCCAAAATACGCATGACGATTTTTTCGCAGACGCCGCGCTTGCGGAGGGAAACGGGAAAGGAGCTGACACGCAAGTCCACTTCGCTGCCGCGATATCGAACCGTGAAACGGCCATCCAAAGGTTTGCGCTTTTCCGCGATGTCCATCTTGGCGAGCAATTTGATTCTCGAAAGAATCTGCGGCATCAGGCGGGCGGGAATCGGCGTTTGAACTTGAAGGTCGCCATCGATGCGATAACGGAGCTTTAAGAAAGTTTCCTGCGGTTCCAAATGAATATCGGAAGCATGGCTGGCAATCGCTTCCTGAATCAGCGAGGTCACGATTTTGACAACCTGCTGGCCTTCTTCATCGGTCAGGGCAGCGTCCTGCTGGGCTTCCGCTTCCCGGTCCACCGTTTCCAGTTCTTCGGAACCTTCCGCTTTCGCCTTATTCAACAAGGATTCCAACGAATCGCCGGATGCTGTGGTCGCATAGACCCGATCGATAGCCGCCATGACGTCTTTTTCATTCGCCATCACGACGTCCACATCCATCTGGGACTTGAACTTCACAATATCGACAACCCGGACATTCGTCGGATCCATCATCGCAATCGTCAGCGTCTTATCGGTCACAAAAAGCGGGACGATTTTATAAGTACGGCAGACATCTTCGGAAATCAGGTTGTGGACTTCCGAATCGATATTGAAATTCGTCAGTTTGACATAGGGGACTTCAAATTGGGCGGAAAGGATTTCCACCAGCCGTTCTTCGGGCATGAATCCCAAAGACACCAGCGTCCGTCCAAGCCGCTGACCCGTTTTTTTCTGTTCTTCCAGTGCCTTGTTCAGCTGGGCTTCCGTGATGAAGCTGTGCTTCAAGAGCATTTCGCCGATACGCATCCGAGTCGTATTGCGCAGCTGCACGCCCAGAATATTCGTCAAGACTTCTTCGCTGACCATCCCCAGGCGCACAAGGATTTTCGGAAGCGGAATTTTTGTCCGCTCGTTTTCGCTCAACGCGTGTTTCAGCTGATCTTCGTCAATGACTCCCTGACGCAGCAGGAGTTCGCCAATTTTTTTTCCAGATCCCATAAACCACCCGATTTCAACGTTGTCCTTACGATTCGACATCCATTCCCTTTTTGAAAACGCGAAACATTCCTCGCCGGGAACGGCCCAAACGGGGCACCGTCTTTTTCAAAAAGTCTTTTCAGCGAATTTTGCAGGAAAATATACAATTTGGAAGGCGATAAAGAGACCGCCCAATCCACTTTTTCTCCTTTGAAGCTACAAATGCGACCAGCCGGCGGCGCAAATCCTCTCCACGCTTCCCGTTCGGGAAATCATTTCCACTCCGGAGCCTTCCAGAACATGGCCCACGGCATAGGCGGAAACCCCTTTTTCCCGCAAGGTTTCTTCGGTATCGTCCGAAGTAAAAAGCAAGCGGTAGTCTTCGCCGCCCCGCAGCCAGAACTCGCGAGCGTCCACTCCGTATTTTTCCGAAAGGCGAACCGCCCCCGGATGAACGGGAATTTTGCTTTCTTCAATGCGAATTTTCACCCCGGAAGAAAGCGCGAGGTGGTTCAATTCCGAGCTGAGGCCGTCCGAGAGGTCCACGCAACCGCCGGAGATTCCCGCGCGCACCAGATTCGCCCCGAATTTCTCGTCGATTTTCGGGCACAAGTGTTCCGCGACCACATCCTGAATTTCGGCATCTTCCTGCTTTCCGTGCAAAAAAGCCCACAATCCCGCTCCGCTCGCCCCAATTGGACTCGAAACGAAGACGGTCTCCCCCGGCTTTGCCCCCGAACGGAGAAGCGGCTTCCCGACTGCACGACCGAGCATCGTAATCGAAAACAGGCCTTCGTCGGCAGAAACGATGTCGCCGCCGATAAGAGAAATTCCCCGTTTAGAAAATCCTTTGGAAAAGGCTTCCGCAATCCGCGCCCGAACGGACGCATCCCAATTTTTGTTCACGCAAATACCGAGAAGTGCTAACGCCGCTTCCCCGCCCATCGCCGAAATATCCGAGACATTGGAGACGATGCACTTTTCCACCGCCTGCTCCGGAGACGACCAGTCCAGACGGAAATGCGAATTTTCCGCCGACATATCCTTGGTCACAAGCCAGCCGTCAAAAATAGCGCAATCATCGCCGGCGCCAAGCCACAGGCGTTCCGAAGGGGACGCTTTGTCCATCGGGACATTGTCCGAAAGAATCTGCCGTATAAAATCGAACTCCCCCAGCGGGGGAAAATGCCATGTTGTTTTTTCCATTTGCTGTAAAACTAAAATTTTTAGTTATTTTTTCAGCCGTGGGACACATTTTTTTCATCTCTGACGACCCTGCGACGGATCTTTCGGAAATCGCCAATTGGACTCTCGATTGGATGCTTTCCCATGATATTTCCGCAGACACCGCCATCTACACGTGCAAAGGTATTGCGCAGGGCGAAAAAGCCCTGGACACTCCGCTATCCCAAGGCGAATCACCAGCGCTCATCGTTCTCGACCACGCTTCTGCGCCGACAAAGGAATCCGTCCTCTTTGGCAAAAGGCTCCGCGACGCTATCCCGGAATCTTGGATTGTCGAACTTGTGGAAAAAGATTATCCCATCGACAGGGATTCTAACGAAGCGTTCCTATTGCCGAAACCCGTGAACAAAAATTCCTGGGACGAAGTCCTGCAATATGTTCTCGACGAAGCGACCACGCCGCAATGGTCGAATGCCACATTCAAGCCCTGAAACGCAAGAAGCCTGAATTCCGGCACAGCGATATTCAAGGCCATCGCGCATCCAGAAATCTCTCCCTAAAAGGTTTTGCCCATGAAAAAAGGAATCGCCTATTTTGGCGTACGAAATCCGGAACGGATCATCGACGACCTGAACGAAATCCGCCGAGCGGGATTCAACTGCATTCTGCACACCTGGTCCGAAGAAGACGAGCAATACTACCCCGAAACGATGCGGCGCATCATCGACTTGTCCGCAGACGCCGGATTCACCGTCTATGCGAATCCCTGGGGAGTCGGACGGGTTTTCGGTGGCGAAGCGTATTCGGAACTCACCGCCCGGGATCATTCCCTCTGCCAGATTTCCCTGGACGGAAGTCCTTCTGTCGCAGCCTGCCCCAACCAGCCGAAGTTCCGCGCCTACATGCACCGCTGGATAGAAAGCGTCTGCAAATCCCGAGTCGAAACCATTTTTTGGGATGAGCCGCATTTCTACTTTGAAAAGGGAAAATTGGAAAACTGGGCGTGCCGCTGCCCTGCGTGCAAACAAAAATTCCGGGAACAGTTCGGCTGCGAAATGCCAGTGGCCCTAACCGAAGAGGTGAAAAAATTCCGGGAAGATTCCCTTGTCGATTTCCTTGCCGAAATGACAGCCGACGCGCACGCCCGCGGGAAAAGGAACTGCATCTGCATGCTCCCACCCTGGTTTCCTGCCGGACTTGACGACTGGGAACAAATCGCCAAGCTTCCCTCCGTCGATGAAATCGCCTGCGACCCTTACTGGGAGCGCGGGGATTCCGAAGAAAAAATCCGTTTGAATTACGCACAGATTTCCAAGCGCATTGCAAGCATCGCCAAAACATTCGGCAAAGAAGCGCAAATGTGGATTAAAAATTACCAGATTGAAAGCGGACGGGAAAACGACATCGCAATCGCTACTGAAGAAGCCCGCCGAGCGGGAATCCAAAACATCTTCGCCTGGTCCTTTAAAGGAAACGCTTACCTTTCCTGGCTTACGTCCGACAATCCCGAACAGGTTTGGAAAATCCAGTCGGAAGCGCTTCAGTAACTTTTGGAAGCGACCAACTATTAGTTCCCAGTTCTCAGTTCCCAGTTCTAAGTTCTAAGTTCCCAGTTCTCAGTTCCCAGTTCTCAGTTCTCAGTTCTCAGTTCTCAGTTCTCAGTTCTAAGTTCTCAGTTCTAAGTTCTCAGTTCTAAGTTCTAAGTTCCAACTCTCAACTCTCAACTCATAACTAACAACTGATAACTGACCACTAACAAATAGTCACTCTAATGAAAAGGCTTCTATTCCGCGGAAACATTCACTTCGTCGGGATTTGTCACCCGGACTTCAATTCTGCGGTTCTGGCGTCTGCCGTCTTCGGTATCGTTCGACGCCTTGGGCCGGGAAAATCCGTAGCCGACTGCCGTCACGCGATCTTTGGAAATTCCCTTTTGAATCATGTAATCCCGGACGCTGTTCGCGCGGTCTTCGGAGAGTTTCTGGTTAAATTCTTCGCCGCCCTCGGAACTCGTGTGCCCTTCGATTTCCACTTTTGCCTTGGCGTTCTTTTTGAGACCCGCAATCGTCTTGTCCAACGTCGAAAGCGACGAAGGCAAAAGCTCCGCACTTCCCGCCTTGAATGAAACGCCGTGCAATTCCGCACGGGTGTCGTCAAACGCCACATTCACCGAGCCGTAGCTAGCCTTCAAAGAAACATAGGGAGTCTTGCCGCATTCAAAAGCGCCCGTCAGACTTTCGCACAGAATCGTATAGGAGTCCTCGCGGGGAATCAAAAACGAAACTTCCCCGTAGCCATTCGTTTTCACGACAATTTTGTTTTTGGGTTTACTCTCCCCGACAAAAGTCAAAGTCTTGTTCTTTTGCGGAACATCGTCGAAATTCGTATAAGAGATATTCAAAACCGCGTGCGTCTTGTTGGGAGCCAAATCTTTAGCAAAGGTCACAGAGAACGCAGCAGCAAGGAAAAGAGCAAAATGTTTCATTGTAAAATCTCCAAAGACGGGCGAAAAAATAGGAAAATTTTGAAATTGGGGAAGAGCGGGTAATAAGTTGGAAGTTGGAAGTGAGAAGTGAGAAGTGAGAAGTGAGGAGTGAAGAGTGAAATGTGTGAAGTCACTGGGAAGGACGGTCTCCCGACCGTCCAAAAAGAGGAGGACATGAAAAAGAACGATCAGGAGACCGTTCCTCCTTGCCTTATCACCCAAACCGCCCAAGCCATCCTCGACGCCCGCGCCAAATACCCCGATTGTTCCCTCGCCGACCTTTACGACGAAACCACGATGCCGCCCGAACTGCGCAAAGCCCATCAGGAAAACGATCGTGCCGTTATGCAAGCGTATGGATCCTCGCCAAAGATGACCGAGAGCGAAATCGTCGCGGAGTTGTTTAAGAAGTACGAGGAGCTGGCGAGAAAATAAGAAAAACGGATTTATTCGCGCCTGACGGCTCTCACTACAAAAAGCGAAGAACGTTAGTTCTGAGCAAATCCGTGTGTTAAAGCGAAAAAATGGCTGGCAGCCGTTCTCCTAACTCCCTAAATCACTGCTCCCGCTTTGACTAGTTCGACAAACGGTTACCGAGCTTGCCGAAGCATGGTTGCTGAGCCCGTCGAAGCACACTAACCAACGGTCCCTGAGCCAGTCGAAGGGTGGTCCCTGAGTTTATCGAAGGGCACTCGCCGCTATGCCGCTAATCACAAACTCATGCGCTTTGGAATGTTCCCAAAACAGGCTGCGGCATCGTGCCATTCGTCGTCTCGGGCAAAAATCAAGTCGTGGCATCATGCCATTCACCATCCTGAGCAAAAAATGGGTCGCGGCCCCATGCCATTCTCCGTCCCGAACAAAAAATGGGTCGTGGCACCATGCCTTTCACCGTCCCGGGCAAAAAACAGCTCGTGGCATCGTGCCATTTTTCCCACTAACCTGTGTTCAAAAAAACGTTGTTCCACCAGTTGCAAACTGTCGTTCCACTCCTGCCAGTTGCATTTGAAAACGATGATTTGCCACTCAGTTTCCCTCCTAGTTTTCTAGCAAGATTTGCAACTTGGTTTGTTGCCAAAAGCGGCAAATCTAGTTCAAAAAAGGGTTTTCAACCCGGTTATAAACTTGGTTCCATACCTAGTTGCAAAAAACAAAAAAGCCTCCGAGATTTACATTCGGAGACCTTGCTTAAGGGGTTTGGAACAGGGGTTTGCAATTTGGGTTGCGACCTAGTTCGGAAACATCACCAGCTATTCCCACTCAATCGTTCCGGGGGGCTTGTGCGTCACGTCATACCAGAGCGAGCCCGCTCCAGCCGACTCGAAACGGCGCCAAAGTTCCCCGAGCAACGCGGGTTCGATTTCGGCAAAATTCGCCGTCATCGCTTCGGAGCTGTTCACCGGGCGCATGACGATGCAGGGCTTTTCCTGCACACGAAGCGGCAGAAGCACCACGGGCATCTGCCAGATTTTTTCATACAAATCGTTTTCTTGCAAAAATTCCGTGCAGATGTTGTCGAATAAACGGAGAGTGTCAAAATTTTTCCGCGTGGCATACTGCTCAACAAGCTTCTCTTCCCCGCCGACGGTTCCAATCTGATACACCACCCGATTGATAGCCTTGAAACGGTTCGCCAATTCCGTGGAAAATTTTTCGCACCGTTTCCAAGAAAGTCCGGGAGTCGAAAGCAAAAACGGCTGCGCATAAGTTCTGCCGTCGCCCTGCACGCCGACGCTTCGAATCGGGAGAATCCGTCCGTCGATTTGATTTTCTCGCAGATATTCGGCAAGCGATTTCCCGGAAAAGTCCCGCACGTTTTCCGCAGGCACAATTTCTTCGCTGATTTTTCCCTCGCTGCAAAGCAAGCGCACGCCAAGTCCCGGGCCGGGGAAAGGGTGTCGCCAGACAAGATGATGCGGAATGCCGAGTTCCTCGCCGAGCGCACGGACTTCGTCTTTGTATAAATCGGCAAGGGGTTCCAGAACTAGCCCCTTTTCCATCAGATCCAGAACTTCCTGGACGCGGTTGTGATGCGTCTTGATTTTGTCCGCGTTTTTCGTGCCGCCGCTTTCAATCGTGTCGGGGTAAATCGTTCCCTGCGCCATCATCCATTCGTTTGGATCCAGGTGCAACTTCGCCATTTCGTCGTCCTTGACAACCAGAAATTCCCTGCCGATAATGCCGCGCTTGGTTTCCGGTGCCGTGACGCCCCGCAGTTTTTCGAGGAATTTTTCACTGGCGTCGCAGACTTTCAGATTGTCCATGCCTTCGGCTTTCAGAAAATCCACGATTTTTTGCGATTCGTTCAGGCGCATCATGCCATTGTCGATATGCAAGCCGAGAACCTTTTGAGGTCCGAGGACGCGGTTCAAAAGGACAAACGCCACGGTGGAATCCACGCCGCCGCTCACCAAAAGGAAGACTTTCCTGTTCCCGACCTGCTCACGAATGCGAGACGTAATCAGGGGCAAATAGCTCTTCATATTCCACGATTTTTCGCAACCGCAGAATTTCACAAAGTTTTCAAGGACTTTCATGCCGAAGCGGCTGTGCGTGACTTCCGGGTGAAATTGAAATCCGTAAAGTCTTTTTTCGGGGCAGGCAACGGCGGCAATCGGGCAATCGTCCGTGCTTGCGATGATTTTGTATCCCGCCGGAAGTTCCGAGACGCTGTCCCCGTGGCTCATCCACATAGGCGACGCTTGGGGAACGCCGTCAAATATCGGGTCGGCAGGTTCCAGAACCTTCAAATCCGCGATGCCGTATTCCTTGACTTTTCCCGGCTGCACTTTTCCGCCCTGCTGGAACGCCAGAAGCTGGTGCCCGTAGCAGATGCCGAGCTTCGGGACGGGAAGACTCAAAATTTCGGGGTTGTATTCGGGAGCATCCGCGGCGTAAACGCTGGACGGCCCTCCGCTGTAAATGATTCCCTTGACTCCTTCCAGTTCCGAAACGGGAGCATTAGGGGAATGGATTTCGGTAAAGACTCCGAGACGGCGAACCCGGTTCGCAATCAAATGCGCATACTGGCCGCCAAAATCGAGAACGGCAATCGTATCCATGTTTTTCATATTCGCCCGTAATTATAGAAAAAAAAGGACTTATATACAAAATTCCACCCGATTTGTTTGTAAGTGGTTAGTGATTAGGGGTTAGTTGAAAGTTGTGTGTTGGAACTGATAACTGAGTTCCCCTTGTGAAAGAAAAAGCCCCGTTTGAAAAGAAGTTCACCCTCTCGCAACGTAATACAACTTATTCCGCTCTAGAATTCAAAATTTCCCACAGCAAAGCGTGGCGGGGGATAGGGTGAAGGGATAAGGGGGCTGCCTATGAGTCTTAAGAGTTTTACTCTTTTAGACGAATTGTCCCTGGAAGGGAGCCTTCGCAAAAGCGTGCAAGGCGAATGTTGCGCCGCAAGCTTGTTTGCAGGCATTATCTTCGAGGAGACTAGTAGTATTCGTCATTGCGTACCCACCAAGGAGAAAATCAGTCATATTTGAAAGCGACCGTCACCCCGAACCCCGGAGGGGTTATACGACACTTGTCAATTTATTGACTTAGTGGAGTTATCCTCTATGTGGAGAAGCAATCCTTTCCCGCAGACAAGATTGCCACGTCGCTACGCTCCTCGCAATGACGAGGTGCCAGCACAGATTGCTTGGGCTTTGCATCCCTGAAACTTGGAATCTCCGATTCCATAGTTGAAGTATCCCTGCAAGGGACAATTCGTCTAGGGAAGCAAGCTTCCAAGGCTCATGGGGCGCTGCACAATTCGCCTAAGGGAACAAGTTCCCAAGGCTCATGGGAAAGCGAGCACCTCGCACTCTGCGAGAAGAAATTCCCCTTGTGAAAAGGAAATTCACGCTTTGAAAAAAATTTTATTTGTGAGAATTTGGAGGAAGATTGTATATAATCCCCCCAAAAAAAGGCAATCTCTAAAAATGGCTTTGGAGAATGCTTCGACAAGCTCAGCAACCGTTTGTCGAACCAATCGAAGGGCGGCAAGCAGCGTGAAGGGAAAAGGGATTCGTGGTTAGATAGACAATGCAGACTGATAACTGAAAACAAACAACTGAAAACTGATAACTACCAACTATCTAGAGATGCCCAAAAAGTTAATTTTATAAAAACACGATTTCGCCTATGCCCACGATTCTTTTCAACAAGCCTTTCGGCGTCCTCAGCCAATTCACTCCCGAAGGAAACCACCGGGCTCTGGACGAGTTCCACTTTCCCAAAGGCGTTTATGCGGCGGGTCGGCTCGACCACGACAGCGAGGGCGCGCTCCTTTTGACCGACGACGGGAAACTCATCCACAAGCTTCTTGACCCTAAAAACGGACACCCGAGAACCTATCTGGTCCAAGTAGAAGGGCAAATTTCCGAAGCGGCCATTCAAAAATTGGAAAACGGGGTGCTCATCAAAGGCTACCGCACAAAAAAATGCCGAGCGGAAATCGTCCCGGAACCCGAAGATCTTTGGCCACGCCATCCGCCGGTTCGTTTTCGGGCAAACATTCCCACATCCTGGATAAAAATCACCCTGACCGAGGGCAAAAACCGCCAGGTTCGGCACATGACCGCCGCGGTCGGCTATCCAACACTGCGCCTTATCCGCATTCAAATTGGAAAGCTCTCCCTTTCTGGATTAAAACCCGGAGAATGGAAACCTGTTCGGTTCTCTTTCCAAGACCTTCTCTAGTAGTGGTCAGAGACAAGAGATTAGTTGGGAGTTGGGAGTTAGAACTGAAAACTGATAACTAATAACTGATAACCGAGTTCACCTCGCGAAAGAAATTCCACTAAAAAATTCAATCGCGAGTACTTCTTGGAGTGTTACACACAGATCCAAAAATTTTTACACGCTTGCAACACGAAACATCCAAATTGAAAAGGTTTATTAACACTATTTTCTGCTTTCGTGGATTATTTTTTACACACCTGAATAAAAAATTTTAAAGGACGGTTTGGAAATGAAATCAAGAAATCTTTTCGCTCTGATGCTGGCTGGGTCCTTTTCCTGGACTTTTGCCGCCAACGGCGACGCTTACGTTTGGCCGGGCTACCGCTCGGACCTGGATTACGACACCAAAACGCACATCGGGGTCGTTCAGCCACCGACGCAATTTAACAACAACTGCTCCGGCGTTACCGGGAAAAAAGCCGGAAAATGGTGGGCGCTTTATTGGGGAGCCGATCGGGATTCGCGCATTACGGACGTGACCATCGACAGCATCCTGAAAAAATACGATACGGATTTCAGTTACCTCTACGACACCTTGGGTTGGGCTCCGGATGCCCAGGCGCAGGACGGCAAGTATAGTGCGATTTATTATTATGGTTCGGGGACTTGCGCCGGGGGCAGCAAGACGGATACAACCGGCGGTTGGCAGACTTATATCGCTGGTTACACGGCTGTCGCAGCTTCTTTTTATCCGCTTTATAGTTTCAACACCAGCTGCCCCTACCGTGATCGCGTGGCGCAAATGGATGCCATGATTCACGAAGGCATTCACTCGATGACTAACGCCTACCCGGGTGCCAAGGATGCGCATTGGTTCCAGGAAGCGGGCAACACCTGGATTCAGCAGGATATGTTCAGCCATCGCAATGCGGTTTACAGCGGCATGGGATTTTTGAACGCCGCAACCGTCATCGCGCCCTTTATGCCTATAGAAACTTATTCGGGCTGGCTGATTGACGGAACCTTCGGAGGCCCCGGGGGTGGTGCAGACAACGGTGGAGTCACCGGCAGGAACCAGAGATACCTTTTAGGCGGCGCCCAATACAGCAACATCTTCCCTACTTTTTTGGGGACTTGGCTTGGTACAGGCTCTGTCCGCTGGATTTATGGAAATGCTTACGGCAAGACGAAGTACCTGCTCGAAACATACGCTCTCAACGAAGGACTTGGCGTTGAAGGAACGCGCCGCCTGATTACGGAATTCCGTGCAAAACTCGCCCTTTTGGATATGAAGGAATGGTCCAACGAAATCAAGAATTTGCTAAACCAGAATTTCGGGAGCAATACTTATTGGGAACAGGATTACTGGGATAACGGAAACTACAGTTATACTTGGAAGATGACCCCTTACCAAACGGTAACTGCAAGCGGTGAATATCTTGTTCCGAATCAGGATATCACTCCGGGTTGGTCCGGCGCCAACTACATTCCGCTGAAAGTGCAAAGCGGATCCAAGCAGGTAACGGTGACGTTCTATCCCAATGGCAGCAATTCCAACAACACCAACATGAACTTCCTGATTTGCTACCGCGCGACAGACGGCACACCAGTTTACAGCGAACCCATTACCGGCGAAGGCAGCGTCACTCTTCGACTGGACAAGACACCTTCTTCCACAAACGGTGCCCAGATGGTCTTTGCCGTCGTCGTGAACACCGATTACCAATACACCAACAACACGGATATCCGTACCAAGCATTTCGACTACAAGCTGAAACTCGAAGAAGGTATCAGCGGAGCCGGCGATGCATACACCAAATACTATAATGACTTCAAACTGGACTATGATTGGAACAGCCTTCCCGGAAGCTCTTCGAGCGGCAACTCCAGCAGCTCTTCTTCGAGACCGGGCAGTTCCAGCTCCGCACCGAGCAGTTCCAGTTCTGTTCCAAGCAGCTCCAGCTCCGTTCCGAGCAGCTCTTCGACAACGCCCAGCTCCAGCTCTTCTTATACGCCGAGCAGTTCCAGCATTTCTTCTTCCTCGGAAGTTGCAGAAACCGTCGTCCTCTCCTACGATGTGAACATCACCCTCCCGATTGACGACAACTACGCCGGAGTTAAATTCGGGCTGAACCTTTCGCAAGTCTCTTCCGCTCTCGGGCTTTCCACTGCGGATATGCAGCAAGCGACTTACTTTGCCATCAACCACGACACGCAAGCGAAAAACACAAATTCTACCGCAAACGCTCCCGGACACTGGTTTGATTCCAAAGGCAACGTCGTAGATTACGGCGAATCGGCGATTTTCTATTCGGAATTTCAGTTCGACAAGGATTCCGCTGTCGTCGGACATTACCCGAACCGCGTTTCCAACGGGGATTCTTACTCGTTCCAGCAGGGATTCACCTACAACGGCAAAACCGTCCTCTATAAAGTCACCGTCAAAATCACGAACGAGATTGGCAACGGCGGCGCAACGACGGCCTTGATGTATGGAATCAGCGGACCCGCAACGCATTTCTCCTTGAGAAACAAGCGCGGCATTCTTGACATCCAATACACGCTGCCGAACAAGGACAATGTGAAAATCAGCCTGTTCAATGCCTATGGCGCACTGCTGACTTACGAAATCACCCCGCTGCAAAATGCCGGGACGCACCAGCACCAGTTCGATTTGCGCAATATGCCGCAGGGGACATACATTGTCAAATTGACGACGGGTTCTTATCGAGAAGCCAGAAGCGTCACCATTTCCAAATAACAAATACCAATCCCAACCCAAAATCCCGCCGATTTTTTTGTCGGCGGGTTTTCTTTTGCTGGCGCATGCACGAAGTGGAATGTTCCTAAATCGCGTTAGGGATCGTCGCGCGAAGGCGGCGTGACTCGCCAACCGGATGAGGCACGATGAGGGCTACGCCCGAGCAGAGCCCGACCCGCACCCGTCCGCCTTGTGTTCCCGCTCAAGGTGCGGGGAACGCCCCGGCTTTTTGACCCGGAAATTTTTCTAATTTTGCCTCGCTATGATTCGTTTTCTTTCCTGGTGCTTTCTGCTCGTCGCTATTCCGGCTTTTGCTTTAACGGAAGATGCCGCCCAGAATCTTCAAGAAACGGCGGATTCGGCGGCTGTCGCCGCAACGCCCGAAGAGGATTCCTGCGCCCCGGATGCAGAAAATCGGGATGTCCCCGAAAACGAGGAACCCTTTGCCGAGAAAGCGGATTCCAGCGAAAATGTGGCACTTGCCATGCCCGCAGACGACCCGGATACGGAACCGGAATGTTCCCTGGATTCCGCCGTTCAAACGGACTTGAGCGATTCTTCCCTGGCGGCGAGCGCTCTGGATTTTTCGGACTGGTTCTTGCCCACCGTGCACGCGACCCGCATCACTTCGCCTTACGGCATTCGCCATTACCGGCTGCACCGCGGCATCGACGTCAAGGTTTTCAAAGGGGATTCCATCGTCGCCGCCCACGACGGAAAAGTCATCAAGGCCGCGTACGAAAGACGGGGCTACGGGCATTACATTTTGCTGGAGCACCCAAATGGCACGCGGACCCTTTACGGGCACTTGTCCAAACGGCTTGTCAAAATCGGTGACGAGGTTTCTGGCGGTTCCCTCATCGGGCTGGGCGGAAACACCGGGAGATCGACAGGTTCGCACTTGCATTTCGAAATCCGTTACAAGGACATCAACATTTCACCGGAAGAGGTTTTTAATTTCCCGGACGGAGTTCTTGCCGAAAACGCGGCAAAAATTTCGACGGAAGTCGCCCGTGCCGACCACCTCGCCATCCAGCAGGAACTTTCCAAATACCGCATCTACCGCGTGAAAAAGGGAGACACCCTCGGCGCCATCGCCAGAAAATACGGCACGTCCGTGGAAAAAATCTGTCGGCTGAACCGCATCAAAAGAAACAGCGTCCTGCGAATCGGACAACGGCTTCGCTGTTCGTAATGCTTCCCGTCCACTTTGCGCCCCTCCAGGGATTTACGGATTCCGCATACAGACGAGCCCACGCCAAATTCGCCGGGGGGATCGCCGCCTATTACACGCCCTTTTTACGCCTTGAAAAAGGCAAAGCCCGCGCAAAGGACCTGAACGACCTTCTCGAAGACAAGTCCCGCGGGGAAGCGGCTGGTTACCGCCTGATTCCGCAGATTATCGCCAAGAATGCCGAGGAATTTTACCGACTCGTCGAATGCCTGCTGCAAAACGGATTTCGAGAAATCAATTTGAATATGGGTTGTCCCTTTCCCAAGCAGACGCTCGCCGGACGTGGCGCAGGAATTTTGGAACGTCCCGAAAAGGTTCAGGAAATTTTCCAAGAAATCGGACGCTATGCGCCAGAAGTCCAATTCAGCATCAAATTGCGCACGGGAATGAACAGCCCCAGCGAGATCTTCCGGCAGCTCTCCCTATTCAACTCCGCGCCCCTTTCGCACATCGTCCTCCACCCTCGACTGGGCGTGCAGCAATATCGCGGAGAACTCGACATGGATTCCTTTCGACGCTTTTACGAAGCCTGCGCGCACCCGCTTCTTTTCAACGGCGACATCGTTTCCTCTTCCCAAATCGATAAGCTGGAATCGGAATTTCCCCGACTTGCCGGAGTCATGATCGGACGCGGACTGCTGCAAAGGCCAACTCTCGCCCGGGAGTCCGCCATTCAAAAAAAGCTGGCCCCGATTCCTACCCTCCTGCAAATTCACACGGCGGTATTCAACGATTACAGGGCCAAATGGCAAAATCCGCAGCAGCTTCTCGACAAAATTCGTCCGTTTTGGACATTCGTCGACTTGCCGCACAAAATCGCCAAAGAAATCCGCAAAGCGCGTTCACTCCCCCAATACCAGAACGCCATTTTCCAACTCGCGGCGACTTGAAAATTTATGCGCTACTTCCTGCACTCTATTTTTTGGATTCGCGCAATTCCATTTCGGTCTTTAACGCGAACAACCAAAGGCCCGGCGGGAAATTTAGAAATGTCCCAAATCCATTCCCTTTCCGGAATCGCCCTTCTTTCCAGCAGGACGCCGTTCAAATCCAAAATTTCAATCTCTTGGCCGTGGCGAACAATGAGCATTTTCCCATTTTGCCGCAATTCCACCGCAGAGGTCACGGGCCGACTTTGGAGCGATTGAATTCTGTCGCTTAAGATAAAAGTGCCGACAAAATTGGAACCCGTTTCCTTATCGAAATAGTTGGAATCATTGGCAAAGCGGATAACGGAAAAATTTTCATCCGTGCGAAAATCGCCGTCCTCCGAAAAACGCACAAACACGTTCCAAAGGCCCAGGGGCATTTCTTCGGGCAGCTTCGCCAAAATCCGGAGCGTATCCGTTCCGTCATAGGAAATGGTGGTGTCGGCGTTCATTTTCCGGGAGAGGATTTTCCCAATGTCCGTGGCCGAATCCGGGCGAATTTCGTAAATGCTTTCATTTGCATCCGATTTGAAAATCAGCGTCGTGGCCTTTTTCCGGGTGACATTCCCAAAACCCACATTTTGCAGCAGCAATGCCACTTGCAATTGCCCGCCAATTCCCACGGAGTCGTTCATCCAGGAATTTCTCAGAACAAAACGGTAGCCCAGATGGTCGTTGATATACTTGAATCCGGAAATCCCGTTGTACCCGGAATCGATGGCATTGGACTTTCGCGCGGTAAAAACGTCGGTATTTTTCCAGCGTTCAATCAGATTGTAATTCCATTGGATATTCAAATAACTGGTGTGGGTGCGGAATCCCTCGTAAGCGATAAAATCCGGCGTATTGATTTCTTGATAGCCCGAAGCCGTCGTCAGCGCTTCGCCGCCATAGGGCGTGTGCATGCCGTAAGTTTCCAGCCAAGCAACTCCTTCTTCCCGGGAAATTCCGTTTTCTGCCGTAGTGCTCCAGGTTCCATAATCGTATTGCGTCCCCAAATAGCCGTCGTTAAACATTCCCAGGCGAAACAAGGTGTCCTTTTTTGCCTTGGCGATTCTCTGAAACACTTCGCTTTCCACGTTGAAGTGGACATTCGGATCGGCATCCAAGGCCGGATTCTCCGCATTCTTGGCAAAACCCAGCGCGTATGCCGCATAGCGTGGGGTCCGGGTCAAAATTTTCAATTCGGGCGGCGTGTGTTCCAAAGCAAAACGAATCGCTTCCCCGACTTTTTCGTGAGTGATCATGGTATCCGAATGCATTTCGCCATAAGCTCCGTAAATCCCGATTTCCCAAGCGGTAATCACGTCCAAGTGTTCGGAAAGAACCGGCGCCAGCTGCTCCAGATGCCGTAAAATGACGCTTTGATCTGGCGTGGTGTTGCTATGTCCGTTATACCAAGGGTCGTAGCAAAAGCGGATAATCGTGGTTCCCGAATTTTTGCGAACATTATCCAAAGTCTCTCCCAGCACTTGCAGGGCGTCCTCCGTCAAATCCCGACTCGTCCCCCGCACGGTATCGCCATCGCTTATCCACCAGGCCTTGTCGCTAAATTCCGAAAGCTCCGCCCGCAAATGCAAAAAACGCCCATACGGTTTTGCAATGGGCGTGTTCCCGGAAACCTTCAAATGCATGGTCTGGGGAGTATAAAATCCGATATCCGGATTGTAAAAACTTTGAAGATGATCCGAGTAATCCAGATTTTGAGAAACCATGGACGCGGCAAAAGCCGACATGGAAAGCGCACCCAGCGCAAGGAGGACTTTTTGAAAACGACACATAACACACCCTTGTTGAACCGTTCATCCCGTTGGCATTTAACGTCGGCATAAAGCCGCCGCAAGCAAAACACGCGAACTTTTGAAAATATATATTCAAAGGCATGAATATCCAAAATTTCATTTGCAACCCCTTTCAAGAAAATTCCTACATCGTCTATGACGACACGCGAGAAGCCCTTTTGATTGATCCCGGATTCTACAACGAAACCGAATGGAACAAAGCCAAAGATTTTATCCAAAGCAACCGACTCCTTCCCAAACGCCTCATCAATACACACCTGCATCTGGATCATTGTCTGGGCAACGGCTTCGTGGAACGGGATTTTCGAATTTCGGCAGAAGTCGGGGAAAAGGATTTATTTCTTATCCAAGGGGTTGAAAAACAGGCGGCACTTTTCGGTCTGGAAATCCACGAGAAAGTTCCCCAGCCTCGAAACTTTTTGAAAGAGGGAGACATCATCAAAGTCGGCAAGATGTCTTTCCAAGTGCTGGAAGTGCCCGGGCATTCGCCGGGAAGTCTGGCTCTTTACGAAAAATCGGAAGGCGTACTGTTTTCTGGCGACGTTCTGTTCCAAGGCGGACGAGGCCGCACCGATTTGTTTTGCGGAGACGAAACGACCCTATTGAAATCCATCCGGGAAAAGCTCCTCGTGCTGGACGCCAAAACCGTCGTATGCTGCGGGCACGGAGCGGCAACCACCATCGCCGCTGAAAAAATTCTGTATTGAATTTTAACGGAGCTTTGATGAAATGATTCGACGAGTTCGAGCTACGAGCGCGGAACCCGAAGCCCACCAATCATTAATCCCGAGCCACTCGAATACAACCGATTTTTTGAAAATGGATTTTTAGAAGAGCCTATAAACTCAAGGATTTGCATGATATTGAAAACGAAACGATTGATTCTTCGCCCTTGGAAGAAAGACGATGCGGAAAATCTATACGAATACGCCAAGGATTCCGACGTAGGATACATCGCCGGATGGCCGCCCCACCAAAACGTCTAAGAAAGCCGCAGCATTATCGAATCCGTTTTTTGCGGAGTGAAATGCTACGCCGTCTGCCAAAAAGACGAAAAAGCTATCGGAGCGATTGAACTCATTCCCAACGGACGCTCTGACTTGACAACAAGCGACAGCGAATGCGAACTGGGCTATTGGATAGGAAAGCCTTTCTGGGGAAACGGCTACATTCCCGAAGCGGCGAGCGAACTTATTCGCCGAGGATTTGAAGAGCTGAATCTTTCGGCAATCTGGTGCGGCTCCTACGAAGGCAACACAAAATCCAGACGCGTCCAGGAAAAATGCGGATTTTCCCACCATCACACCGACAGGAACTCCCCCGTTCCCTTGCTAAACGAAACCCGGACCTGCCTCATCAGCCTTTTGACAAAAGAAGAGTGGACAGCACAAAGGAAAAAACAATGAACGCCAACGAACTGCATCCCAACAAGAACCTGAAAAACATCTGCTACATCAAAAACGTCGTCCAAAATCCCAATATTCAAATCGGGGATTTCACCTACTACAATTGCGAAAAGGGCGTAGAAAATTTTGAAAAAGACTGCGTCCTGTATCATTACAAGGAATTTGGGGACAAGCTGATTATCGGCAAATTCTGCTCCCTGGGCGAAAACATCCGCTTCATCATGAATGCGGCAAATCACAACATGAACGCCATTAGCACTTATCCCTTTACCGCCATTTTGCAGCAAAGGGAGGGCGTGAACCAAAAGCATCTTGCCGAACTGCCCCAAAAAGGCGACACCGTCATCGGCAATGACGTGTGGATTGGACAAAACGTGACAATTATGCCCGGCGTCCATATTGGAGACGGCGCCGTCATCGGAGCCAACTCGACGGTTTCCAAAAACGTGCACCCTTACACCATCGCCGCCGGGAACCCTGTCCGAGAAATCCGAAAACGCTTTTCCCCAAAAGAAATCGCCATTTTACAACAAATTAAATGGTGGGACTGGGACATTCAAAAAATTCTGGACCATCTGGAAATCATTTTGGGAAATGACGTACATAAATTACAGGCTATTCAGAAATAAATTTTGAAGTCACAAAAATATCGTCGGAGAAACGAATGGTCATTTTAATTATGGGCGCATCCCACACCGGGAAAACGACCCTAGCGCAAAAACTTTTGGAAAAATACAA
The DNA here is from genome assembly GCF_900167415.1 of Fibrobacter intestinalis. Lineage (GTDB taxonomy): Bacteria > Fibrobacterota > Fibrobacteria > Fibrobacterales > Fibrobacteraceae > Hallerella > Hallerella intestinalis. The sequence continues at coordinate 7,026 of NZ_FUWU01000015.1, read as the reverse complement.
ATATCCTTATTTCTCCATCGACCACCTGAAAATGGGGCTTATCCGAAGCGGACTGGCCCAGCTCACGCCCACCGACGACGAAAAACTCACAGAATTTCTCTGGCCCATTCTGCGAGAAATGATAAAAACCGTTATCGAAAACGATCAGAATTTGATTGTGGAAGGCTGCTATATCCCTTAGAACTGGACTAGTGATTTCGCTCCCAAATATCGCCAGCACATCCAATCGTATTGCCTGATCATGAGCGAAAATTATATCCGAAATCATTTTGACGACATTCAAAAATATGCCAAAACGGAAAAACGCCTACACGACGACTGTTCTCAGGAAAATCTCTGGAAATGACTCAAAAATTCCATCTAAATTCTATTTTCATCGATAAAAAATACGAGGTTTCCATTGAACTCTAACTCAAAAAAGAGGATTCTAGAATCCCAAAGGCTTTACTTCCGGGAAATGGAGCAAGAAGATTTTTCCGCTTTGTGCAAAACCCTGCAAGATGCCAAAGCCATGTACGCCTACGAGGGAGCCTTTTCCGACGAAGAAGTCCGGCAATGGCTAGAACGGCAAATCGCCCGCTACAAAATGTGGCATTTCGGATTGTGGGCAGTGGTTTTAAAAGAAAGCGACAGCTTCATCGGCCAATGCGGACTAACCATGCAACCGTGGAAAAACGAAGAAGTGCTGGAAATCGGATATCTTTTTGAACGGCAATTTTGGCATCAGGGTTTCGCTACAGAAGCCGCTGTCGCCTGCAAAAAATACGCTTTCGAAAAATGGAAAGCCCAAGAAGTCTGCTCAATCATTCGCGATAACAATGAGGCATCTATCCGCGTGGCTCTCCGAAACGGCATGCACAAAAAAGACAGCGGAGTTAAGCATTACAAAGGAATCGTCATGCCCCACTCTCGCTATGTCATCACCCGCCAGGAATATGCAGACAAAAACAAATAATCCTTTCGGAAAAAATTTTTCCTTCAAAATTTGCGTTTTGAAAGTTTATGGAACCAAATCCCGAGCTTGAGCCCAAATTATACAAATGATGCGTAACACCATTTTTCGGATCCACTTCGCCCCTTGAAAATCCTTTGAACAACACTCGCAAATGCAGGTCAAAATCCGTTATTAAATAAAATTGCTTTGGTGAAGTGGTTCGGCAGGCTCAGGGACCGCCGGTTAGTGAGCTTATCGAACTAGTCAAAGCACACTAACCAGCGCCAAGGGAAAAGTAGTGGTTTGTTGCTAGTGAAATTCTAAAAAAGAAACCGCCCCACTTTGAATGAGGCGGATCCTTTCTAAATCGTTTTGAAAATCGAACTAGTTTTCGTTGTTCTGCATTTCCATGGTTTCGCGGTCCATCGTATGCTGCAAGTATTCCTTGAAGTTACGATCGATATTCACTCCATCGAACTCCGCAGCGTCAGCGTCCAAAACGAACACGGCACTCGGGTTGTCCAACCAACCAATAACGTCAACTTCATCCAAGGACATCGACTTGTCGCCTTCGGCTTTCGCTACATATTCCACGATGCTTTTAGCGACCCATCCCTGACCGCAAGCACCTTTGACAAGAACCGCATCGCCATCATCTTTTACAATGCGAAGTTCGTCGGAGAAAGATGCGGTACAAACCACATCCGAACCGCCTTTCGTCTTGGTCAAATCAATATCGCCGCGTTTTGACTTCACCGATTTCGGCGCGGCAACAGCAGCGACAACCATCAAAGCAAGAAGGCAGAACAAAATTTTTTTAGTCATTTCACATCCTCTTAGGGTGGAACCCTTTTTTCTAATCTTTATCCCAAATATATCCTTTATTTTTTCAAAATGGTAGGGATTTTTTCTTTTTATATTCCCATTCGTATGAAAAAATTTGTTTTCGCCCTATTTATTCTTCTATCGATGGCCGCCATCGCCCTTTATGGGGCCAAACGCCAGATTTTTGCCCCTTCGGACAACCGGACCTGGACCACCGTCCAAGTAGAAAGCGGTTCTTCGGCCCTTAAAGCGGGCAATATGCTGGTAAAACAGGGACTTATTTCCCATGCCAAGCTCTTTTCCTGGTGGTGCCGAATCCAAAAATTGCAGCTAAAGGCCGGCTGGTACGACATTCCGCCCCAAACTAGCATCGCTGGAATGGCAAAGATCCTGACCTCCGGCAAGACGGCAAACCGCAAAGTAACCATTCCCGAAGGTCGCGCTTCGTGGGAAATGCCCGCCTACTTCCGCAAAGCCTTTCCCGCTTTCGATTCCACAAAATGGGAAGCCCTCGTCCACGACCCGCAATTTGCCCAGGAACTCGGCGTCGATGCAGAAAGTCTGGAAGGCTACCTGCTTCCCGACACCTATCCCATTGAATACGGTGCTTCGGAAAAAGACATCGCTCGCCAAATGGTCAAAGCCAACCTGAAACTGCGCGACGAACTCGAAAAGGAAAACAGCCCCCTGTGGAAGGAACTCGGTGGCTGGCATAAAATACTGACCCTCGCCAGCGTCGTCGAAGAAGAAACAGGAAAAATCGAAGAGCGAAATCTGATTGCCGGCGTTTTTGTGAACCGGCTGCGCATCGGAATGCCGCTCGGTGCCGATCCGACGGTTCGCTTTATCTTTCGGAACCTCTCCGGCCCGATTTACAAAAGCCAGCTGCAAAGCGACAGCCCTTACAACACGCGACGGTTTCAAGGACTGATGCCGGGTCCGATTTCCAATCCCGGGAAAAAAGCCATTGTCGCAACCCTTCATCCAGCCCGAACGGACGTCCTTTACTTTGTCGCCAAAGACGACGGTTCCGGAACCCACTTTTTTTCCAGCTCGCTCGCCCAGCACAACAAGTTCAAATCCACCGCCGCAAGAAATCGGGGCGAATAGTTTTCAACCGACGAGCCCTGAGTTTATCGAAGGAAGCCTGACTCACGAACCGCTCTCAACGGACAACGAACCTCCGATTTTTTGAAAAGGATTTTTAGAAGTGGCTTTTTGTCATATTCTGTCAATCCGACATTCTATCTTATAGGAAAAAGGAACTAAAACCATGACAACAGAACCCAACACGAATACGCTGAACGAACTGCTCGAAAATCTGGCCGGACTTTTACAGCAAAAAGGCGAAACGCTTTCCACCGCCGAATCTTGCACCGGTGGAATGGTCGCCAGCGAATTGGTCGGGCTGCCGGGCGCAAGCGTTTTTTTCAAAGGCGGAGCCTGTACATACTGGAACGACGCGAAACGGGACATTCTTGGCGTTCCCCAAGATACTTTAGATAGATTTGGAGCCGTCAGCGAAGAAACCGCACTCGCCATGGCCGAAGGCGCACGCCGGATTTACAAAACGGATTGGGCCGTTTCTACAACGGGAATCGCCGGACCGGACGGAGGAACTAAGGAAAAACCAGTAGGACTCGTATGGATGGCCGTCGTTTCCGATTGTAAAAAAATCGTATTCTGTGAAAAATTTTCGGGAAACCGTGGACAAATCCGCCAGAAAAGCGTCTTTAAAGTACTGGACACTCTGCGCGGTGCTCTCACCAACGAAAATGAACAGAAAAGCACTTGCACAAAAGTTCAGTAGTTTGTATATTTAAGTTCAAAAAATCACTTGGAGATACCAAAATGGCAAAGAAAGCAGCGACCTCTCTCAACAAGCCCCTTTCCGGAGAAAAGGCTAAAGCCGTCGAAGCGGCTATCGCACAAATTGAAAAGAATTTCGGCAAGGGTTCCATCATGACGCTGGGAGGACAGCCAGAACAGAATATTCCCGTCATCCCGTCGGGCTGCATCCAGCTGGATATGGCACTCGGAGTCGGCGGATTCCCGCGCGGACGCATCATCGAAATCTACGGACCGGAGTCTTCCGGAAAAACGACCCTTTCCCTCCACGCCATTGCCGAAGCGCAAAAACAAGGCGGAGTGGCCGCCTTTATCGACGCGGAGCACGCTTTTGACCCGGTCTATGCCCGCCACTTGGGAATCAACATTGACCAGCTTTTGGTTTCCCAGCCCGATACGGGCGAACAGGCTCTCGATATTGCCGAAACCTTGGTGCGTTCTGGGGCCATCGACCTTATCGTCATCGACTCGGTAGCGGCTCTCGTTCCGCAAGCGGAAATCAACGGCGAAATGGGGGACAACCACGTCGGATTGCAAGCACGCCTCATGTCCCAAGCCCTTCGCAAGCTCACGGGCATTCTTTCCAAATCCAACACTTGCATGATTTTCATCAATCAGCTCCGTATGAAAATCGGCGTGATGTTCGGCAACCCGGAAACGACGACCGGCGGAAACGCCTTGAAATTCTACGCATCCCAGCGTCTGGACATCCGTCGCATCGCCCAAATCAAAAACGGCGAAGATGTCATCGGCAACAGGACCCGCGTAAAAATCGTCAAGAACAAAGTCGCGGCGCCGTTTACCCAATGCGAGTTCGACATCCTCTACGGGCAGGGAGTTTCCCGCGAAGCAAGCATTCTCGACTTGGGCGTTGAATTGGATGTCATCGAAAAGAGCGGATCCTGGTTCTCGTATAACGGCGAGCGTATTGGACAAGGCCGCGAAAGCGCTCGCCTGTTCCTGAAAAACAACCCGGAAATTTGCAGCGAGATCGAAACGAAAATCCGCGAGAACATGAAAGACGTGAAAATGTTCGATATTTCCGAAGACGAAGCCCTTTCTACGGACGATTCCATTTCTCCGGAAGCTGCCGCAGAAGAAGCCTAAAATTTCGTTGATAACAGAAAGTCCTTTTCTCTATCCGTCAAATTCGGTTTCGCCATATTCCGAAGTCCAGCGAAAGAGGAAAGGGCTTTTGCTTTAGGTCTCCTAAAAGCACGGCTAAAGAAAAGAGACGACCGCTGCTGTTTCTTGCTTATTTGTTTGGATTCCAAAACCATGGATAAAATTTCCGAACGGATATAAATTATATTGTATTGGCCACCATTTAAAAATGGCTTTGGTGAAAAAAGCTGGTCCATCGCCTATTCCAATTTTACGATTTCATGATTCTTTCCGCCCCTAAAACAACCTTGTTGCTCGCCTTGTTCTTTTCTTCCGTTTGCGCTGAAGAATGCCCCAAGCTGCTGATGGATTCTGCCGCGGTGATCTCCGCAGAGGGCCGCTTTATCAACCGGGAACATTCCCGAATCCACGTGGACATTATCTGGCAACACCAGCCCTTTACCGCCGACACTTTCGACATTTCCGTATCGGGAAAAGAATCTTTCCGTTATGTCTCTGCGGAAAATTTCCGCTACATCGAATTAAAGCCCGAAAATTTCCGGCGACTGATGGCCATGCACCACTTGAAAGAAAACATCGGAGAGAGTCCCATCAAATGGGACGATCTGGAACTTCTCGCCCGAGGTGCGTTCTTGTGCCCGGACAGCCAGCACAGCCCACCCGCCTCTTTCCTCACCGCAAAATCCCAGACCTGGCAAAGCTTGACCCCGAACACGTTCCCGACTCCCGATTCCGTCCAAATGAGCGACTTCAACGCCCAAAACAAACGGACAATCCGAATCCACTCCTGGAAGCCCTACGACAATATGCTTCTGCCGACCATTCTGGATTTTTGGGGAAACGACTATCATGGTTCTTTATGGATTCGGACGGCGCGAAAAATAGAGGCGCAGCGCCCTCAAACGGAAAGTCCAAAGAAAATTCAACCCGACAAAAAAATGCGTTTATGGAACTGGCTGGATATCAAATCCGAAATTCCGCTGGAACTGTAGGTGGACAAGAAACTGCTGGGAAACATCCCCGCTGTAAAAGCGGTCTTTTTCCCGCATCCAAAAGCCCCCCAAAAGGGTCACTTTGCTAGGCGATTTTTTCCCCCAGCGGAAAGACGGACCCACCAACCCAATCGTATAGCTTAAAGGTTCCTTCAGATAAGTGCCGTCCGAAGAGCGGGAATTGCCCGTATTATACTGGTTCAAATGGCAAGCGACCGCCCAGTGTTCCGAAAAGGGAATATAGGCGAAGGCGACCAGATCTATAATAAAGTCCCTACTGAAAACCGGGATATTTCTGCGATAGTCGAAGCTTTTCCCTTCAAATTGAGTGCTGATATCCACCAGCGTAAAATGCGCCCCAATCCCGAGCAGGCCGTCCCCCAACAGCGCATACTCCATATTGAGATAGAACGCGAAATTCTGCATAAAATCCACCGCAGCGTCTTTGGAAAACACCCGGTCGCTCATCCAGTCCGCATTCCACGAATCCGCGATGCTTCCGTTTTTCGAATTGCTCGCCAGAGTCATCTCTACGTTGGAATTGAAATAGGTGTAGTGTTCGTAAATAAAGCGAACTTCGATTTGCGGATTCATCTGGAGAGGGCGACCTCCGATTCCCAAACGAAATCCCCCATAAAAAGGCGAAGCTTCCAAATCGAAGGAAAAACGCAAAAATGCGGCATCCGGATCCAAAGGTTCCCCATAAGGCAGACTGCGCAGCGGTTCAATCCAATTGAAAGAGGCTGTTCCCGTTGCCTGATTCAACCACTCGCCCCACACCACAGGCGTATTCCCCGAAAGAACCACGCTGGCATTCGGACCATACCGCAACCGGTAAAGCCCATCAAAGTCAAAAATATCGCCGACAGCAAGGCCCGTAAAAAGCAGGCCGCAGCTCGCAAGTATTTTTAATCGGCGATAGAAACTCATCATGGGCAAATCTAAAAAAAAATTTGATTGTCTCTTGGTAAAACTTTTGAGGAATTCTATATAGTCAGCCCTTAAAAAGTCACTTTGCGAACGCAAGATAAGGACGTTCGCATTTTTTGTTCATTCCGTTCCACAGAAGGCAAAAACAGTATAGCCATTCCAACAGAACAAAAAAGCGTCTCATGGCCCTCTTGAAGTTGAACGCTGCTGCTGCAAGCTTTGCGTTGAGCATGTCGCCAAAGATTCCCTTGTAGAAGTTGCGACCCATGCGGTGGTCGCTCTTCAAGTGACCATTGATTGGTTCGATGCCAGCCCTCTTGCAAAAAAGCTTGTGAGCCTTTTTCTTCTGGTAGTAAGTCGCGTTTTTCTTCG
>NZ_FUWU01000014.1:4124-62704 GCF_900167415.1 Fibrobacter intestinalis | reverse complement strand
CTAAGGGAACAAGTTCCCAAGACTCATGGGTCGCTTTGTTCCTCGCTGGGACGGATTGTGTACGGGACTGCCTGCTCGCTTGCGTTCCTTGAGCGGGCGGTTGTTTTTACGTCATTGCGAACCCCGGAGGGGTGAAGCAATCCTTTCCCGCTGACAAGATTGCCATGTCGCTACGTTCCTCGCAATGACGAGGTGCCAGCACAGATTGCTTCGGCTGCGCATCCCTGAAACTAGGAATCTCCGATTCCGTAGTTGAAGTATCCCTGAAAGGGACAATTCGCCTAAGGGAACAAGTTCCCAAGGCTCATGGGTAAGCGAGCACCTCGCGACCCGCGAGAAGAAATTCATCTTGTGAAAAGAAATTCTCGTTTTGAAAAAAAATATTTGAGGGTATTTGGAGGAATTTTGTATATAATTTCCAAAAATGGCAGAATGGCTCTCCAAAAGTTTTGGGAATCGCTCGCTAAATGGATGGAAAAACGGAGAAAGTTTTTGGCGGCAAGATAGGATGAAATTGGACGCTTGGGCGTGTTGTGCTGATGGTTGTCTGTCCCAAAGAATTTTGATTTTCAGAGCGTCTTTTTGATGTGGGGTTTTCCAAATTCTTTTCAAAATTTGTAAATTAAGCGGGCTTCAAAACAAGGCTGCTTCTAAAAATGGCTTGAATGAAGAGAAGTCGAATGGACTGCCGGTAAAACGGTCGCTATCGATTTTTTGAATATGAATTTTTAGAAGAGGCCATAAAGGATTTTTATGATTCGAATTGGAATTCTTGGTTATGGTAATCTTGGACGCGGCGTGGAATGCGCCCTCCAGAAATCTTCGGACATGAATCTCGTTGCGGTGTTCACCCGTCGGGATCCGGCTTCGCTAAAACTTTTGACGGCGGGCGTTCCGGTTGTGGGGATTCAAAACGTTCTGGATTGGAAAGACAAAATCGACGTGATGATTCTCTGCGGCGGAAGCGCTACGGATTTGCCGATGCAGACTCCAGAATTTGCCAAGCATTTTAACGTGATCGATAGCTTTGACACGCACGCTAAAATTCCTTCGCATTTTGCGGCTGTCGATTCGGCGGCAAAAGCCGGGAATAAAGTCGCCATCATTTCGGTCGGCTGGGATCCGGGGCTTTTTTCTTTGAGTCGGGTTTATGCGGATTCGATTCTGCCGAACGGAGAAACTTACACGTTCTGGGGTAAGGGCGTTTCGCAGGGACATTCCGATGCCGTCCGCCGGATTCGCGGTGTGAAAAACGCCAAGCAATATACGATCCCCATTGAGAGTGCGCTGGAAGCGGTTCGTTCGGGAAAGGCTCCGAAACTTTCGACTCGGGAAAAGCACTTGCGGGAAGTGTTCGTCGTTTTGGAAGCGGGCGCAAACGCTGCCGAAGTGGAAAGAGAAATTAAGACCATGCCGAACTATTTTGCGGATTACGACACGGTTGTCCATTTTATTGACGAAGATGAATTTGTAAAAAATCATTCGGGAATGGCTCATGGTGGCTTTGTGATTCGTTCGGGGAAAACGGGTCTGCAAGACGAATTTTCCAATGTGATTGAATACAGCCTGAAGCTCGATTCAAATCCGGCGTTTACCGCTTCGGTTTTGGTCGCTTACGTCCGAGCCGCCGTAAAATTTGAACAGGCGAGTTCGTTCGGTTGCAAAACGGTTCTGGATGTGCCGCCCGCTTACCTTTCGTGCAAAAGCGATGCGGACTTGCGCAAGGAACTTCTCTAATGGAACAGGTCATTCAAATTCAGTATTTGGACGATTCGATTCCGCGTTTGGAATATATCGGCGGTAAATCGGACTGGATTGATTTGCGCGCAGCGGAAACCGTTTCTTTGAAAAAAGGGGAGTTCCGCTTGATTCATCTGGGGGTCGCAATGAAGCTGCCCGCAGGTTATGAAGCGCATATCGCACCGCGCAGTTCCACGTTCAAAAACTGGAAAATTTTGCAGGCGAATTCCGTGGGCGTCGTCGATTCCAGTTACTGCGGCAAAGAGGACTGGTGGAAGTTCCCGGCTTACGCGACGGAAGATGTCGTTATCGAAAAGGGCAGCCGTATCGCCCAATTCCGCATTATGGAAAATCAGCCCAAAATCCATTTTGAAGAGAGCACCCTGGAAGATAAAAACCGCGGCGGCTTTGGCAGTACAGGAATTAAATAGGACCTTGCTCTTTCAAAAAAGCGGTTGCATAAAAGGCGAGTGATTCGTAGTCTCTATCCACGATTCTCTCACTGGATTTATTCGTTTAAAAACGAAAGAAATTTATCGTAAGGTCCCGGCGTTTTGGCGTCGGGATCTTTTTCGTCTTCGAGGTCGCTGGAGACCAGCTCGCATAAGCGCGTATAGCGGAGTTGCATCCGGTTATTGCGAATGGCTTCTTCAAAAGCGCCGTTCCCTGAAAGAATCCAAACGTGTCCTTTGGCGCGGGTGATTCCCGTGTAAAGCAGATTTCTTTGCAGCATCCAGGGCGTGTCGGCGTTCAGTACAAGAACGATGGCGGGGTATTCGCTTCCTTGGCTTTTGTGGATGGTGCAGGCGTAGGCGAGCGAAAGCTCTTCCAGTTCGTCGGATTCGTAGCAGACAAGATGCCCGTCAAAATCCACGGTGATTTTGTCTTTGCTTTTTTCTTGAGCGATGATTTTCCCGATGTCCCCGTTGAAAATATTTTTCTCGTAATTGTTTTTCATTTGCATCACCCGGTCGTTCCTTTTCCAGAGAACGCCGTGCGAAGTGAATCCGTCCGAAGAATCGTTGAGAAGATTTTGCAGACAGCTGTTTAAAGAAATCGTGCCGAGGGGACCTTTATGCACAGGAACCAGAATCTGCAAATCTTTGCAGGCGTTTTTGAAAATCGACGGGATCTTTTCGGTGACGAGTTCTTTTAATGCGAGCAGGGCTTCTTCGGGTTCGGTAAAGGTTCGGTAGTGAAAATTGTTGCCTTCTGTCGGCGACGGCTTTTTCCCTTGGTTGATGATGGCCGCTTTTTCGGCGATGTCGTTTCCTCCGGTCTGACGAAAAATATGGTGAAGCCGGATATTGGGAATTTGCGAAATTTGCAAAAGGTCTCGCAGAACGTTTCCCGGGCCGATACTGGGCAGCTGATCCTTGTCGCCGATCAATATAAGGCGCGTCTGTTCCGGGATGGCTTTCATCAGTCCTGCGCAAAGCCAGGTATCGACCATGCTAAATTCATCGACGATGACGATTCCCGTAGCAAGCGGAAAATTCTCGTTTCGCAAAAACCGCCGAGTCTCGGGATTGATTTCGAGCAAGCGGTGCAAAGTCTTGGCTTCGTGGCCGGTCACTTCTTGCATTCTTTTGGCGGCACGGCCCGTGGGCGCGGCAAGGGTGACGTCCACTTCGTTCGCATCGGCAAGAGCCAGAATGCCTTTAAGAAGGGTGGTCTTTCCTGTTCCCGGTCCGCCCGTGATAATGAAAATGCGGCTTTGATATGCCTGGATGATTCCCGCTTTTTGTATGGGATCGTATGCAAATCCCTGTTCTTTTTCTAAAGCGGAGAGCAGTTCTTCCAGTTTTTGAAAATTGTCGGAATCGGATTCGTGCGAAGTCATGCGCTTACGAATAAATTCAGCCACGAAAAATTCGGCGCGGGCCAGATTGGGAATCGCTATCCGGTCGTTGTCCTCGTTCAGTTTGCGCTCTTTGAAAAGCTGTTCTAGCGCATAAGCCAGATTGTCGAAAGCTTCTTGCGAATCCATTTGTAGGCGCAGTTCTCTGGCGGCGTTTTTTAGCAGAACTTCGCGGGGCAAGTAAGTGTGCCCTTCTTCGGAAGAGGCTTTGAATATGGCAAAGCAGATTCCCGCTTCCAGACGTCTTTCGTCCCAATCGGGGATGCCCACTTTTTTGGCGATGGCGTCGGCTTTGGTAAATCCGATTCCCCAGACTTCTTCGCAGAGCAGGTAGGGATTTTGCGAAATGATTTGGACGGTACTTTGACCGTATTGCCTCCACAGCCTTAAAGCGACGCTTCCCGTGATACCGTGCCCGTAAAGAAACAGCATCGTTTCCCGGCTTTCCCGCATTTGCCGCCAGTCTTCCAAAAACTTGGTGACCTTTTTCCCAGAGAATCCTTTGATTTTCTTTTTGGCCAGCGCATCACCGTCGCCGTCAAGGATGTGCACTAAATCGTTTCCGAAAGTATCGACAAGGCGTTTGGCAGTCGCTTCCCCGATTCCTTTGAAAAGCCCTCCGGACAGGTAGGCGACAAGTCCGGCTCCGCTTTCGGGGACAAAGGCCTCGCTCTTTGTGCAAATGAACTGCCTTCCGTATTTCGGGTGCATTTTCCAGTCGCCTTCCATCCGCAGCGATTCGCCAATGGAAAGGTCGGGAAAGGAACCCGTGACGGTGACAGGGCGCGCTTCGCTTTCTACCAAGAATTTAAGGACCGAAAATCCGTTTTCCGAATTGCGAAAGGTAATGGTTTTAAGCGTGCCTTCGATTTGCATAGGGGAAAGGTAGCAAAAAGAGAAATGGGAATTATATACGAACTTCTACAAAATACTCGCGCTGAAAAATTTTTCAAAGGGGAGCTCAGTTCTTAGTTCTCAGTTCCAACTCTCAACTCTCAACACCCCCGCTCCTTGGAGAAGCGAAGCTGATTTTGCTTTTAAAACAAAAACAAAAGGAAAAACCGGAAGGCTTCCCTTTTACTATTCCGCAAGTCTTCGGAAAGAGTCAGCTGATACTAGCGAATCTTCTTCTTCTGACGATCACGACGACGACGTTTTTTACGTTTGTGGGTCGCAATCTTCTTACGCTTTCTTTTCTTTCCGCAAGGCATATCCTTATCTCCAAAAAGGGTTAAATTTCTGTTTGTCGAAAGCAAAAAGAGAAAATTTTTGTCCTTTTGTCAAGGGGGCGTGAAAATGGAGACCGAATAACGCAAAATTTGCGTAGAAATGCAAAAAATGATTTTGAGGGCGCAAAAAGCGTGAAAAATCCAAAGAAAAGCGGGAAAAAGTTAAATTTCCCTTATCCATGAAAGCCTATATTATCCGCCGATTGCTGCTTATGATTCCCACGGTTTTGGGAATTACGGTCGTCTGCTTTGCCTTGGTGCAGTTGATTCCGGGCGGTCCCGTCGAGGAAATGATTGCCAAGGTGCAGTCCGCGGCGGCAGCTCATGGGGGAGTTTCGGCGTCCAAGGCGATTTCTCCCGAACAGATAGCGCAGATTCAGAGCTATTTCGGTTTTGACAAGCCGGCGTGGGAGCGTTATCTGGACTGGCTGTGGAATGTCGTCCATCTGGATTTGGGAACTTCGTATTCCTACGGAATCCCGGTGTGGGATGTCATCGCTTCCCGCTTTCCTGTTTCGCTGGCCTTTGGAATCACTTCGTTTTTTTTGAGCTATCTCGTGTGCATTCCTCTGGGGCTTGCCAAAGCGGTCCGGAACCATTCCCTGTTTGACAAGGCGTCTTCGGCGGTGATTTTTTCGGGCTATGTGATGCCCGGTTATGCGCTTGGCATTCTCCTTATCATCTTTTTGGCGGGCGGCTCTTTTTTGGATATTTTCCCGCTGGGCGGCATCGTGTCCGAAGATTTTGAAGAGCTCTCCTTTTGGGGAAAAGCTGGAGATGTTCTGATGCACTGGACGCTCCCGATGTTTTGCTATATGATCGGCGAGTTCGCCTTTTTGACTTTTTTAATGAAGAACAGCGTACTCGAAGAATTGGGCAAGGACTATATGCGGACGGCGATGGCGAAGGGACTTTCTTTTCGCGAAGCTCTGGTTCGGCACGCCTTGCGGAACGCGCTGATTCCGATTGTCACGCGCCTTTCCGAAATATTCACCCTTCTTTTTGCGGGAGCCCTTTTAATTGAAAAAGTTTTCGACATCGACGGCATGGGACTTCTTTATTACAATTCCATGGTGAATCGGGATTACAATGTTGTGATGGGCGTGATTTTGCTTTCGAGCGTCCTCACGATGTTCGGTCGTCTTTTCAGCGATATCCTTTACACTTTTGTGGACCCGAGAATCCGATTCGGCTGAGGCGCAGATGTTCAAAATTTCGTCCGAAACCCAAAAGAAAATTCTGCTGCTGAAAAAAAACAGGTTGGCTTTTGTTTCGTTTTGGGCACTGGTTGCTCTGTATGCGTTTTCGCTGCTCTCGCCGTGGTTGGTGAACGATGAACCGCTGCTCATGCGCTATGAAGGGAAAACTTATTTCCCAGCCTTTGTCTCTTACGCCGAAACGGAATTCGGGGGAATATACCAGACCGAACCGGATTACCCCAAGTTGATTTCCGAAGCAAAGGAAAACGGAAAAAACGTATGGGCGCTCATGCCCTTGATTGCGCAGGATCCTTTGAAAGCGGATCTTTCAGAAGAAGGGACGCCGCCATTCGCGCCTAGCCACCGGCACTTGCTGGGAACGGATGCGCATGGTCGAGACGTTCTTGCTCGCCTGATTCACGGTTTTCGAATTTGCATGAGTTTCAGTTTGCTCTTGACGTTGCTCGGCACGTTTTTGGGAATCGTCATCGGCGGGATTCAGGGTTATTTGGGCGGCAAGTGGGACATCTTTATGCAGCGGGGGATTGAAATTTGGTCGTCGCTGCCGTTTTTGTATGTGGTCATTTTAATCGGTTCTATTTACGGGCGCAGTTTTGTATTGCTGATTGCGATTATGGCGGCTTTTAACTGGATTTCGCTCAGTTATTATATGCGCGCGGAATATCTGAAGTTGCGTTCACAACAGTATGTGCGTGCAGCGAAAATGCTGGGAATGGGAAGGTTGCATATTTTTTTCAAAGAGATTTTGCCGAATGCGATGACTCCTGTGATTTCGCTATTTCCTTTTACGTTGATCGGCGGAATTGGCAGCTTGACGTCGCTGGATTTTTTGGGTTTTGGACTGGAACCGCCGACGCCGAGTTGGGGCGAACTGATGAGCGAAGGCTTGAACAATTTGTATGCGCCGTGGATTTCGGTCAGCACGGTGGCGGCTCTTTTTGTGACTCTGCTCTTGACGACTTTTGTCGGCGAAGGAATCCGGGATGTTATGGATCCGAAACGCGGAGACCGTTATGAATGATTTGGCAGAAAACGTGTCGCCGGTGATTTCGGTGCAAAATGTTTCGGTGGCTTTTGGCGGGGAACAGCGGAAACAGGTGACTTTTGACGTTTCGTTTGAAATTCGCCCTGGAGAATTTTTTGCGCTGGTCGGCGAATCGGGCAGCGGAAAGAGCGTGACGGCGATGAGCCTTTTGGGACTTTTGCCTCGTCCTTCGGCACAAGTGATTTCGGGATCGGCGATTTTTCACGGCGAAGATTTGCTCCAGATGAAACCGGTGGAATTGCGGAGGATTCGCGGGAAAAAAATCTCGGTGATTTTTCAGGAACCGATGCAGGCACTGGATCCTGTTCGCAAAATCAAAAGCCAACTTTTGGAAGCGATTCCTGAAACGCCCAAAAAGGAAGCGTTGGAAAAAATTCGGGAACTCTTGCAATCGGCGGGTTTTTCGGATTTGGAACGCGTGCTGAACGGCTACCCCTGCGAAATGAGCGGAGGAATGTTGCAACGGATTTGCATCGTGATGGCTCTGGTCTCGGAACCGGATTTGATTATTGCGGACGAACCGACGACGGCTTTGGACGTGACCGTGCAAGCGGCGGTGCTGAATTTGTTGAAACAAATGGCGAATCAATCGCAAACAGCGGTGCTTTTGATTACGCACAATATGGGACTGGTCGCGCAATACACGGATCGCGTAGCGGTGATGTTCAATGGTCGCATTGTGGAAACGGGAACGAGCCGAAATGTGATTTTGCACCCCCAGGCGGACTATACGAAAAAATTAATCGCGGCGATTCCGCAATAAGCGTGGACGGTAAAAATGGTTCGCATTCTTTTTGTTTGTCATGGAAATATCTGCCGAAGCCCTATGGCGGAATTTGTCATGAAAAAACTAGTGTCAAAAATCCCCGTTGGGAAAAAATATGCGCCTGCTGATTTTGTAATCGCTTCGGCGGCGACAAGCACCGAAGAAATCGGAAATCCCGTATATCCTCCCGCTCGCAGAATTTTGCTCAAAAATGGAATCGATTGCCACGGAAAATTTGCCGTACAAATGACAGCCGAAGATTACTCCTACTATGATTACATCGTTTTGATGGATTTGAATAATCTGCGAAATCTTCGCTGGATTTTGCCCGCTGATATTTATGCGCGAGAAACGGACCCTCAAGTCAAAGGGAAAATTTCTTTGCTGATGGATTGGTGCGGAGAAAATCGGGATGTCGCTGACCCTTGGTACACCGGCGATTTTGAAGAGACGTGGAAAGATGTGAACAAAGGCTGCCACGCGATGCTGGAAAAAATTCTGCAAAATCTGGAATAGGGCGCATCCGAATAAACATTTTTGCCATTTTAAAAGGGAACAAATCCGATGATGAATTTTAACTCCAATAAATACAAGCAGTTTCAGGAAATGTTCGCGGGAATGTCTCCCGAAATGAAAGAGCAGATGATGAAAATGGCAAAGGCGCAGATGAAGTCGCGCCTTGTCGGATTTTGCAAAAAGTGGCTTTCTTTGCCGGCACTCTCGCTTGTTGCGCTTTTGCTGGGAACTTTTATCGGTGCTTTGATGGCGTTTTTCGGTCGAGTCCTTTTGCTTGTTGGAAATTTGCGGGACGCTCATCCGTTGTATTTTATTCCTTTGCTGGCTCTTGTCGGTGTGGGAATCGTGTTTGCTTATAAAAAATGGGGAAAAGGTTCGGAACGCGGCTTGAACCTGGTTTTTGCCGTGGGGCAAGGAAAGGAATTCGGCATTCCGTGGCGAATGATTCCATTTGTCGCCGTTGGCACGTGGATGACGCATTTGTTTGGTGGAAGCGCTGGGCGCGAGGGCGTTGCCATGCAGATGGGTGCGGCTTTGGGCCATGGCGTGGGCAAAAAACTCCCCTTTGAAAATGCGGGACATATTTTGCTTGTCGCGGGAATGGCCGCTGGATTTTCGGGACTTTTCCAGATTCCTTTGGCGGCGACAATTTTTGCGCTGGAAGTTCTGATTGTCGGCTATCTCGATTTGAAATCCCTATTCCCGACGGCGATCGCATCCTTTGCCGCTTGCAAGGTTTCAAATATGCTGGGGCTTCCCAAATTTTCTGTGGATTTGAACGGTTTGTTAGAAAAGAACGGCGGCTTGGATGTGTTTTCTCTTTTTGTTCATGAGGGTTCGCTGGATGTGAATTTCATTTTGAAACTGGCATTGCTCGGAGTACTTTTTGGCATTGTGGGCGGCGGCTTTGCGAAGGTGCTAAAGCTTTCCCGTGCGTTCTTTGCCAAAAAATTTCCGAATGAAATCCGGCGGGTTGCTGTGATGGGCGTCGCATTGAGTATCCTTTTCCTGTTGCTCTGGCAAGGGCGCTATTCTGGGTTAGGAACAAATCTAATTGACTGGAGCTTTATCGGTGCAAATGGATATGCCGAGGGCATTTATAATTACGATTGGATTTTGAAATTCGTTTTGACGATTTTAACCCTTTCGGCGGGATTTGTCGGCGGAGAAGTGACACCTTTATTTAGCATCGGTGCGAGTTTTGGCGCGGTCGCTTCTGTCGCATTAGGACTTCCTTTTCCGCTTGCTGCGGCTCTCGGGTATGCTGCGGTTTTTGGAAGCGCTACAAAAACATGGCTCGCTCCGATGTTCATCGGCTGTGAAATTTTTGGTTTTGGCACTCTTCCCGCTTTTTTTGTCGTGTGCATTGTCGCTTACGCCTGCAATGGCGGGCAATCGATTTACAGTCAAAAAAGAATTGAATTGAATTATCGGTAAGAGGATCCACCAGATGCTCGCCTGCCGAAGGGCAGGGACAACTGATAACTCCGAAGTGCCCCGCTAACTTGTTGATGCGCTTTGAAGCATTCCCTATGTCTTTTTGACTCCGTTACATTCGGCGTTTCAGACGTGCGTCGGGCTTTGTAATGGTTACATTCGGCGTTTCAGACGTGCGTCGGGCTTTGTAATGGTTACATTCGGCGTTTCAGACGTGCGTCGGGCTTTGTAATGATTACATTCGCTGTCCCAAGCGAAAAACGGATTGCGGTGTGGCAATCCTTTGCGTGATTGAAGATTGCTTCGCCGATTTTTTCCTTGCCATGACTTTCGCACCGGTTGGTGTGCTTCGACAACCGGTTGCTGCCCTTCGACAGGCTCAGGGACCGGTTCTCGAAGCACAGCAGTCGCTTGTCGAACTAGTCGAAGCACATCAATCGCTGACCAAGAAAATCGGCAGGTGTTTTATATATCCCGCCCTAAAAAGAATATATTTTCTTTCTAAACAAAAGGATTTATCATGCGATTTCTAAAAATATTCACTTCGGTTGTTTTCGGATTCGGAGTTTCCGCGTTTGCTGCGGAATCTTATGATTGGGGCAATGTCCGCTTTGACGGTGGCGGATTTGTGAGCGCGGTGATTTTTCACCCGACCGAGAAAAATGTGCTTTACGCCCGAACCGATGTCGGCGGCATCTACCGTTATAATTTTGATGCCAGCCGCTGGATTCCTTTGATGGATTGGATTTCGGAAAACGACAAGGGATTATACGGAACGGAAGCGTTTGCGCTGGATCCCAAGGATCCGAAACGAATTTACGTTCTTGCGGGAACGGGATATTTTAGCGATGGCAGAACGGCGGTTCTTCGCAGTGAAGACTACGGAACGACTTGGGACACGAGCTATGTGGAAATGCTGGCGCACGGAAACGGCATGGGTCGGCAAACCGGCGAAAAACTTGCCGTCGATCCGAATATGTCGAACATTATTTTGTGCGGTAGCCGAACCAAAGGGCTTTATAAAAGCGAAGATTACGGCAAAACATGGAATCGCATTTATGAAGTCGCCCTTTCCAGTGCCACAGGAAATTCTCTCACCAATGTCAATGGCATTAGCTTTGTCCTTTTTGATGATTCACAAAGCACCCTTGCCGATGGTTCCTCCTCGACGATTTACATCGGCATATCCCAAACCTCGGACAATTTGCAGGTCAGTCGGGACGGCGGAAAAACTTGGACGGTCGTTTCGGGTGGCCCCGCGAATCTAATGCCGCACCGCGCCAAGCTGGTTGAAGGAAATCTCTATATCACTTATGCCGATGGCCCGGGACCGCATAGCGTCAATAGCGGAGCCGTTTACAAATACAATGTTGCAACAGGAACGTGGACGGATATTACGCCTTCCAATGGCGGAGAAAAAGACGCCAGCTCTTACGGCGGCATTGCGATTGATCCGAACGATTCCAAACACATTGTCGTTTCTACGGTCGGCAAGTACACCGGCAGGCATCTTTACGAAAATGGAAAGGATAATTACGGCGACCGCATTTACGTTTCTACGGACGGCGGCACAACGTGGATTCATGGGCAAGATTTCAATGCGGGCGTGAATGTCGATGCAAATGGAACCGCCTGGATTCCGGGCAATGCGATTCATTGGGCGGGTTCCCTCGAATTCAACCCTTTTGATTCCAAACAGGTTTGGGTGACCAGTGGAAACGGCATTTTCCAGACGGACGATATTACAGCGGCTGTCCCGCTTTGGAAATTCCAGTCCAAGGGAATTGAAGAAACGGTCCCTCTCGATATCGTGAGCATTCCGAACGGACCGCTGGTTACGGCGATTGGGGATTATGACGGCGCTGTTTATGAAGATGTCGAAAAAAGTTATCCGCGCCACACGCCTACAATCGGAACGACAGAAAGCATGGCGTATGCAGCGGAATCTGGAACGCTTTTGCGCACCGGAGTGATTACGGTTTACGGGCAATATGAATCCATCAATTACAATGTCATGTATCGCTCTGACGATTTGGGAAAAACTTGGGATTCTGTGGAAACGAATCTCAAAGGTTCCAAAGGCCTGGTTGTTCTTTCTGCGGACGGCAAAGTGATGCTGCATCGCCCCGACCAGAGCGCAACGGTTTACCGCTCCGAAGACAATGGCGTTACGTGGGAATCCGTCAATACGGGCGAGCAGACGCAGTATGCGCGAATTGTTGCAGACCCCGTGGACGCCAATACATTTTATGTTGTCAATTCGATGGGTTCGCTTTACAAATCGACGGACAAAGCCAAAACATTTTTGAAGCAGGATGCCCGTTTGCAAAACGAATCCACGGGCGAATATTATAATGGCGGCGGTCTGATTCGCACGGTCCCCGGAAAGGAAGGACATTTGTGGGTGCCTCTCGACCAGTCTCAAGTTTGGCTTGCCAAAGGGTATTCCGAAAATGGTCTGGCCTATACGGAAGATGGCGGAGCTTCTTGGAATCGCGTTTCTGGAGTGAATACGGCGATTGCCGTGGGAATCGGCAAAGCGAAAGAAGGCGCGGATTACGAGACGATTTTCATTTGGGGCATTGCCGGCGGAGCGGAGAATCCTCTGGGCATTTACCGTTCCACGGATAAAGGGAAAACTTGGGAACGCATCAATGACGATAAACATCAGTTCGGCGGTCCGGGCAACGGCAATTTTGTACAGGGCGACATGAACCATTTTGGTGTGGTCTATATGAGCACTGTTGGACGAGGGCTCGTTGTCGGAGCTCCGAAGGGGACAATCCTCCCGATTCCGACAAAGGTAAATCTGAAAACGCTGGCCGCTTCGGTGGAACTTCGCGCGCGGAATTTGTTTGTACAGGCTCCGGCGCAAAGCACTTTATCTCTGCTCGGTGTCAATGGAAAACTGTGCTTGCAGCAACCGGTTTCGGGGAATGCTAATGTGTCGCTTTCCAAAATTCCTGCGGGCAAGTGGATTGTCAAAGTCGTTTCGGAAAACGGTAAAACGCTTTTGACAAAAACGCTGGTGCTTCGGTAGCCCTTAAAATTCTATCCGGGCGTTTTCTCCAGACGATGCCCAGAATTTTTTGCCGGAAGAGTTCATATAGCGAACATTCCGGCTTTTTTATTTGGCCTAAAAGCTGTTCTTGCACAAAGCATTTTTCAAAAGAGAAGATTTATTTTTAAAGTTGTAATATGTATAAATGGCTTTTTGTTTTTGCGATTTTTTGGGCGATTCCGCTCTGGGCGATGGATTCGGAAGAACGATTGACTTTGCAGGAAGAGGAACTGCGGCTGCTTCAAGAGGCTTACGACGGCCAGATCAATCGTGTCATGGGCGATATGAACGAAAAGGATTCTTCGGCGTTTTTTGAAGCGCGGCGAGCGGGCAAGTTTGTCACTTGGAAGGACTTTGAAATCGAAATGCCCGCATTGCAGGCGTTCACGGTTCAAGAGGTCCCTTACGGTTTTTCGGTAAAGAGCAAATGGAATTCCCGTGAAACCGCGACGATTCTTGTTTATACTCGGGACGACGAACTCTATTACAAGGTGACAGTGGGCAAGTCGGCTTCGAATGATTTTGTCCGTATGGTTCATGCGGTTTTTGAATCGGACGGCGAAACGACTTTCCGGGAGGGAACTCCTTGCAATAGTCAGGCCGTTTCTTGCTTGAATGGATACGAAAAAGGCACTTCCGGAAAAAACAAAAAGTAACTGGAGAATAGGATGGCAGAACTAGGAACAATTGGAACTCCTCTCAGCGACAAGGCGACCCGTGTTCTTTTTTGTGGCGCGGGGGAACTCGGTAAGGAGGTAATCATTGAAATGATGCGTTTGGGCGTCGAGACGATTGCTATTGATCGTTATGCTAATGCGCCCGGAATGCAGGTGGCGCATCGCAGCCATGTCGTTAATATGCTGGACGGCTCCGAATTGCGTCGGGTGATAGAACTCGAAAAACCGGACTACATTGTGCCAGAGGTCGAAGCGATTGCTACGCCGACCCTTTTGGAATTGGAAAAGGAAGGTTACAATGTGATTCCGACGGCGATGGCGACTCGCTTGACGATGAATCGCGAAGGCATTCGACGGCTGGCCGCGGAAGAATTGGGCCTTAAGACTTCGCCATATCGTTTTGCGGACAACGAAGCCGATTTCAAAAAAGCGGTGGAATCGGTTGGCATCCCCTGTGTTGTCAAGCCCGTTATGAGTTCTTCGGGGCATGGGCAAAGCACCATAAAAACCGAAGCGGATGTCGAAAAGGCTTGGGAAATTTCGCAGAGCCAGGGACGTACGGGACAGCCATCCCGGGTGATTGTCGAAGGCTTTGTTCCTTTCGATTATGAAATCACCTTGCTCACGGTGCGTCATGTGGGAGGCACTTCTTTTTTGGAACCCATCGGGCATCATCAGGTCAATGGGGATTATCAGGAATCTTGGCAGCCGCAGCCGATGGCAAAATCCGTTCTGGCTAAAGCGCAGGACATCGCGAAAAAAATTACGGACGCTTTGGGCGGTCGTGGCATTTTCGGCGTGGAAATGTTTGTTTGCGGAGAAGATGTCCTTTTCAGCGAAGTGAGTCCGCGCCCGCATGATACCGGAATGGTCACTTTGATTTCGCAGGATCTTTCGGAATTTGCGCTTCACGCTCGAGCTGTTTTAGGCTTGCCAATCCCGAATATCGCTTTCCGCGGTCCTTCCGCTTCCAAGGCGATCGTTGTGGACGGCGAATCTGATCGGGTTGAATTTGGCAATCTCGCGAAAGTGCTGGAAAATCCAGATACGGGACTACGCCTGTTTGGAAAACCGCAAGTCGGAGGGCACCGTCGTATGGGCGTTTTATTGGCCCGGGCGAACTCGGTAGAAAAGGCGGTAGAAACGGTAAAAGAAATGCGAGAAAAAATCTCTATCCGTTTATAGAGCATTTTTGACTTTTGCAAAAAGAAAAGCGAATGGACCTCCGTTCGCTTTTTTATTTTTGTATTATGGTGATTTTTTATTTGATTGCGATGTGTGTAATTTCCGCCGTGAACTTGCTTATTTTGTATAGCTTGTTCCCGAAAAAGAGAGAAAACTTTTTTTATTCGTCTGTTTTTCATTTTTTGGCAATCGCGCAATTAGGGCATTTGTTTTTGGCGCTGTCCACCAATGTGGAAGAAGCGATTTTGGCAAATAAAATTGCTTATATCGGAGCGGCATTTTTCCCGATGTTCATTTTCTTGGGAGTCCTTGATGTCTGCCAGATTCGATTGAAACGGAAAACCTATTTGTTGCTGCTGTTGCCCAGCATTTTTGTTTTTACAATGGCTTGCACGACGGGATACAAACCGTGGTTCTATGAAAAGGTCGAATATATCACGACGATGGGCGTTGGCAATTTTGCTGTGGAATACGGGCCGTTTCATGTTTGCTTTAATGTCATGTTTCTCTCTTATATGGCGGCGTGCATGGGCGTTTGGCTTTACGCTTGCATCCGAAAGAAAAACATTCCTATTTATAATTTGGCCTATACATCGCTCATCGGTGTTGTTTGCGGCGAAGCATTTATCGTTTCTCGTGCGTTGGGAACCGATACGCTGGTAATGCCCGCTTGCTATGTGATTATCGAAGTAATTCTTTTATTTGCCGCGAGCCGTTTCCAACGGTATGATTTGAATTCCTTGATCATTGAAGAAGTTCAAAAAAATAATTTTTGCGCCTATATTTCCATTACTCCTGATTATCATTATGTGGGAGCGAATGAGTTGGCGTTTCGCTATTTTCCGGAACTTTTGCACCGTCGAATCGATTCCGTCCTTAAAGATTCCAACGAGAGCTTTAAGGCGTTTTTGAATGTGATTCATCGGGCGGTTTCCATGAACCAGAACCTCTCCTATTTTCAAATTGGGGATGATTTTTTCAAATGCCTGGTGCGCTCCGTAAGCTACGGATATGGCAGCAAGGGATTTTTGCTGCGGATAGAAAAGGACGTGCAGATGCAGCAATACAGTTCGCTTTTGGGGCGTTACAATTCGTCTTTGACCGATTTAAAGGAAAAGAATCTCCAAATTCATTCGATACAAAAGCAGATGTCGCTCGGCCTGGTTTATATGGTGGAATTCCGGGACGGCAGCACGGGTGGACATTTAAAACGCGTCGCCCATGCTGTTCAAATTTTAGTCGGCGTAATCCGGCAAAACGCAAATGGGCAAGTCTCGGAAGATTTCTGCAATAATGTCATCCGTTCCGCTCCCATGCACGATGTGGGAAAAATTGCGATTAAAGATTCCATATTGACAAAAATGGGAAAGTTCTTGCCCGAAGAATATGAAGTGATGAAAACCCACGCGGAAATCGGGGCGGCAATTATCAAAAACGTGCTGTCGAATGTGGAATCGGAAGAGATGCAGCGAATCGCCCAGAACATGGCCTTCTTCCATCATGAACGCTGGGATGGCTCGGGTTACCCGAAAGGATTGAAAGGCGAACAGATTCCGCTGGAAGCCCGCATTATGGCGATTGCCGACGTGTATGACGCCTTGGTCAGCGAGCGCAGCTACAAGAAAAAGTTTTCTTTTGCCGAAGCGGATAAAATCATTTTGGAATCCATGGGCACCCAATTCGATCCGAATTTGCAAAAGTGCTATGAAGAATGTCGCCCCAAGCTGGAAGCTTATTATTCCAGCTATAACGAGGAGTAGAAAATGGAAAATCGTCCGAGAAAACTTCTTCTTTTGGATTCGTATGCTCTGGCGTTTCGGATGTTTTATGCCTATGCCAAAAATCCTTTGATCAACAAGAATGGATTGGATGTTTCTTTGGTTCACGGTTACTGGGGGACGGTTTTGCGATTGCTCGCCAAGCACAAGCCGACGCATTTTGCCATTGTCCGCGACGTGAACGCTCCGACTTTTCGCCATGAACTCTATCCAGAATACAAGGCGAATCGAGGTCCCATGCCCGAAGAAATGGCAAGGCAGCTGCCGCTTTTGGAAGAAGCGATTCAGGCCAGCGGTATTCCTGTTCTTTCTGAAAAAGGATTTGAAGCGGACGATGTGATGGCTGCTGCTGCGGAAGTGGCGTATAAAGAGGGCATCGAGCAGATTTTTCTAGTGACAAAGGACAAGGACCTTTCGCAGGTGGTGAACGATAGAATTCATCTTTTCCATTTGGAGAAGGGAGCCGACGGCATTGATTTTGGCCCGGAACAGGTTCAAGAAAAATTCGGAGTCCCCCCGGAACAGATCCGCGACTATTTGGCTTTGATGGGCGACAGTTCCGACAATGTTCCCGGTGTCGCAAAAGTCGGCCCGAAAACGGCTGTACAGCTTCTTTTGGAATTTGGAAACATCGATAATCTCTATGAAAATTTGGATAAAGTTTCCAAAAAGGGTTTGCACGACAATCTGGAAAAAGGCAAGGAAAACGCTTTTCTTTCTCGGGAACTTGTCACGATTCAATCGTCCCGAGGGTTTAAAGGAACCTTGGAAGAGTTGGAATTTCACGGCATCGAAAGCGATGCGCTTGCCGCCGTTTTCAAGGAAAACGAAATTTTCAGTCTGCTGCGACTTTTAGAAGACGTTCCTTCCAAGGCGGGATTTTCGAGCGAATTGCCCAAGCGAAGTGCCAAGCCTTTTGAAACGGTGATGGTGCGCACGACCAAGGCTTTTCAAGAAATGCAGGCGGCGGTGGAATCCTGTGAGTCGCCTTCGATAGCGGTCATGTTTGACGGCGAAAATCAAATGGAGACGGCCATTGTCGGCGTAGCGTTTGCCGTAGAACCGAATCGCGGCTTCTATGTTCCGCTGGGACATACGGACGATATGGGAATCCCGCTGAACAATATCGATACGGAATACTTTGCAGATTGGTTTGTACCTGTATTCACGATTGCGTCCAAAAAATGGCGGATGTTTTCGGCCAAGACGACGTTGCACGTGCTTTCTCGGGCGATGGATGAACGCGTGGAACCCGCAGAAATTTTAGATGCGCAAATCGGGGCTTGGATGCTTTCTCCCGGGGAATCCAAATACGAATTGGAAGAACTCTCCATGCGATTTGTCGGCAGGGAACTGGATTCCAAAGAATCTTTAGTCGGGCATGGAAAAAATGAAATCCCGTTTTCTCGCGTATCTGTAGATGAGGGCGGCGAATTTGCGGCAAAGAACGCCGCTGCGATTTATGAACTGTGGAATTACGTACAAAGTAAACTGACGCAGGCCAATTTGGAAAAGCATTTTAACGAAACGGAAATGCCGATTTTAAAAGTGCTTTTCAATATGGAAGAAAACGGAGCCGCCGTCCATTTAAAGTCGTTGGAAGAACTCTCTAAAGATTTTTCTGCCCGCATTGAAAAAACGGAAAATTTTGTTTATCAGCTTGCGGGAAAGCCTTTTAATATCGGGTCACCCAAACAACTTTCCGAAGTTCTGTATGACGATTTGAAATTGAAGGTCTTGAAAAAAACGGCGACGGGCCGCAGCACGGATAGCGCCGTTCTCGACCGTCTTTTGAATGAATTCGATTTGAGCGAACAAGAAACCGTTTTGTTGCAGTCGATTTTGCATTTTCGTGAATTGAAAAAATTGCAGAACACTTATGTGGAAGTTCTGCCGACTTTGGTCAATAAGGAAACGCATCGCATTCACACGAATTTTGTCCAATGGGGAACAGCGACCGGTCGCTTGTCCAGCCGGGATCCGAATTTGCAGAACATTCCGATTCGCTCGGAGGAAGGCAAAAAAATCCGCGCAGCTTTTGTCCCGGCGGATCCTGAAAACCAAGTGATTCTTTCTGCGGACTATTCGCAGATTGAACTCCGGATGCTTGCGCATTTGAGCGAAGACGAAAAATTGATTGAAGCGTATAACAGCGGAACGGATATTCATGCGCTGACGGCGGCTGCCGTGTTTGGCAAATCGCCCGAAGAAGTTTCGGCGGACGAACGCCGCCGTGCGAAGGTGGTGAATTTTGGTGTGCTTTATGGAATGACTCCGTTTCGGTTGTCCCGCGATTTGCATATTTCCATGGGCGAAGCAAAATCCTTTATCGACGGCTATTTTCATTTGTACCAAGGCGTCGAAGCTTATATCGAAAAAATCAAGAATTTTGCGCACGAGCATGGCTATGTGGAAACGCTTTCTGGACGCAGACGCGCTATTCTGGGCATCGACTCTTCGGACAGAACGGAATGCCAGATGGCGGAACGCATGGCGGTCAATACGCCTGTTCAAGGAAGTGCCGCCGATCTCATTAAAACGGCGATGATTCGCATCGCATCGCGTATTGAACGGGACGCATTGCCGCTCACGCTGATGCTTCAAGTTCACGATGAATTGGTTTTTGAATGCCCCAAAAATCAGGCGGACGAATTGGGAAAAATCGTGCAGAGCGAAATGCAGCAGGCGATGACCCTCAAAGTGCCTCTCGTCGCCTCGGTCGGCTTTGGCGCCAACTGGCTCGAAGCGCATTAAAAATCGGGCAGTTTTCCGTTGGGCAACGCGACGAAATTTCGCTTTGCTTCTGGAGCGCATTTTTTGATGAAGGCTTCCAAGCGTAAGGCGTCGTGTTTGGATTCCAGTTCAAAAATTTTCAGAATTTTTTGCGGCGGAAATGCCCGCGTAAATTTGGCGCCTTTGCCGGCGCAATGCGCTTCAAAACGTTTTTGCACATCGGTTGCGTAACCGGTATAAATGCGACCTCCTTGACAAAGGAGCATATAAACGTAATGCATTCGGTAAAAATAGCAACTTAGCAACTGGATTTGGGATTTGTTTCGCGACGATAATCCGCAAATAAAAAAATGTTTTGACATTTTTCATCATTCTATTATGATTATATTTCCTGCATAGAATAGGAGCTTTTTATGCCTACATCTCGCGAGTTTGAAGAAATCATCAAAGATTGCGACAAAATCCGTATTGTCAACTTCTTAAAAACGCTTTTCCCCGGCGAGACGCGCAAGGGCAAGATAATAGCGAAGTTTGGCGGTTCCGAACAAAAGACTCGTATGGATGGGTTGAATATTTTGGGCTCTGTAATTTTGGAAACCTCGGATGGACGCTCCAAACCGGTTATTTGTTGTGCCAAGCAAATGGGCGGAATCCTTTCGGAACGCAGCTCTCGCCGCAAGCAATTCGACGAGTCCGTAGCGGTTTTGAAAGATGTCTTTGCCAAGCCTTATGTCGGTAGTGGCCCTGTAGAAGGAGCATTTACGCAAGGGCTGTTCTTTTTCTTTGACGAACTTGGAAACTTTAGACTTTCGTTGGTGAGTGCGGAAATTTCTGCGGGCAAAATGGAACTGAACAATTATCGCCGGCAGAGTTTCTATGTGGAAGCGGGAGCCCGCAACAACACGTTCCGCACCCGGATTTGCAAAAAAATTTCCGCCTATGAAGATTTAAAAAACGCCTTTGACGTGGAAAAACTCAGCGACGACTTTTTCCGGGAATACAAGGTATTCTATAAAGATATTGTGCAATATGTGACCGGCGCCCGCTATATCGAAGTCAAGAAGAACAAGTACGAGCGCACCGAAATGAGCGCCCCTCATGCCGCCATATTCGATCAATTTGTCGAAGCCTATGGAAATGCGGATGCGGAAAAGGCCGTCCGGAACTATGTGAAAAAGTTGATGGGACGCCTCGTGTTTATCCAGTTCCTGCAAAAGAAGGGCTGGCTCGGCATTCCTGTGGGAACAGGTGGCTGGAATGGCGGCGACAAGGATTTTTTGCAACACCTGTTCGACAATGTTTCGCCCGAAGAGCAGAACGATTTCGTGGATAAGGTTTTGGAAGAGGTTCTTTTCTACTCGTTCAACCGGAAGGAAAACGAGCGAAAATTAAAAAACTCCTCTCTCAAAAAATGGAAGTTCCCCTTCTTGAATTGCGGCTTGTTCGACAAAGACAAGGACGACAATTTTAATTTTCCCCTGCCGGCTTCCGTTTTTCACAACAAGAAATTTGGCAATACGGAACGCAAGGCTCCCGATATCAAAAATTGGAAGAAACGGCGCAAACCCTATTTCAACGACGAGGTTTGCGGCCTCTTCGATTTCTTTGACCGATTCAACTTTACCATCGATGAAAACGACCCCACCGATGCCGAAGTCAGCGTTGACCCGGAAATGCTGGGAAAAATTTTTGAAAACCTTCTGGAAGACAACAAGGACAAGGGAGCCTTCTATACGCCCAAGGAAATCGTGGGGTATATGTGCAACGAGTCCCTCATTGCCTACCTGGAAAACGAATGCCCCCAGTTGCGTCATGCCGAGAAAAGCGGAGAATCTGCTATCCGTTCCCTGGTGGCGGACTTGAATGCGGCATCTTTCTCGGAAGAGGAAAAGAAAGCCCTTGACCAGAAACTTTCCGAAGTGAAAATTTGCGACCCCGCCATCGGTAGCGGCGCGTTCCCCATGGGCCTTTTGAATTTGCTGTACAAAATTCGCTTGAAACTTGGCGTTGTACAAAAGAAAAGCAAGAACCCCGAAGCGACTTTGAAGCGGGAAATCATCCAGCAGAATATTTATGGCGTGGATATCGAAAAAGGGGCAGTCGATATTGCCCAGCTCCGTTTCTGGTTGTCGCTCGTGGTGGACGAAACGGAACCCGACGCTTTGCCCAATTTGGAATACAAGATTATGCAGGGCAACAGCCTGCTCGAAAGTTACGAAGGCATTGACCTGAGCGCTCTTGCCGGCGAAAGCAAGAACCGTAGCCGAAGCAAAGCGAGCGAGCAAATGTCCTTGGTGTTTGACGAAAAAGAGGCCATGGAGCAAATCCAGAAGGATTTGAATAGTTTCTACAAGACCGACGACTACAACGTCAAGGAACACCTGAAGAAAGACATCAACCAGAATGTCAAGAATTACATCAAGCACATTGCCCCGGAAAAAAGCAAGGCGATAGACGCGCTGCCGTTGCCCAACGACAAGTTCTTCCTGTGGCACACCTATTTTAGGGATGTATTTGATCGAAAGGGGAAGAGCGGGTTTGATATTGTTATCGGGAATCCGCCGTATGTTAATGCGAATGAATTAAAGAAACAAATGGGCACGGACAAGTATAATTTGTTAAAGTCTTTCTTTAAGACATCCAAAGGTGCTGTTGATTTTTATGTCTATTTTTTTGAAAGTGGATTGAATTTATTAAGAGATGATGGTGTTTTGTCTTTTATAACGCCAAATAAGTTTTTGTGTGCAAATTATGGTGTTGCTTTAAGACAATTCTTTATTGATAATTCAAAGTTTATTTCTTTTTGGGATGTTTCTAGAACACAGTGCTTTAATGCTTCAGTATATCCAATTGTGACTACGGTTTACAAGAAGAATGTTAAAAAGAAATATTTATTTAATGTTTTAAACGAATGTGGGATTGTTTCTCAATTTTCGTCTGATACACTAACTTCTTTGCCTGAAAATATATGGGGATTTTTGTTGTCGGATAAGTATAAATTGGTGAAAAAAATCATAGATAGCAGTTCTCCGTTAACAAGCGTTTGTAAGATAAATGCTACATCAACTGCGGGTGAGGCTGATTATTTTCATAATTATATATCTGAAAATAAAACATCATTGAGGTTGGTGAATACTGGGACCATTGATCCTTATGTGTCTTTGTGGGGAATTCGATATCTCGTTGATAAGGGAGAAAAGTATTTAACTCCTTATTTGACCGATGATGCGAAGATTTTAAAAAATCGTACTTTAACGTATAAATCAACAAAGATCATTGTTGCTAAAATGGCTTCTCGTCTTGAGGGTGTTTATGATGAATTTGGTATATACGCCTCTGTAAATACAAATTGTTTGCATACGATAACATGTTCTCCATATTTTTTGTTGGCGTGGGTGCATTCAAAAGTCTTTGATATGGTTTATAATTGTTTCTTTGAAGGCTTGAAGATGGCTGGTGGCTATTTGCCTTTTTCTGCCCCGTATCTGTCTTGTATGGTTATTCCTAAATCATTTGGCTCTATTGAAAAGGCTGTTTCTTTGAAAGTCGATTCTATCCTCGCCGCCAAAAAGAAAAATCCCTCCGCCGACACCTCCAAACAAGAAGCCGAAATCGACAAACTGGTTTACGAACTCTACGGGCTCACTCCGGAAGAAATCGCCATCGTGGAGGGTGATTGCCGCGCCTCTAACGAGGCTCGCAATGACGTAAATAAAGCAGGAGCCCTTCGACAAGCTCAGGGCTCTGCGACCACGGATGATGACTTCCTTCAGGGGGAAAACTTGTAGGGTTTGCGTGCCCATAGTGAATAAAGTATATTCACGGCATGGAGATATTGCAAATGACCGCCAAAGAAATCAAGAAGGGAGAATCCGAGGTTCTGGAATTCAAGGGTAGCGAACTCTCGGAAGACCCCAAGAAATGGCTCAAGACCGCCATCGCCTTTGCCAACGGTAGGGGCGGTTCCATCTTTTTTGGCGTCGAGGATTCATCACTTGAAATTACGGGAATCCAGTCCGAAAACGTGTTCAAGTTCATGGACGGTATCACGAACGAGATAAGCGACAGCTGCTCCCCGCAAATTTTCCCGCACCTGCATATCGAAACCATCGACAACAAGACCGTAGTCGTTCTGGAAATTCGCCCTGGCGACAATGCCCCCTACTTTTACAAGCCCGAAGGGGAGCGTGGCGGAGTCTATATCCGCGTCGGAGCGACCACTCGCAAGGCGGAACCCGAAAAAATCCGCGAAATGATGCTCTATACCGCCCACAAGTCTTACGACGAAATCGTGGAGCGCGGTGTCCGTCCGGCAACCAGAAAGCAGATTAACGATTTGAGGCGAGTCATCGCCGAACGTTCGACCAGCCAAAAGAAAGTTTCCGTAGAAAACCTCGTCAGCTGGGGATTGCTCAAGGAACGCGACGGCAAAATGCTCCCCAGTGTCGCTTTCAGGCTCCTCGCGGCAAACGACTTCTATTTTGCCAAAATCCAGTGCGCGAGATTCAAAGGCGTAACCCGCGCCGTGTTCCTGGACCGCAAGGAATTTGATGGCCCCATTTACCAGCAAATCGAAGATGCTTTCGAGTTCATTTACAGGCACACCAATGTCGGTGCAAAAATCAAGGGGCTTTATCGCAAGGATGTTTACGACTACCCGCCCGAAGCCGTGCGTGAACTTTTGGCAAATGCCGTGATGCACCGCAACTATCTGGACAAGTCGTGTATCCAAATTTCGGTGTTTGATGATCGAATCGAGTTCCTGAATCCGGGCGGAATTTTCGGCGACTTGACCCTAGAAAAAGTGCTCAGCGGGTATTCCAGCGTACGCAACACGCAAATCGCCGACATTTTCCAGAAAATGAACATCGTGGAAAAATGGGGCACGGGTCTCATGCGAATTGCCGATATTTGTAAGGAATTCGGGACTAAGCCGGTCAAGTATCAGGCGGAATCCGGCTACTTCATGGCTACTTTGCTGCGGAAGGTCAAGGGAAAAGCCGAAAATGATACTGTAAACACTAATATTGACCCCATAAATGGCCCTATAAACGTACAAAATGACCCTATAAATGACCCCATAAATGGCCCTATAAATGACCCTATAAATTCACTGTCGGAAAAAGAATATTTAATCCTGAATTCAATAACA
This sequence comes from Fibrobacter intestinalis, assembly GCF_900167415.1. Classification (GTDB taxonomy): domain Bacteria; phylum Fibrobacterota; class Fibrobacteria; order Fibrobacterales; family Fibrobacteraceae; genus Hallerella; species Hallerella intestinalis. The sequence goes on along the minus strand of NZ_FUWU01000014.1, from coordinate 38,304 downwards.
GAACAGAATGACATTACTGCAAAGGAGCTTGTAAACAAACTCGGGTTTAGCGAAAAAACAGTTAAACGCGCCATAAGTACGCTCAAGGAGAAAGGCTTTATAGTCCGTATTGGCAGCAACAAGACTGGTTTTTGGAGCGTTAAGGAAACAACTTAGAGGAATCTATGTCTCAATTTTTACTCACTACGAACGAAACGGATAAAAGCAAAATCACTTTCAAGGAACGCCTCCAGTCCTTAATTTCCAAGTCCAAGGAATTGCGGGCGTTGGTCGGCTACTTCTATTTCTCGGCTCTTTGCACAATGTATTTGCCAGCAAGGGCGTCGATGGCGAGGATTTGTAAGATTTGTTAGCCAACACAGGACTGTCTTGATTGTGACAAATAGAATGTGGACTTATATATAAAGCTCCACCCGATTTGTCTATGTCTATAAGTACTAGAGTTTTTGCATTCTCCGAGTTTCTTAAACATTAGTGGAGAGAAATAAAGAACCCCTACATAAAAAACATGATTTTTTATTTCCACAAGGAACATGACACCGAACGGAAAGAGTTGCAAGTCCAGGCACTTTGCTTGCCTCAAAGAGCGCGGGCTCTGCATCCCTGAAACTTGGAATCTCCGATTCCGTAGTTGAAGTATCCCTGGAAGGGACGATTCGCCTAAAGGAAGCAGAGCTTCCAAGGCTCATGGGGCTTTGCGCTCGAAAGAACGCGTGGCGGGGGATAGGGTGAAGGGAAAAGGGGCTGCCCATGAGTCTTAAGAGTTTTACTCTTTTAGACGAATTGTCCCTGGAAGGGAGCCTTCGCAAAAGCGTGCAAGGCGAACGTTGCGCCGCAAGCTTGCTTGAAGGCATTACTGAGCCGCAGCCGCGGACGCAACGCGTCAACTCCGAAGCCCCCTTATCCCTTCCGCCCGCCGCGGCTTTGCATCCCTGAAACTTGGAATCTCCGATTCCATAGTTGAAGTATCCCTGAAAGGGACAATTCGCCTAAAGGAAGCAGAGCTTCCAAGGCTCATGCGTAGGCGAGCCTCTCGCAGTCTGCGAAAAAAAAAGAAAATCTGGAGGCGAGAGAAAGAACAAAAAAGCCCGACTCCACAAAAAGAAAATTTTTAATCGAGTATCTGGTGGCGGATTATATATAATTCCCATAGAATGGGTATATTTTGTACGGATGAAAGAAACTGAAAACGTAAAAGCCTATTACTATTTTGACGAAGCCGGCGACCCGAATATATTGGGCCGTCATGGTGTGAACCTCATTGAAAGTGGGGTGGCAAGCAAGGTGTTTATGGTCGGCTATCTGGAAACCAAGAATCCTAAAGAATTGACCAAAGCCTTGAACGCTCTGCATAAAGAAATCTGCGAAGATGAACTTTTGCAGGGAATTCCTTCCATGGAAAAAACAAAGGTTGCCTTTCACGCGGCAAAAGATTGCGCTGAAGTTCGCGATAGGGTGTTCCGGTTGCTAAAGGATCTAGATTTCACCTACTATTGTGAAGTCCTTCGCAAAAAAGAAACGTTCTTCAGGAAGCATTTTAATTTCAAGAATACGGAAATCTACAAGTATGTCGTCAAGAATCTTCTTGAAAATCGCTTGCATCTTTATTCAGAAATCGATTGCTATTTTTCGGCTTTGGGTAACGTGGTCCGCAAGGACACCATGCAGAGCGCGATTGATTCTGCAATTGAAGCTTTTAGCAGCAAGTGGCATCACGAAAATAAAAACGTGATCCGTATCTTGATCCAGCAGGCTGCAGAAATTCCTCTGCTGCAGGCTTCGGACTATGTCCTTTGGAGCATTCAGCGTGTTTACGAAAAAGGAGAATACAGGTTCTATAATTACTTGAAGGACAAAATCAAGGTAGTCCACGACATTCTTGACTTCAAGTATTATACATCAAAGAATCCGATGGTAAAATAAAAAATGGACCCTTGTATAAGGCTAGGTTTCTTTCGAAACGCATGGCGTGAAGCCCGCTTTCACCTTATTAGGACCCAATAACTATAATTTAACAAAAAATCAAAAGAAAGTCAACTACAACTCAATCAATCGTTATTTGCAATTAGTTTTATGCCACAATTTTTACTCACTACGAACGAAACGGATAAAAGCAAAATCACTTTCAAGGAACGCCTCCAGTCGCTGATTTCCAAGTCCAGGGAATTGCGGGCGTTGGTCGGCTACTTCTATTTCTCGGGTGTTGGCCCGCTTCATGATGCCATAAGGGATAATCCCGATATTCGGCTCAAGGTGCTCGTAGGCATGGAAGCCGAAGAACACATGGGAAAAATCATCGAGGTTGCGGCAACCCATGGCGGCATGGTCTCGCAGGAATACAAGGAGGCTTTCCTCGGCTCTTTGCACAATGTGTTTGCCAGCAAGGGCGTCGATGACGAAACCTTTTTTGAACGCAACAAGCTGTTTGTTGATTTGCTCCGCGAAGGCCGACTGGAAATCCGCAAGACGCGTGAACCCAACCATGCCAAGATGTACCTGTTTACCATGAAGAACGACGAGGTGGACTGGCTTACCGGTTCGGCAAACCTTACGTGGAGCGCCCTTGAAAAGCAGAACGAGGTGAACGTCGATCTCAACAGCTTTGATTATGACCGGGCAAGCATGCTGTTCGGCAAGTGGTGGGATGACGCCGTTCCCCTGACGGACGATGAAGAAGTGAAAACGCGCATCATCAGGATTCTGGAAAATGAATCGGTTCTCGCTCCGGTGACTCCTTTTGAAGCATACGCCAAAGTTTTAAAAACCATCGCCGAAAAGGAAGAAATCCAGGAAAAGACTCTTGATAGTCGAATCGCAAAGGTTCTTGAAAAGGCCGGTTACAATAATTTCAAGTACCAGACCGATGCGGTCCTTTCCGCCCTGCATATTGTCGAAAAATATAATGGCGTGATTATCGCCGACGTGGTCGGTCTCGGCAAGTCTATTGTCGCAAGCCTCTTGGGAAATCTCTTGACCGGTTCTGGCCTCGTTCTTTGCCCGCCAAGTCTTGTGGGGGATGATAACGGCAAGAGCGGCTGGAAGATGTATCTTCAAAAATTCGGTCTTGCCAGTCGTGGTTGGGACGCTCGCTCTGCCGGGATTCTTGAATCCGATAAATTTGACGAGTTTATGGAATTCGTTGACGAAAGAAACTTCGATACGATCATTGTCGACGAAGCGCACCGTTTCCGTAATCAGGATACGGACAGCTATTCAAAATTGTGGCGAATCTGTAATGGCCGCAAGGTAATTTTGCTGACCGCAACTCCCTTCAATAACAGCCCTGCCGATTTCGGTTCCTTGCTGCAATTGTTTATGGATATGGGAAGTGCGAATCTTTGCGCCGGCGGCGACTTGCAAGAAAAGTTCCAGAACCTGACTATGGAATTTAATGCCGCGAACTATCTGCTGGCTCATTTGCCCTTGATGGATAAAACGCAGGCTAACGAATGCAAAAAACGCTGGAAGTCTCTTTTTGGTGAAGAATACGAAAAGGGAGATGATTTTTCGGATCCGTCTAAATGTTTCCGCCTGCGTCGGAAAATCGTTGCCGAAATGAAGCGGATTTCTAAGGAAGTCCGTGAAATAATCGCTCCGGTAACCATCCGCAGAAACCGCATCGATATTCAAAAGGACCCCGAATACGCCAAGGATGTCAAGGAAATGTCCAAAGTGGTTCCTCCGAAGGAGCAATTCTATAAGTTGTCCAAGGAACAGAACGAGTTCTATGATCGCGTAATCAATGAATATCTAAGCGATGTCAATTTCATGGGTGCAGCCTATAGGCCTTATGCTTACACCCATTTAGGTTCTTCCGATGAGGATTTTAGCGATAATGTCCAGCAGGAAGGTATGTACAAGTTCATGCGGCGATTGCTCGTCCGCCGATTTGAAAGTTCTTTCGGAGCATTTGAAAAGACGGTCCAAAACGCTATTGGATACTACCGCCTGGTAAAGCGAATTGCCGTCGTTAAGGGAATCGTTTTCCAAAGCCGCAAGTATTTGGAAAAATTCAGCGACCTGTGCGAGAATGATGCTTCCGCTGAAGAATTTAAAGACTTTTTCAGTTGGTTGAACAGCATTGAATCCGCCAAGACCATTCGCAACAAAGACGAATTTTACGACGCGACGGATAAAAATTTTGACAAGACCAAGTTCCTTGCGGATTTGGACAAAGACATCGAAATTTTTGAACGTATTTTGAAGGAAATCGATTCCCTGAATTTGCTGAAGAACGATCCGAAGGCGCTGCAACTCGTTGATATCATCCAAAAAGTCCTTGACGGCTCTCATGGCGAACTGGATTCCGCTCCGAATCGCAAAGTAATCGTATTTACGGAATATCAAGATACCATTGACCACCTTAAAAACTATTTCGAAAAATCAAGCTTGAAGAAAGTCGTGTTGATTCCGGATTCTATTGGCGATGTCGTGTTGCAAAATTTTGACTTCTCTTCCCAAAAGCAAGAAGACAAATATAAAGTGCTAGTCGTCTCGGACCGATTCAGTGAAGGTTTGAACCTTAGCCGTGCCGGACTTGTCATTAACTATGATATTCCTTGGAATCCCACCAGGGTTATTCAGCGAGTTGGACGGATAAACCGTATCGGCTGCAAAATTTTCAATAAACTGTATATTTTCAACTATTTCCCCACGGAACAAGGTTGCGACATCATCCATTCCAAAGAAATCGCTGCGAACAAGATGTCCATGATTTACAAAATTCTGGGAGAAGACGCTCAAGTCTTGACGGAAGAGGATGACAATCCGCAGCCGTCGAAACTGTTTGAAAAGGTAAATGCCGATCCTGACGATTTCGAGGAGATGTCTCCGCTTACGGCCATCCGCATGGAATGGAAAAAAATTCAGACGATGTATCCTGAAATTGCCGAAAAAGTGAATAATCTCCCGAACAGGATCAAGAGCGTTTCCGTTGCAAAAACGGAAGAAAATGTCGGCTTTTATGTCCTCAAGAAAAAAGGTCCTCTCCTTTGGTGCGTATTTCAGAATAGCAATGGTGAGCGGAAATTGATTCACGCCGTAGATTTTGCGCTACGTTTGAAATGCAAGCGTGAAGAGGCCGGATTGCCAATGGATGGCGATTTTTGGAAACTTTACAAGGAAATTGCCGAACTGGATCCGATGTGCATTGAACGCGATTCGGCTCATGGAATGCCCAAGAACGACGTTTATACCAAAGCCAATAAGGTTATTGCAGAAGCTTTGAACGTCGCCATCCCGGACAGCGACATCTATGCATTTCTGCGCATCATCCAAGATGATTTGCAGAATTGGCGGACCATCCCGAAATACGACCTTAAAATTCTCGGCAAAATCCCGGGCAATGACCCCGATGCCATTTACAATAAGATGCTCTACCTAAAGGAATTTCTTCGGGCATTGGGGGATAAGCGTAAAGACCAACGCAAGGCTTCTCAGGAAAATGATGAAGTCGTGATTGGTGTTGAAAAAAAGTAAAGGCGAAAATTGTACACGAACTAAAATCAGACGATGCGTCTCTATTTCTTGATGCAGCGAACGGATGCGGAAATGTTTTTGTTGAAATGCTCGTAAGAAACCTTGTCGGTTACGCGCACAAGCGTTGCGCGGGAATCGTCGTAGGAATCGCTGGTCCAAAAACTGCCGCTTTCGTTTAAGTCCACGAATTTGCCGTCGTAATAGCGGAATCCCGTTTTGCTGTTTTGCAAAGCCTGGGCGTCTAATGTTTCAAAGTCGGATTGAGACGGCAACTTCCATCCTTCGGGGCAAATTTTTTGTGCGGTTTCAAAGGGATACAGGCTGCCGTATAGCTGGCAATTTTTTGCGGAGTCGTTGTAGCAGTGGCTGGAACCTGTCAGCGACAAGCGGGCGAGATTTTCCATCAGCCAGATATGGTTTCCCACTTTTGCGGTCTTGTAAATTTTTTCCACGCAGATGAGTTCGCCCCCTTCTTCATTGTAAGTGCAGGAGTTCGATTTTTCGCAAGCGCAAAAAAGGAGGGCGGTGATGGCGGCAAAGCCGAGAGTCAGAATTTTATAGGATTTCATATTTTCTCCGATGCGTTTTGATGTTGCCAAAATTAAATCCTCGGGGAAAATTTGACTAATACTATTCAAGTATTGAACTTATTGTTTAAAATGATGAATTGAAATGGGGCAAGTCTAAGTTGTGATTAGCGCCCTTCGATTAGTTTGACAAACGGCTGCTGCCCTTCGATAAACTCAGGGACCGTTTGTCGAAGCAATCGTCAAAGCCATTTTCAGAGATGCCTTTGCAAGGATTAAAAATTGTCGTCCCGATCAAACATGTGAGTCACGAATTGCACGACGAGTTCTTTGTAAGTCTCCTCGCCAAAGAGGGGCTTTTGCATCAAGTCGATGGCCTCTTGAGAAAGCGTTCCTGTTTTGGCAAGTTCCGCTCCGCCCTGCGCATAATTTTTGCGCAGAATGTCAAGCCTGCGTTTTCCGCCGCGGTGATGCAATGCCCGCATTTGCGGACAAGCGATTAGGGTGTAGCCGCCCTTTCCCAAAATGATATCAAATTGGCGAACAATCGGTTCGTAAACGACATCCAAGTCGCACCAGGCGCAGCTGGACAGCAGGATGATTTTTTGCCCCGGTTTTTGATTTTGAAGCCCGTGCATCGGCTTGTTCATGCTGTCCGGCTCGTTGAGCTTTTGCCCCATATAGGGGTGAACCATTCCCACGATGCGGTCCATCAGCACTTTCATCTGTCCGGGAATGCTGAAAAGGAACAAGGGAAAACTCCAGATGACAACGTCGGCGGTTTCCAACTTTTTGCGTGTTGCGGGCACGTCGTCGTCTTTGATAAAGCAGCTTCCGTCCGGGCGACCCCAACAGGTAAGGCATCCTCGGCAGGGCTTAATGTTCAGACGGTCGATAAAAACATATTCCGCTTCGTAATCGCCATTGGCGAGCATTCCATCGACGAATGCTTTTGTCGGCACAAGGGTTCCGCTCTTTTCGTTTTTCGGGCTGGCGACCATTATCAGAATTTTCTTTGTCATGGGAGACCTTTAGTTTTGGGCGTTTGTCCGGTTTCTGTTTTGTTCTGCGCGCAGACGTTTGCGCGCTCGGCTACCCAAGCGTTTGCCGTTGGAAGTTTTGGGCAATTTCTGCTGATTTTCTGGGCGTTTCGGCGTTGGATTTCTTTCGGCGCCTTCTTTTGATTTCGGGCGTTTTTCACGTCGGTTTGAAAATTTTCCAGTTCTCCAACGGGAATTTCGGGCTTCGCTTTCAGGGGTTTCCTTTTGTGGCGGGGGCAGCTTTTCTAAAATGCTCGGATCGCCTTCTGGAATTTGAATGCGAGTCAAGCGTTCAATCGCCCGCAAATCCTGTTCTTCGTCCGGGGCGCAGAACGAAATGGCTACGCCGTCTTTGCCGGCTCGAGCTGTTCTACCGATGCGATGCACAAAGGTTTCTGGAACGTCGGGCAGGTCGTAGTTGAATACATGGGAAACATTGTCCACGTCGATTCCCCGCGCGGCGATATCGGTTGCGACCAGTACGCGGATTTGCTCGGTTTTGAAATTGCCAAGAGCTTCTTGACGCCGGTTCTGGCTTTTGTTGCCGTGAATGGCGGCGCAAGTGATTTCCGCTTTTTCCAAAACGCGAACGATTTTGTCGGCTCCGTGCTTTGTTCTGGAAAAGACCAGAACTTTTTTCATCTCGGGATGGGCGAGCAGCAATTCTTTGAGAAGAGCGCCTTTGCGCCGTTTGTCGATGCGGTAGAGTTCTTGCTGGATGCGCTCTATCGGCGTGCTTTGCGGAGCGACTTCAATTCGTACGGGGTTTGAACGCAAAATGGAAGCGGCGAGCTTTGTGATTTCGGGCGGCATCGTCGCGCTGAAAAAAAGATTCTGGCGCTGCGCCGGAAGAAGGCCGACGATTTTGCGAATATCGTGGATGAATCCCATGTCGAGCATTCTGTCCGCTTCGTCCAGAACAAAAAATTCGAGTTTTTTCAGGCTGACGATTCGCTGGTTGATTAAATCCAGCAAGCGTCCCGGCGTGGCAATCAGAATATCGACGCCTCGGGAAAGCGCGCGCTTTTGCGGCGTATCGCTGACTCCGCCAAAAATACAGGCACTGGTCAGTTTCGTGTATTTTTCATAGGTTTCAAAGCAGTCCGAAACTTGAATGGCGAGTTCGCGCGTCGGGAGCAGAATCAGGGTGCGAATGGATTTGGATGTGTTTCTTGCCCCATCCTGTAAAAGATTTTGTAAAATGGGCAGGGCGAATGCGGCGGTTTTTCCCGTTCCTGTCTGGGCGATTCCCATTAAATCGTTGCGCGTTAAAATAGGTGGAATGGCTTTTTCTTGAATCGGTGTGGGATGGGTATAATTGGCTTCGGCGATGGCTCGTTGCAGTCTTTCGTCTAAAGGTAAATCGGAAAATTTCATATGGAAACAAAGCTAGAAAATTTTGCTATATACGTTCCGATGAACTCACATTTTACCTTCCAGACGATAGCGCGCATCCGTTCCGATTTCCCGGAAAAATTTGGGATTCCTAGGCAAAGCGGAATACTTAAGGAACTCCAATCGCAGATTGTCTTTGAACCGGAATTTCGCGATGCGGCGGCAATTCGCGGTTTGGAAGGATTTTCCCATTTGTGGTTAATCTGGATTTTTTCCGAAAATATTCGGACAAAGTCTGCCTTGACCGTTCGCCCTCCGCGATTGGGAGGGAATGTGCGGATGGGGGTTTTTGCCACGAGGTCTTCCTTTCGGCCAAATCCCATCGCCTTGTCCGCAGTAAAAATCGAGAATGTGGAAAATACGGCGGAAGGCCCGGTAATCACCGTTTCGGGGGCGGATTTGCTGAACGGAACGCCGATAGTCGACATCAAGCCGTACCTGCCTTTTGCCGATGCGGTTCCCGAAGCGACCGGAGGCTTTACGGATGGTTTAAGCTCCGAACCGTTGTCGCTTGAATTTCCGCAAGCCGAGCTGGAAAAAGTCGCCTTCGAAAAACGGGAATCCCTGCTGAAAATCCTTGCCGACGATCCGCGCCCAGCTTACCAGGAAAATCCGGCTCGCGTTTATGGCTTTCGATTTGCTTCGTATGAAATCAAGTTCAAAGTGGAAAACGGAAGATTGTTTGTTTTGAGCGTCGAAGAGAGGAACGATTAGAGGCCAGGAATTTCGTCACCCCGAACCCCAAAGGGGTTATACGACACTTGTCAATTTATTGACTTAGTGGAGTTATACTCGAAGTGTAGAAGCAATCTTCTCCCGCAGACAAGATTGCCGCGTCGGGGACTATGCCCCCTCCTCGCAATGACGCCGCCCGCTTGCCAAACTAGTCGAACCATCCTCGCAATAACGAAACCCGTTTCACTCGCTTTCATTGCCACTGCACGGGCAATCGAATGTTTTCTTTGGGCAATTTGAACAGGTAAAGAGCGTTTCGTTTTATTTCGTACATAAAAACAGAAGTAATGCTTTCGGATTTTTCTTTGATCTCTATTCCATCTACCCGATTGAACGCGTTTACTTCCAGTAGATTGTTGGAATCCAACCAGAGTTCCATTTTTCCAAGGACTATTCCCAAATCATAGACCAAGTGCATCGAAATCATTTGCAACTCGCCGTTTTCGGGATAAATTGTTTTCGGTCTGTAATCCTTCCGTTTTACGGAATCCCCTTTCTTGTGAAAAAAAACGGACAACACTTTTTCTATCGTCGTTTTTCCCTTGTCGTCTATGGCCAAGGCAAACCTTTCGTAATTTGTCGGGGCGCGCAAGTGGATGTAAATCCCGCCGCCATTCTCCTTAGGCTTTGTCCCTATTTCAAAGCCGTGAAGCATGAATTGCCGGAAGAACTGGACGGTGCTGTCATTGCTTGAAAATGGATGTTCTTTCCTGCCAGTCGAACAAAATCCAGATTTCCTTGCCTTGTCCGGATTTCCAATTGCAAGGTGTCGACTTTTTCCCGAACGAATTGGACGGAAGCATATTCTAGAGGAACGCCCTTGTCCCTGAAGGCAAGAGCGTTCGTTGCCAAGCAACACAGAAAAAATATCAAGGCAAATAATCTTCCGGCCATAAAACATCATCCAGTTTAGGATCGTATTTGATCTTCGTTGATTGTATCGGTGGGGTTCCCGGATCCTGACTTGTGGATTCATATAATCTAACAAGAACATGATTTACCGTCAAGTGATGAGGGCCGAAAGTTTTTATTGTTTCGGGCGGAGGCCACATTTCCCCATTGCATCCCGTGTTAATCGTTTACAAAAATCTGTCGGACCAATCTAAATCCCCTAAACGGATTTTTTTTATAGCGTAAATCACATTCTTTGACAACCGTTTTTTCTTTATCCGCTTTGTATTTGATATGGGTGTAACAAAATTCCTCGGCTTCGTGCTGCATCAGATTATTTTTCATCCAACACTCGTTAGAGCTTTCATCAGAGCTTAAGCATTCGCGCCCCTGATGCAAAATGGATTCTGTAGCATTTCCCATAACGTCGTATAACCCATAAGGATTTGGCTTTAGCAAGCCCACTTCATGAACTCTTTCTTTTCTCGGTTTATACCATTCATATTGAGATATGGTTAAAGAATCCGTTTCGTTTCCCCAATAATAATCTTTTTTTGAACCGCCTCTTTGTAGGGCAACCCATTCGTCATGAGTCGGTAATCTATAGCCGTTTTTTGTCGTGTCGGCTCCGTTTGCACGGGACGCAATTTCAAAGCCCTCAAACTTGCTTCTATTGTTCGCATAATCGGAGTCGATGGCATAACTCGGATCCTGCGGTAAATTGGGATGGTTCAAGGGATTGCTGTCTGGATACCATAAATTAGATGGTTTATAAAATGTTCCAAAATAGTCGCATAGAAATTTTACTTCCCCGACAGTTGCTTCCGTTCGGTCAACAACGAGGATTTTGTTTAGACGTGTTTCTTTATAAGAGCCGTAAACTCGTCTTTTGTACTCTGGCCCTATAATAGAATCTATGCTCCATATCAAATGCGTCTCTTTCGACAAATCAATCAGTTTTTGATTGTTCAGAATCCAGACGCTGTCCGATGGGGTTGAAGCGTTGAAGAAAACAAATAATAAACTTCCCGTTCGATTAGGGGTTGTCAATAAAAGACAGTTGTCTTTAGTGAGCTGAAATGGAACCAGACCTTCCCAAAAGCCTCTTTCACCATTTTCTAAACAGATTTTGTATTTTTGATTCCTTGCAGTTTCTATATATCGGGCTTTTCCATATTCGAAAACGGCATTTGGAGCTGATGGAAAATTTTTTTTGTTTGTTATAGAGTTTCGATAGTAATATCTGTTTAACGGATCGTTTTTTCTCAAACTTCGAATGATTTCTTCTGCATGGTCAACGTTTTCCGTATTCATGATTTTTTTCCCAGTCGCATCGACAATTTCCATGCCATAGTTAAAAATAGCCATCAAACACATTGCAATAAAAACGATTTTTTTGTTGTTCATTTGCTATTCTCCATAATTGAACTGTAAAATACTCGGGTCGCCGCAACTTTTTGTCGGATTGATTCTATGTAGGCAATCCCATTGACGTTCAGTCGCTGTATCCATGTGTCTAGCATTCATAGGTCGATTTCTCAATATAACTCCATTTCGATCGTCGTTCCAATGCATTAAGTTTCCTTGATTTGATTTGGAATCGTGAGTTAATGTATCATCCACGTCTATTAATCCAAATGCATGACCCATTTCGTGTAGAAGCGTTCTTCCCGTTCGCTCGTTTCTCCAAGGTAAAAGAATGTATGCAAAATCGTAATCATATAGAGATGATAAGTCATTTTTCCTTACAAATCTCGTAACTGCTTTTGCTGTTGATGACGATAAATGGTAACCTAGATAAGGATTGTCTATAGGTTGTGAATGGCCACTTTCAATAAATACCATTTGTTCTATATTCAAATTTTCCCTGGTCAAAGTGTCTTCTATATTTTGGTTATTTTCCCCCTTTTTCAGCGCAACCCAATAATTTCCTTTTTTATGGACAAAATATGGAGTGTATTCGATTCCATTTATTGCTGCAATTAGTTGAATTTCAGATGCATTCTCTGGAGAATCAGAAGGTGTGCCACAAAGCTGTACAAATCCATTGTCATCGTATTTAAGTGTCCAAATTTTCCTTGTAGGCCATGTCAAAGAAAGAATTGTGCGAGAAATATTTTTATCTTGCGAAAAATTCCGAATTTCCTCAACGGCATTGTCTATATCATCCTTTATTGATTCATAACAAGACGAATCTGTATTTAAAACATGAATTTTTAAATAATTGGTTGATTTTGCAGTGGAGTCTATCACATCACCGACTTCGTCTTTGTATAAGGTAACATTTTGAGGAATGCTTTGATAAATATAAGCGAGATGGGGATAATGGATATTTTTGTTGTAAACTTTAGGAACCGCATCCTCCCAAAATTGGACGCTTTGAACAAAATCACTTACATTCTTTCCGTTTCCAAGAATAAATAAGGCTATTTCTTTTTGGGAGGGAAGGTACGAATGAATTTTTAGTTTTTCATAAATGATATACCTGTCTTCACTGCTACTTTCCAATTTTCTGCATAATCCGATAGAATCGTCTTTTCCGGCATCACTCCCATAAAAAATATATTCGTCATTTCCTTTGCTATCTGGCTGTAATTCACGAATCAATTTCCCAGATTCTAAATCACATAATCCATATACGTAACCAGTAGAACTTTCATAAACAAGCGGTTCAACAAATGCATTTACGATGCCTTCAGCATTGGCGAGAACGGCAATATGCACTATCGAATCCTCAGGTACATACTGATTGGGTTTCGGATGTTTGTCAAATCCATACAGATGTTCTTCATGAGGCAGGAAGCCTGCTGTCGTCCACGAAAATCCTTCTATTTCCGTGTTAGGAATTATTGGCCATGAAAGATTCGCGTCTATAAACTCAAAACCTGGAGGGTCTATTTCAGGAGAAGGTTTCCCTGAGCATCCAACAAGCAGACAAAGCGTAAGGGGAATAAGGAAAATTATTACCATTTTACAACCTCATACTTTAGGCGGTCGCTATTTTTCTTTACATGGATGATAACAAATTCATCATAAAAGCCTTGGTCCTCAGTTTTTCGGGAAAACAGTACATAGTGGCCATGTTTTTCAACATCGAAACCTTCTTCTGTAGAACTTTTTGTAAGGGACATAAATACGTATTTCCCGTTTTCCGATCCACTGCGGTAAAATGGAATATCTATGGATTCTGCATCGGGGTACTTTGTTCCAGTGGAGTCCATTAAGGTCACTCGAACTATAGCTTTGGAAATTTTCGTTTTTTCATGTTTTTTTACCAAGGCTTTCATCACCCGGCCGTATGCGCTATGTCCCGCAAATTCAATGTGTGCCATTGATGGAAAATTTTCAAACACTGGCCTAGTGTTTCCTACATCATGAAATTCTCCGTCATACCATAATCCGTATTGGACGGGAACATTCGTAACGTAAATTCCATAAGCTCCAAATGGAAAGGAATCGCCTCGTTCGATTCCCAAAATATCCGTTGATAAAGAATGTTCTTTATTTCCCTTGTCCGCAACAGGAGACGACACGTCTATAGCAAGCCCGGCATCGACTCCGATGTAATGATTTGACCCCTCGGGAATAAGTTCATTTTTAAATATCGGATTTGTTGTATAATTTGAAGAGCCGCTATAAGATTTAGACGACAATGAGTGATTGACAGAAATATTAGAGGATAAACTGTCTTGTATGGAACCATTTTGGTTTTTCCATATTATGCTATTCCATATATTTCCTTGTCCGACGATTTCGGGTCCATTTTGTGCGCCGGAATTTTTAAATAATGTCGCATTCCAAATATCAATGCTGCCGGTTGAATCTAGAGCAATGCTAGAATGCCTATTTGTTGTATTTTGAGAAAGTACGCTGTTTTGAATGGAACAATTGTTGCTTGTATATAAGGCCGACCCGACTTCTTTAGATGAGTTCTGTATGAAGAATATGTTTTGGAGAGATGATTTCCCCTGAACGAATAGTCCTCCTCCAAATCTGTCGGCATGATTCTTTGACAGATACACTTGAGACGCAATTAACGAATCTCCCGAAAAAGAAATTGCACCACCATTTGCTTTTGAAATATTATTCTGAAGCATGATTTGCGAAATTTGCAATTTCGAAGAATGATAAGAATTAATCGCACCGCCATTTCCAGCATTAAAGCCATTTGCAATGCGAAATCCCGTAAATGACCGGGGTGAACGACCTTCCACTTCTATGTGGAAAGCATTGCCAAGGTTTATTAGAGGAAGAAGGTTTTCAGAAGTCAAATCCTGGAGATTTTGAGTATTTCCAACTAGTTCGAATCCAACTTTCCAGGGAACAACGCCGTCTGTGAAGTTTTCCGTCACGTTCCAAATGCCGCCTGCCATGTTGATTTCTTGGCCCGTTGTCTTGGCCATTTCTAGAGCGGAAGCAAAGTCGCCAACTGCCGTTGCGGCGGTCTTCCCATTGCACCCTTGCTTACACTGGGTTTGTGGATTCCAGTAGATACGGTAATTTGCGCTCTTGGTGAAGCTGAATATATAATTGCTGCTAAAAGCTTCTGAAGGAAAGCCCGAAATCTGCTTTTGCTTAAGTGATATGTTGACAGTTTCGCTGGAAGAGGAAAGATCAACGACTTTTGACGCCCCGCCATTTATCTTGACTTGGGCACTATCCGCATAAATAAACATTTCAATAGCGGATGTAGAAAGCGGTAATTGCGAGGCATAACGGAAAATTCCTGGTTCAAAGAACGGGCCGAAATGTTCTTCACTATGAGAAATTTCGTTAGCTCGTGGTTCCCGGGAAATAGTTGATTGCGGCTCTATTTGAAATTTGCGGGCATATACTGCACCGACAAGATGGGAACGCGATGGAATGCGTACAAAAGCGACCGGGGCGACAAATTTTCCGAAATACAGGCCGTCAGTTCCTATGTCGATATTCTCACCGGCGATATTCCATAGAATTTCGCTTGGATTACCATTTGCGATGGAAAACGTGTTGCGATCGCCAAAGCGAACGTTGCCCAATACGCCTATTGAAATCGGGCCGGATGTCAAGTCAAAAGAAAATTCCACATCTGGTTCTGTAAAGATGTTTTGGAAAGTATAAGTACCAGCGGAAAAATGAACTTTGGCTCTCGCGTTGACATAAAAAGTTCCATAATTGCCGGGCGGAAGGACCTTCGTTTCGTCAAGCCCAACAGAAAGAGGCGAAACGCCTACAGTGATATTTGAAATTTCGACAACCGGCTTTGACAACGTTGCTGTACTCTTTGTCTTGGCGAAAACGTTGTTCTGTTCATTGCAGGGAGACGAATAATGCAAGTTTCCACTGATGTTTGCGCGCTCTCGCAAGAAACAGGAATTTGACACATCGACATCGCCGTAGATTTTCGTATCGGCCCCCAGTTCGACGTTTTGTCCGAATACACCGCCCAAGGCCATCGAATTATCTCTAAAGTCGATTGTATCTGCAACGACGACATACCCCCAATCGCTAGCGAATGTTGCCGAAGAATTGTCTTCACCGGGATTTTGACCTGAACTGCAGTCGAGGCAATTCAGGCTAATGTCGGATAGATAGACTGTTCCAGAATGTTTCCCGAGATTGAATTCAAATCGAGCATTGTTGACATTGCCCGATTGCATTGTAAAAATTTTTGTAATTATTCGACCATTTACTGTTGCGGCGACTTCACCAAATTCGGCGAAAGCATCGTAGGGAAAGCCGTCACGCCCGATACGGACTTCCACATAACGGCGATTAGTTACCCCTTGCAGAAAAAACTTAACTTCGTATGTATGATTCTCCCGTAGTTCAATATTACTGCGGGTCAGTTGAACGTGCCAATAGTCCGAGCCGCTATTGGTTACCGTGACAAATCCGTTATGGAATGTGGCGGCGGCACCATTATAATTTGCGAAATTCCATTCCGAATAGGGAAAATCAAGGGCAAAAGCGCTATTCAACAAAAATAGACGTGATAACGCCAAGAAGTAAAATAGATATTTCAATGCATCCTCTTGTTTTTTTAGTTGTAATAATTTAGCAATATTTTAATATTGTGTAAATGGCTAATTGTCAAGCATTTTCTTCAAAAAAGCGTGTTTTCGTTCATTTTTTTACGATGCCCCTTTCCCCAAAAAAGAAAACGACTTAGTGGTTACAATGTACAGACTTTACAATTTTAAAGTTTGATTTTGTATTTGTAAAAAAAAGTCTGAAGGCAGTATCCCATGATCCCACGTGAAATACAAGAAAAAAATCCTTGAATCAGGGCAGGGAGCCTCGGCTTTCTTTTTGGCGAGACAATGTTGGTCACGAGGTGGATCTGATTCAAGATAGAAATGGAATGCCCTTCGCATACGAAATCAAGTCAGGCGAAACTTTCAACCGTGAATTTCTGGACAACTTGAATTTCTGGGGAAAAATTTCTGGTTTTTCACCCGAACAGAGGACCGTCGTATATGCCGGAGCAAAGGAAATGCCCTTAACGGAAGCTCAAGTTGTTCCTTGGGTAAAACTCGCGGATAGTTCCGTTGTTTCATGAGCAAACCCAATTTCTTGCAAAGATGAATCGCAATTTTTGCAAGTGAAAATAGCGCATATTCCCCAAAAGAGTGCCTCTAAAAATGGCTTTAGCGATATGATTCTTGTTCATTTTAAATCCGGTTTCGTTTTTCCATTTTATACAGCGTGCGCATCCATAAAGAATCTTGTTCCCCGTCGTATAAGCGGAAAATATCGATTGTTCCTTTCAGCCGGGGATCGCCAATGATGAAATTTGTCAAATTGCCGAATCCATTTTCGCGTTTAAAATCCGTGTCCCGAATGACTTCTCCGTCCAGCATCACAGCGATATGCTTTCCGTTCAAGAGAACGGCAATCTGGTGCCACGCATCATCTAGAATTTTCATGGAACCGTAAATGGTCGTGTCGGAAATCACCAGCGAATCCGCTTTCACAAAAAGCTCCACTCCAATGGCTTTCTTTTGATTGCTGGAATTTTGCCGAACGACAAATCCCAAGGAATCTTGCATCGCGGTAAAGAGGGCGACGTTGGAGTCTGCACCAAAGGCGTCTTCTGGCAATTTTACCCAAAAAGAAATGGCGACTTTTTCATTTTGGAAAACTTCGAAATCGCGGGTGGTATCGGGGAGATTGGTGGGACTGTCCTTGGCAAAACGGAGATGGTCCAAAATGGAAAATGCAGAATCGTCCTCGGCGGAATTTGCCGCATAGACGTTTCCGCTATCGATATTCCAGAGAACGGGAATGCTGAACGCTTCGCCTTTAAAAACAAGAAGTTGCGAATAATCGGCGGCGGGAATTTTAGAAACGACGGCAATGTCGTTTTGAACGTCTTCTGCGGAAATCGTTTGGCAGACAAATGTTTCCGGAATGCAAACGGTATCGTTTTCGGAAAGCCCGAATCCCGAAAGAGAAATCGCGATTTGCGAATAGGGAAGAAGGACCTGATGAAATGGAAGCGTGTCGGAATTTTGCAGGGATATGCTGGCTTTGGCTCCCGAATCTTCTTCTTCATTTTCAAAAAGGATAGTGTATGTCCCTGTGGGAATTCTTTCGGAATGGAGTACAAACGAACCGTCTTCAGCGGATTCAGTTTTTAAAAGGATGGAATCTTGGACGGCGTTGAATCCGCTTTTCACCATATAGACGGCGACTTTGGAAAGCGGCGATCCAGAAGGATTGGTGATGATGCCCGCCAGTGTTTGGCCCGATTCGGTTTCGGTAAGCACTCCGGCGTGATCCTGGCTGCTGCAAGCGGCGAAGTAAATGGCGAAAAGATTTGCGATTAAAAGGGAATGCCGAAAGTTCATTTTCCCTCCTCGTCCAGATTGGAAAACAGGTGAATGTTCATGTGGTAGACGCCGTCGGCCTTTTCGTTGTCCTTGGCGATGATCTGCCGGGTTCTGGTCTTGAACGCCTGCAATTCGGCTTCGATTTCCCGATACGCGTTGCGGGAAATGCTGAAAACCAGAGTGCTCATCACTTGCGGATTTTTCCCCGGCGAAAGCAGTGCGCTTTTGGAAAGTTCAAAACATTGCAGCTGGTATTCGCGGATAAGTTCCTGATTGTTGTATGGCCCACTGGAAATGGCGTCTTGGGTCGGTTTCCAAAAGCCGTCTTCATTTTGGCGAACAAGTCCGAGTCTTTTCAAAAGCGCAAGGGATTCGTTCAATTTGCCCGGAGTGACTTTGGGAAAAATACGTTTGGCTACGGGAGAAAGATCGTCTTTAACATCGATGACGTCGAGAATGGCGAAAAGCGCGCTGTGATACCATTCCGCATAATACTCGTAAGCGTCGGAATGCAAAAGCATCTGCGGATTCGGATTGATTTTGAGCAGCTCTTCCATGGCTTCTTTGCGGAGGGCGTCCGATTTGGCCTGATCCAGCTGAACCATCGCTTCAAAATAGCGGGCTTCTTTTTTGTCCAGTTCCAAAATTTCAATGAATTTGCGCACCATGCGGGGGGAAACTTTTTTCCCGCGGAGAACATCGGCGAAATAGCTTCTGGTTTTGGGAAGTCCCAGCTGGACGCAAATGGAAGTGCGATTGAATCCCGGCTCGACTTGAGAACGGGCATTCTGGTATTCTGCAAGGAATTTGCGGAAATGCGTGTATTGAAAGATGTCGGCAAATTTTTTCACATTCTCAATATAACTATTTTTTGAGAACGTTCTTAACATTGTGCTTGAAAATTCATTTTCAAAAATCGGCGGCTTGGGAGTGGCTTGTTGTCAGTTCGGCTATTCGACTAGTTCGACAAACGGCTGCAGTGCTTGTCGAAGGGCAGGGACCGCTAGCTGAACACTTCATCTTTAGGCTGCATGAAATGGAAACGGCGTTTTGTGTGATGCAGAACAAATTGGGGGGTATCCAGTTGTCAATTTTGACGGGAAAACGGATTTAGATTTAGGGCATGAGTACTGGATACAGAATTTTGCATACTTCGGATTGGCATTTGGGCAATTCGTTGCACGAACGTTCTCGCATAGATGAATACAAAAAATTTTTGGATTGGTTGAAAGGAACAATTATCGATCAAAAAGTCGATGCGCTTTTGGTTTCTGGCGATGTCTTTGATACGGGTTCGCCCAGCAATGCGGTTCAGGAGCTGTATTTTTCTTTTTTGACGGAATTGAATGGGACCTGCTGCAAAAATGTGGTGATTACGGCGGGAAACCACGATTCGCCTTCGACATTGAATGCGGCCAGTTCTGTTTTGGAATTGCTGAACGTGCGCGTTGTGGCGACTCCGAACAAGGAAACGCATTTTGAAAATGAAGTTTTTGCGTTGCCGTCGGCGGAAAATCCTCAAATCATCGTCTGCGCGGCTCCTTATTTGCGAGACGCGGCTCTTCAGGCTAGCTTGGAAAGCGAAAAACCGACAACGAACGAAGAATTTGTACGGGAGGGAACTCGCGCGCATTTTGAAAAATTGAAAAAAATCGCTTTGCAAAAACGGGAAACTTTGGGAAAAAATTGCCCGATTGTCGCTATGGCGCATTTGTATGCGGCGGGAGCGTCCCTTTCGGAAAATGCTGCCGATACGGAATACTCGGTGGTGGGAAATCTGCAAAATGTGAATACGGATATTTTTCCGCCGGATTTTGACTATGTTGCTTTGGGGCATATCCATCGGGCGCAGAAAGTTGCGGGTGAAAATCGAATCCGCTATTCCGGTTCTCCTCTGCCGATGGGATTTGACGAAGCGAATCGGGGAAATGCGGTCCTGCTGGTGGATTTTGAAGAAGGAAAGGAGCCGCTTGTCCGTGAAATTCAGGTTCCGACATTCCGCAAATTGCTGACGATTCGCGGAGATGATTTGCAGGACATTCGCCGGAAAATGGAACTTGCCGCCCAGGAATCGCCCAAAGCTTGGGTTCGTGTGCAATTTGCAGGGGCGGGCGCTGTCGGGGATTTGCGGAACGTCCTTTTGGCGGATTTTGAAAAAACGGATCTTGAATTGCTCAAAGCGGAGTACGTCGCTCGGATTGATGGCAATTCTGAATTTCAGGAAGAGGAAAGGGATCTTTCGGATTTTTCTCCGTCCGAGGTTTTTGCTTTGCGCTTGCAAGATAGCGATGGCGCAAATTTGCCCCCGGAATTGAAAAAACAGGTTGAAGAAGCTTTTCAAGAAATTTTGAAGCAACTCCAAGAAGGAAAAGAAGAATGAAAATTTTAAGTCTGCATTTTAAAAATGTGAATTCCTTGGCGGGAGAATGGAACATTCGTTTTGACGATCCGTCTTTTGTACGCAATCACCTGTTTGCGATTTCGGGACCGACGGGCTCGGGAAAAACGTCGATTCTGGATGCGATTTCGTTGGCTCTTTATGGAAAAACGCCAAGGCAAAAGAATGTTGCGGACAAGCAGAAAGTCGATGGCATTTCGGAAATGATAATGACTTCGGGAACGGGCGAAACTTTTTCCGAAGTGGAATTTGAATCGCTGGGACGTCGTTATCAAGTAAAATGGAGCGTTCACCGTAGCCGGAACAGTCCCACGGGGGCTATTCAAAATGCCGAATGGAAATTGCTGTTTTTTGAAAAGGGACAGTTTGTTGCTCATGACGATGTTTACAAAAAAAATGAAGTCGGGAAAAAAATTGAAGAAGTCGTCGGTCTGAATTTTGACCAATTTATGCGAGCGGTGATGCTTCCGCAGGGCGGATTTGACAGCTTTTTGAAAAGCAGCCGGGATGAAAAAGCCCTTATTTTGGAAAAACTTTCCGGGCAAGAAATTTATCGGAAAATTTCCCAGGAAGTTTTTGAACGAAACAAAAAAGAAAAGGAAAAAAGAGATTCTATCGCGAAGCAATTATCCGATATCCAGTTGCTTTCAGAAAGTGAATTGCGGGATATGACAGCCTGGATGGAATCGGCGAAGAATACGAAAAAAACAAAAACCGAAGAGCAAAAAAAATACGAAAATCTACAGAGCAGCTTGCTGGCATTGAAAAAAGCGGAAAAGGAATGTCAGGAACTGCGATCGGCTTTTGCAGAACTCCAGAGTGAAAAGGAAAAATTGAAAGAAGTTCGACAAAGGCTTGATCGCGGCAACAAGGCACAGGAAGTGAAACCTGTTTGGGATACGCTGGAGCGCACTCAAATGGATTATGCACAGAAGTGCAGTCAAAAGGAAAAATTGCAGAAAGATATTCCGTTGAAGGAAGAGGACGGGCGACGACTTCAATCCGATTTGGAAAAGTGGAGTCAAGAAGAAGAAGCTTTGCAACGGGAAAATAAAAATCGCGATGCTCTTCGGGATAAAGTTTCCCAATGGGATGCCGAGATATTGAATTTGAAAAAATCCTGCCAGGAAAAAGAATCTGAAATTGCCGACAAAAAGAATCGCATCAAGCAGATTTCGTTGAAGCTGGAAAGCTGCAAAACGCGGCGGGCGGCTGTTGAAAAGGAATTGGATGCGAATCTCCGTTATAAAAAGGATCATGCTTCGCATCAGGCGCTCGAAAGTGAAATCGCGGTGATTGCCGACCGGTTGCAACAATGGAAAACGGCGCAGGACAATTTTGAAAAAGCGAATGGTTCTTTGGAAACGGCGAAGGTGCAATTGGATAAGTTGGAAAAAGACTATCGGATAAAAGTTGCAGAATACAAGAATGCCGCCGCGGAAAGGGATAAAAGTTTTTCAAATGACATCCATAAAATTGCGCTATTTGTGCAGACCTCTCTTCGTGATGGCGATACCTGTCCTGTCTGTGGAAATCCATTTCATTTGCCGCACACCGAACCCGTTTTTGCTGGGGAAATTTCGGCGACAGCCGCCCGTTTGAATCATTTGCAAAGCACTTATGAAAAAGCCAAATCCGCGGAAGAGCTGAGTCTTAACGAATGGAATCATGGAAAGGAAAATGTCCTGGCTTGTGAAAAGAATGTTCAAGAAAAGAAACTGGCTGTAGAAAATATTCTGGCATCCGTCACGGAAAAATTAAAACCTTATGGATTTGCCGAAAAGGATTTGCTTCAGCAGCAGACGGTGCTATGCAAACTTCGTCAATGGATTACGGAATGGAATAATTGCATTCTGAAAATCGATAATGCGAAAAATCAGCTGAACATTTTGGATGCCGACGAAAAATCTTTGGCGGCCAGCATGGAAACGGAAAATGCGGATCTTCAAAATTTGGAGCAGAATCTATTGCAACAGCAAAAGGATCTGCAAGAACGTTCCTTGAATCGGGAAAAACTTTTTGGAAATAAAGATGTCGCCGCCGATCGGCAGGAATATGCTGCGAAAATTGAAAATCTCGTCTGTCGGAAAAAAGAATTGGAAAAGGACTACAATCAAAATTTGCAACTTTTGACCTCTTTAAAATCTCAGTTGCAAATGATTTTAGAAGACTTGTCCAAGGTCGAACAGGAAAAAAATCGTTTGGAAGAAGCGTTTATGGCAAAATTGCGGGAATGCAGTTTTGCGACCAAAGACGATGTGACAAAAGCGATTGTTTCCGAAAAGGATCGTCAGGAGCTTTTGCAAAAAGTGGAGCAGGTAACTGCGGAATATGCCGCCAAAAGCGGACAGCTGCAACAAGCGGAAAAGCAACTGAATGAATTGCGCTCTGCGGAAACGGAACAAGCGACTCTGCAAACCGTAGCTTCCAAGTTGGAAATACTGGAAAAGGAATTGAAAGATTTGGACTCCCGGATCATGGAAACTTCGAATAAATTATCCGTGAATCGAGATGCGCAAAAACGGGCGGAGGAATTCCTGCGTCAAAAAGAAGCGCAGGAAAAAACGTTCCATATTTGGGATACGCTGTGCAAGCTTATCGGCAGTTCCGACGGAAAACTTTTTGTGAATTATGTTCAGCAGCTGACTTTGAAAAAACTGATTGTCGCTGCAAACAAGCATTTATGCGCTTTGGCTCCGCGTTACAAGTTGAAATATGACAACAGCATGAATATGGGGCTTTATGATGCGGAATGTGGAATGGCTAGACCCGTGGCGAATCTGTCGGGCGGGGAATCTTTTCTGGTCAGCCTTTCGCTGGCACTGGGACTCTCTTCGTTGGCAAGCCAACGCGTTCGAATTGACACGCTATTTTTGGACGAGGGCTTTGGTTCTTTGGACGAAAAGAAATTGCAAAAAGCCATTGATGTTTTGCGCAATTTAGGAGAAAGCGGCGACAAGCAGATTGGCGTTATTTCTCATGTGGATTTGGTGAAAGACGGGATTCCCAACCATATTGAAGTTATTCCGGTCGGCAATGGACGCAGCCGGATTGTAGGAGCTGGCGTTGAAGAATTCAAAAGGCAAAATCTCTCGGCGTGAAACGATTAACCGATTAAAGTTTTGAAATTTTTCTTATCGCATCCTTGCCGGGTGCGATTTTTCGTTTAAATTCAGATGTTTTCGGTGATGTTTTGAAAGCAAAGAGGGCGCGACGATGCGAAAATTTGGATTCTATTTTGCCGTTTTCATCAAAGCGGCTTTGGCGACGGAAATTTTTGGCGGAATAGGCCTTGCTGTTTATCCTTTTGAAGCGGGTTTTGAAGTTGTTGGTGTCGTGCGGGATGCGCCTGCGGAAAAAGCGGGAATTGCCGTCGGAGACAAGCTGCTTGCTGTGGATGGAATTTCACTTGCCGGAAAATCGCTGGAATCGGGTTTGTCTTTTTTTCGGGGAAGGCCTGGAGAAATTTTAAACGTCTGTATTTTGCGTCAAAACGATACACTTTGGAGAAAAATCCGCCGCGAAAAATTGATTGTAGAATCGGCGGAAACGAAAGGAGAGGACAGCGCTAAAAATCGTTTTCTGCTGGGCCGGATGGAATTTCTGAATTTGGATGCTGCCGTCTATATGGAAAAAGAACCGTTTTTTTCTGAAGTTGGCCGTCCTTTGGATAACGCTTTGCCCATTTTTTCACGCGAAGGCATTTTGTTTTATTTGAAAGAAGATGGCTTGGTAAATATTTCCATTTTTCATGCGGACGGAAAATTTTTAAAGACGTTTAACAAAGAAGGGATCGCCGGGGAAAATTTTGAAGCTTGGATCGGGGAAAATCTGCCTACGGGAAATTACTTTGTTCGCGTTTTTCAAAAAGGAAAGACGGCGTTTTACAAAGGCACTCTTCATTGAAATCCGTGGAATGCGAATGCTGCGGCAGCTTTGACCACCGGAATTTGAAATGGCGAAATAAAATATTGAGAAGGCCTCCTTGTCTTGGAAAAGGCAATTCGGCTTAAGGGAAACAGAGTTGCCCTCTAATCCCTAGCTACTTCATTTTGTACACTTTCGGGGACCTTCCGCTTTATAACGGGCAATGGTCGTCTCGTAAAAATTGAAAGTCTGCTTGGCGATGCTTTTCCAGCTGAATACATCTACCGCTCTTTGGCGGCTCGCTTCGCCGAATTTTTTTGCCATATCGGGATTGTCCAACAGGGCGTTCAGTTTGTCGGCAAGGGCGTGCTGGAAAACTTCGGGATCTTTGGGTTCAAAATTGGTCGCAGACGTCGCTTCAAATGGAACGAGGAATCCTGTTTTGCCATCGACAATAATTTCGGGAATGCCGCCGACGGCGCTGCCAACTACCGGAGTTCCACAGCTCATCGCTTCAAGATTGATAATGCCAAAGGGTTCGTAAAGCGATGGGGTCACAAAGGCGGATGCGTATGAATAGAGAACGCGCAATTCCTTGTGCTGCATCATTTCCTGTATCCAGAAAATTCCTTTTCGGGTCGCCTGTAGCGCGCGGATTTTGGTTTCGCATTCCGCGGCGAGTTCCGGCGTGTCGGGCGCACCGGCGCAAAGCACAACCTGCACGCCTTCTTTCAAGTGGGGAATGGCGCTGATCAGTTGCGAAATGCCCTTTTGACGGGTGATTCTGCCGACAAAAAGGATGAACGGTTTGCTCTTGTCGATGCCGTATTTATCCAAAACTTCCGGTTCAAAAGTCGGCTTGTAAAAATCGGGATCGATGCCGTTATAAATGACTTGGACTCGATCGGCGGGAACGCCATAGAGTTCCATCACGTCCCGCTTCATTTCGTTAGAAACCGCAATCACGCCGTCGGCGGCTTCGTAAGCGGTGCGTTCTATCCAGGAACTCATCTGGTAACCGCCGTTTCCCAACTGTTCCGCTTTCCACGGGCGGTGCGGTTCCAGGGAATGGGTCGTCAAAATCAGCGGGCATTCCAGCAGTCGACTGGCGAGAACGCCGCCAAAATGGCTGTACCAGGTGTGGCAATGCACCACGTCAATTTCTTGGAGGCTGCTCATCCATTGCAGATTGATGTCCAACGGATTCAGAATTTTGGACAATTTCGGATTGGCGGGCTGGGAATTCAACTTGGGCGAAAAACCGATGGCGTTTAAATTCTTTTCGGAATCGTTCTGGCTTCCGAATGCGCGCGCTTCGATTTCACAATGGTTGCGGAGTTCGCGGGATAAAAATTGAACGTGGATGCCGGCACCGCCGTAGATGTCGGGGGGAAATTCATTCGTAAGAAGAGCAATTTTCATAGGTTTAAATCTATTTCAATTTGAAGATTTGGGAAAGGAAAAAATTACTTCAGCGCTTTCTCGATGGCATCCGTGGTCAGGATTTCTGGCAGGACATTCCACGAAGCGGTCTGCGGTTTGTAAACAGCATAGGCGGGAACGCCGCTGCGACCCAGTTTCCGAAGCAGCTCGGTGACTTCCGGCGATTCGAGCGTATAGTCCGCCCGCATTAAAATCGCGTCGGCTTGGGCGAAAAGTCCTTGGACCGTTTCGCTCGAAAGAACGACCGCTTCGTTGGTCTTGCAAGTCAGGCACCAGTCCGCCGTCACGTCTACAAAGATTACCCGGTTCTCGTTGGCAAACGCATCAAAAGTCTTTTGGGAATAGCGATACCAGCCGTCATCACTCAGAGTTTCTTCTGCTGCAATGCGAGCTTTTTCTTTGATAGCGGTTTCGATGGCGACTTTTCCGAACAAGAACCACCCGGCTAGAAGAATCAGACAGAATGCGATTAACAAAACGGGTTCTCGAACAAAGGGCTTGTCGGGTCTAGCGATTTTGCCGAAAGCCAGGGAGAAAAGGATGGCGATCACGCCAAAGCCGAGAATGATGGCGGCTCCGGACGAACCGATCATTTGGAATGCGACCCAGACGAGCCAGATAGCCGTTCCCAGCAGAAAGACTCCCAAAATTTTTTGGAAAATCGTCATCCAGTTTCCGGGTTTCGGGAGAATTTTGCGAATCTGGGGAAAGATGGCGACCAGAATGTAGGGGAAAGCGAGTCCGATGGCGGCGACGGTGAAGAACAGGAATAGAATGGACGTGCTCTGCGTAAAGGCGAAGCCCATTGCCGTTCCCAAAAAGGGCGCGGAACAGGGCGTGCTCAAAAGGACCATGAGAATGCCGCTGAAGAAGGCTCCGGCTAAACCTTCCTTGCGGGTAGCCGCATCCATGCGGGTCAGCGTTTTTCCGGGAAGGAAAATTTCAAAGGCGCCGAACAGGTTCATGGCGAATGCGGAGAGTAAAACAACCATAAAGGCGATGAATCCCGGGTTCTGGAATTGAAAACCCCAGCCCGCGTTTCCGCTGCCCGCTTTGATGAGGGCGACGATTCCGGCGAGAATCCAAAAGGAAATCAGTACGCCCAGAACGAGCGCGCCTGTAAGAAGCCAAAGCCGTGAGCGGGTTTCGTGGGCGTTGCGGATCAGGCTGAAGAGCTTTAAAAAGAGGACGGGCAGAACGCAGGGCATCAAATTCAGAATCAGCCCGCCGACAAAGGCGAGCAGCAACAGCAGCGTTAGGGATTCAGAATCGTTTTTTTTTGAAGGGGAGTCGAGCGCGGGGGAAGAAAGAGAACTCTGTCCCAAGGATTTCAGCTCCAGAGAGGCGTGGACGGTTTGCGGAGCTAGGCAAATGTTGCTGCAAGCCTGGTATCCGAAATCCAGATTGGTCGTGCTCGTGTCGTAATCGGCTTCAAGTTTTTGGATGGGGATTTGAACGGTCAGCGTTCCTTTGAAAACCAGATTTTCCAAATCCAGCGCTTCGCTGTATTCTTTGATGGGTTCCGGCCAAATGGGATCGCCAAATTGGATGCCGCGCGCTTGAATATTCAGGGTGGACGGCTTTAAAAAATCGTCCGCGACAATGTTTGCATTGACGTGCCAACCGTCGGGAATGGTGATTCGGACGGAAACGAGAGAGCCTTCCCGGGTCGTTTCTTCGGGATAACGGATTTCCACTTTGGGCGGCTGCATCCCGTTGAGATCAATGGATTCAAAGCTTTGCGCAGAGGCGAATGCGGCGCAGAGAAGAACGCCGAACATCAAATGCGACCAAATGGTTGCCAAAGTTTTTTTTTCGTTCGTTTTCAATCTAAAGCTCCTGTTGAAAATATATCTTTTGCACTGTCGCTTTTCGTATGTCTGGGAATGGACGGAAATATATGGCCAGCATTCAAGGGCCTGTTCGCAATCAAGATATATTGAATTTCTGGAATCGACATCGGTTTCAAATTTACAAATTGTGCAAGAATAAATTGCATCCCGGGATTGCCCTTCAGGATTTGATGCAAAATGTTTACTTGCGACTGCACACGCACTTTGAAGAGGTTAGGGAGCTGCAAAATCCGTCCGGGTGGCTGTTGCGGGTCGCCGAAAATCTTTGCAATGACGAACTTCGCCGACTAGTCAGAACGCAGCGAGTTTGCGAAAGCTATTTCCATTACGAAGTCGAGCTGTCCGCCAAGAACGATAAGCAACTATTTGATGAACAGCAGGTGAATTCTATGCTGAACGGCATTTCGCCGAATTTGGGAACATTGGTCGATTTGCATTATTTAAAAGGATTTTCCATCAATGAATTGTCTGGGATTTCGGGAATCAGCCGCTCGACGATTGCCAAGCGATTGACGACTTCTGTAGGAAAAATGCGGGAAAATGTGGGGAAAAAGATGAAAATGTCTTGATTATTTTGGTAATATTGGAGTGTGAACATCATTTTCCGCTCTATATTCTTTTTTTGGGTGGCTCACGCGCTGGCCGTGGAAAGCTGGAATACTTTTGCCCGAACGACGGCGTTTTATGAAGCGGCGCTGGCCAATCGGACTCTCATTTTGGCGACAGACGGCGGCGTGCGATTCATTTATTCGAATGGTGCTTCCGAGGTGTATTCTTCGGAAAATGGCTTGGAATCGTCCGAGATTTACGGCGTTGTCCACACGGCCTCCGGGGAAATTTTTGCCGTTTCTTCCTTGGGAGTTGTTTCGCATTTTTTGGGGAACGGCAAGTTTTTGGTGCATAATCGCTCGTTCGCCTCTCTGGGGACGACTCTTGTGCCGGGCTTGCTGGAATCGAGCCATTCGATTTTGGTGATGGGATTTCGGGACCGCATTGCTTTTTACGACTATTCGCAGGGAAAATTTGTGATGAGCGTTGCGCGCATCGCCGATGTTTCGCTAAAATCCAGATCGCCTTCGGCTTTTTTGGTTCGCGGGGATTCCCTTTTTGTCGCTTTGGGAAATTCGGTCTATGTCCGCGAAATGCAGTGGGACGCCATGCGGCAGGATGTTCTGTTGTCCGATCCGTCTTCGTGGGATTTGGCGGCGACATTTGCGAGCGGGGATTCTTCGCTCACGGAAATTCAACGGATGGAATTTGACGGGAAAAAATGGACCGCCGATTTTAAAAAGACGCTCTCGCCGATTGTCGCTCTGGGAGACACCCTTTCGTCTAAAAAATTTCCATCCCTCTGGAAAAAGGACAGCTCCAAGGTTCGCCAAGTGGTGGAAGATGGAGAAATCGCGTATCTGGTTGGAGCGGACTCCGCTTGGGTCTATGACGGGGGAGAAGTTTCCAATGTGTCCGAGTGGTCGGAATGCCCGCTGGAAAGGCCTTATGTCATAACGCCTTTTGTGGGCGGCGAAGGCGGCATTACGGCGTATTCCGAGGTGGGCGATTTCGGCTGGAGCGATGGCGAAGGCTGGAATGCAAATCCGTCGCTCTCGGATCTTCCCTATTATGGAGGGACGGAACCCACCAGTCGATTGCTGAAAAATCTTTCTTCCTTGGCGGATCAAAAAACGCTGGTCGGCATTTGGGGCTTTGGCTGGCGCCTTTATTCGGGGAACGGTTTGGGTCTGGAAGAAAATATCTCCATGCAAAATGCCGGTTGCGTAGAAACCTATCTGCCGAATTACATTGTGCCGGGTGGAGTGACGGCGGCTCCTGATAGCATCGGTTGGCTGGTCAGTTATTGGGGAAAATCCAGCTATGGCATTGCGTATATCGACGAATCCGGCAATGTGAGCTGCGTGAATCAGGCCGGAACAGGGAAATTTGCGGGACCTTTGATCGCCGCTTTTTCGGAAGATAGTTCGGAGTGGGTTCTTTATTCGGGCGCAGGACTTACGGAAGGAGTGGAAGGTTACGGATCGTTGGATATTTTCCGCTTAAAACCGGTTTCGCAAAACGGCGGAGAACTCTCTGTGATTTCCAAAGAGAACGTTCCGACTCCCGGGCATTACGCGCTTATCGATATGGATTTGGAAAAGTCCGGAAGGCTTTGGGGAATCACGTATGCGGACTTTGCCTACTGGGAACCGGGAATGGACTCCGTCCAGGCTCCGCACAAAACGCAGTCTTACGAGCAGGCCAGCCTTTCGTCGATAGCCATCGATCCGAATGGGCGTCTTTGGCTGGGGACGATCGGGAGCGGCGCCTACATGATTCAAAAAAAGGGAAGCAGCCCCGATACCATGAAAACGACAAAGTTCGTCAGTCGGGACGGTTTGCTGAGCGACATTGTTTTTGATGTGACTGTAGATGGCAAATTGGGCGAAGTGTGGTTTGTGCACAAGAATGGACTTTCCCGCTATGCAAGGACGGATTTGCGGGAAACGGGGGATTACATGACGTCGGAAGGTCCCCAGATCAAAGTCTATCCGAATCCGGTTCGTTTTGATTTGAACCAGTCCCTCGTGTTTGAAAATGTGGCGGAGTCCGCGGTCATTTCGGTTTACAATTCGGGAAAACATCTGGTCCGCTCTTTTTCGGGCGGCGAGCTGGATGGCGGCAAAGTCGAATGGAATGGGGAAGACAAACGCGGAGTTCGCATTGCGCCGGGAGTTTACCATTACATCATCAAGAACGGCGGGAAAACCAAAAAAGGAAAAATTCTGGTTGTTCACTAGGAACCGTTCAATTTCTATAATATCACCGATGAAATACGTTGCTTTTCTATTTGTTCTTTTCGTATTGCTCGGCTGTGCGTCGCAGCGGCAAAAACCCGTCTGCGCCGAAATCGAATACCGTTTGAACCATACGGCCATGTCGCCGGATCAGCGGGAATGGACTGCCGAAGAACTGCGCCAGTGCCAGGCCGAACAAGAAGAATACGCCAAGTCGGATTCGCTGACGAACAAAATCAAAAAGAGCATTTACGAAATGTATGCGGATTCCCAAAAGGATTCGTCGGCACAAGACAGTTTGAAAAGGGTGAACACGAACTCTCTAAAGACGGATTCCTCGGCGACCCGTTCGGAAAATCCGGATTCCGATGAATAGCGAACGGATTCAACACGACATTCCCGAACGCCTGATGCGCATTGCGGAGCGGATCCGTTCGGCGGGAGGCCGGTGCTATCTTGTCGGCGGTTTTGTTCGGGATGCGCTGCTAGGCAAGTCTTCTCGGGATTTTGACGTGGAAGTGTACGATTTGGAACAGCAAGCACTTCTCGCCATTTTAAAGGATTTTGGGCGTCCCAACTTGGTGGGCAAAGCTTTTGGCGTTATTCATCTGGTCAGCCGGGGATTGGACTTGGATTTTTCGTTTCCGCGGACGGAGAGTAAAATCGGGGAAGGGCACCGCGGATTTTTGGTGCAGACGCATTTGCATTTGTCTTTTCAAGAAGCAGCGCGTCGCCGCGATTTTACGGTCAATGCCATGGGGCTTTCGCTGCCGGATTTGCTTTTGTCCGATCCTTACGGCGGGAAGAGCGATTTGGAAAAGGGAATTTTGCGCCATGTTTCGTCGGCGTTTGCCGAAGATTCCCTTCGCGTTTTGCGGGGCGTTCAATTTGCGTCCCGGTTTTCGCTGCGGCTTGCGCCGGAAACGGCGGCACTTTGCCGAACGCTCTCGCTTTCGGATCTTTCGCCCGAACGGATTTTTGAAGAGTTCAAAAAATGGTTGCTGAAACCGGGAACTCCTAGTTTAGGGCTTCAGGCGTTTCGAGAGATGCGTTTGGAACGTTTTTTCCCGGAAATTCGCGGGCTGGGTCCTGACTGTTCCGACGAAAAATTGGGAGCTTTGCTGGACGGCGTTTCCCAAAAGTTGCCGCAGCTTCCGGATTTGGATTCGCAAGAAATTTTGGCGTTTACGGCGTTGCTTTCCGGGGCGGAAAATGTGCAGGCGGTAAATCGCTTTTTGTCGCGGATGACCAACGAAGTCTCGCTGTTAAAAAAATGTCCGCTTTTGTTTTCGTTCTTGCCCGACTTGCTTTCTCGCGCCAGCAGTCCGCAAACCGGTTTTGACGATGAATTCCTTCGCCGGGCAGCAGTAAAGCTTGGCGGTCTGAAATTGGCCGCGCTCTATTTGCCATCGACGCCGCTTTTAACGGATGCTACTAGGGAGCAAGCCGCAGAGATTTTTGTATCGCGGGCAAGTGCGCTCGGCGTTTTGGACGCTTCGCCGGAGCCGTTTTTGAAAGGGGCGGACTTGATTCAAATGGGGCTTCGCCCGGGGCGTTTTTTTGGCGAACTGATCAAAGAAGAATTTGAATGGCAACTGCAAGGGAAGATTTCTTCCCATGAAGAAGCTCTGGCTTTTGCCAGAAATCGTTTGGAATGTGGAAGAGGGGCTAGTGATTAGGGGTGGGGGTGCTCCGACTAGTTCGACTGGTTCAGCAGGCTCACCAACCGGCGGTCCCTGAACCTGTCGAAGGGCAGTAAC
Source organism: Fibrobacter intestinalis (assembly GCF_900167415.1). Lineage (GTDB taxonomy): Bacteria > Fibrobacterota > Fibrobacteria > Fibrobacterales > Fibrobacteraceae > Hallerella > Hallerella intestinalis. The sequence continues at coordinate 6,314 of NZ_FUWU01000014.1, read as the reverse complement.
CGGTTGTCAAAGCACACTAATCGTGGTTCGGCAGGCGGTTACCGAGCTTGCCGAGGTGCATCAACCATGGTTCGGCAAGCTCGCCAACCATGTACTTTGTCATTGCGAGCTGCGTTAGCAGCGCGGCAATCTTAGGCACATTGAAACACGAAAAAGCCTCCGGGGAAAATCCCGGAGGCTTGAAATGATGTTTTCGACTGTTACTTCACGCGGATTTTCTGGACTTGAGAACCCACGCGGACGATGTAGGCACCGGCGTTCTGCAATTCCATGGAAAATTCCGACGAGTTCACCACACCGCGACGCAGCACGCGGCCTTGCAAATCGAGTACTGCAAAGGCGGAGCCGATGCGGGCGTTCTGGATTTGGAGAGTGCGGTTTTGAACGTGGAGATTGAAGCGGGGATGCGCGCTAAAGTGGAGAGCATCCGGATCTTCGGAACTGGAAGAACTCGACACTCCGCTCGAAGAACTAGGAGCTTCCGAGGAGCTGGATGCAATCACGCTCGAAGAACTCTGCACCGCCGAAGAGCTGGATTGCACAACCGCCGAGCTGGACGACATAATGCCGAACGAACTCGATGATACGGAAGAACTGGAGGCGATCATGCTCGAAGAACTCTGCATCGCCGAGGAGCTGGAAGCGATTGCACTCGAAGAACTTTGTGCTACGGAAGAACTGGACCCCTGCGAAATAGCCGTGCTGTCGAATACCGCCGTATAGATCGCATTACCGGTAACCGGCACAATACTCGGACTCCAGCCTTTAAATGTGTAGTCGTATTGAGTGGAAGAGGGCTTGGTTGGAGTGTTGCCGTTGTATGCCGGAGTTGCTCCGTAGCCAACCTTGGTACTTTGTAATGTCGTGAAACCATTCCTGAAAGTGACCATGAAGGTCTTCAGGGAACTGTCGAATACCGCTGTGTAGGTCGCTGGCTCCGTAGCTGTCGCAAGGTTCGGGTTCCAGCCATAGAATGTGTAGTCGTATTCTGTGGTGGAGGCCTTGGTCGGCGTCTTGCCCATATATTTAGGAATACTGCCGTATTTAGCGACTGAATTTTGCAAAGTGTCGCCGTCAGCATTCAAAAAGACGATAGTAAGCTCGCTATACTTGGCTGACAGCGTGGTATTTCCCGTAAAGACGGTAGTCGGTTCTACCCGTGAGTCAAGCGAATCAAACCAGCCAATGAAATAGAATCCCGAATCGGGAGCGGGAGGTTCCGGGACAGAGTCCAACCCACCAGCCGCATTTGTCGGACGGCTTGCCCAAAGGTTGCCTTCGGTGTCCATAAAATCAACAATATATAGAGAATCGGACTCTAATGCATAATAAGCCGACACCTTTTTGTCGCAGGAAAGCGTGGACTTTTCAGAGAAAACATTGCCACTCGAATCGAGCCAGGCGACAAAGACATAGCCCGAGGCGGGTTCGGGAGCTTCGGGGAATTTTATAACCCCCTTGTTATTGGAATAGCGGTTGGTGGTTGCGCCTTCGTCATCAAAAACGACCTTATAGATTGCCTTGTTCTGAGCATCGGCAAAAATGGGATAGCCGCCGTTCCGGCTCCAGATTTTGCTGTTTTCTTCCGTGCCCCCTGTGGAATTGAGCTGCCAGGCAAACAGGTCACGCTGCATATTGGCGGTGGAAAAGCCGCCCACATTGATTTTGCTGGCCGAACTATCGCTGCCAATGGCTGCCAGAGAAAGGGAGTCCGAATCAAAATAGACATTTTGCAAGGAACCCTTGCTTAACCCCACCAAGGCACCGGCGTAACCAACAGTATAAGAGTTGCTCGTTATAAAGGAATAAGAAACGGAATCCGTCGCACTGTAGGCGTTTTTGATGGTCATACCGGAATCCAAATACCCCGCAAGTCCGCCTGCATAAAGAAGGTGTCTATAACTGCTGTTAGGAGACACTGCGCTGGTATCCTTGGCACGAACACTTCCCGTATTGTATGAATCCAGAATCTGCCCTTTGTAGCTCCATCCTATGAATCCACCCACATAGGAATATAAATTGGTCTTGGAAGAAGAGGTCGAGACGGTCCCTGTAATGTTTCCGCTGTTTTGGGAGCTGCTGATGGTCACCGTGCTGTTGGAAGAGGCGTAGCCCACGAAACCACCGGAGTAGGAGTCGGAGTAGGAGTAGGAGGTGGAGGTGCTCACCGCCCCCGTGTTCGTGGAGCTG
>NZ_FUWU01000014.1:0-3829 GCF_900167415.1 Fibrobacter intestinalis | reverse complement strand
GTGGAGTTGCTGATGGTCACCGTGCTGCTGGAAGAGGCGTAGCCCACGAAACCACCGGAGTAGGAGTAGGAGTAGGAGTAGGAGGAGGTGGAGGTGCTCACCGCCCCCGTGTTCGTGGAGTTGCTGATGGCCACCGTGCTGTTGGAAGAGACGTAGCCCACGAAACCGCCGGAGTAGGAGTCGGAGCTGGAGTTTGCGCTTACGTTTCCGCTGTTTTGGGAGCTGCTGATGGTCACCGTGCTGTTGGAAGAGACGTAGCCCACGAAGCCTCCGGAGCATCCGCTTGCGTTGCTCACCGCCCCCGTGTTCGTGGAGTTGCTGATGGTCAGCGAATCCGTTGCATATCCCACAATTCCCCCGACATAACGCTTCGACTGAACAGAATCGCCCATAAAGGAAACGGAGTCCATCACGCCCGAAACCCGCCCGGCTATTCCCCCTGCGCTTCCTCCGTGATAATTTCCCTTTGCCGAAGTTACCGAACCCGCCGCCGAAATGTTTCGCAGGTTTCCCCGGCTAAAGCCTGCTATCAATCCCGCATTGCTCATCGAATCGTTGGCGTAAACGGAAGCCCTCCGCAAAGACAGGTTCTGCACCCAGCCGTCGCGGGCAATCACGCCAAAAAGCCCCAAGTTCAGCGTGTCCGTCGTTTTTGTACTGGAATCCCGGACATTCATCCCATAAATTGCAAATCCCCGCCCATCTAGAACGCCTTCAAACGCCGTGGAGGTGTCCTTGCCAATCGGGATCCAACTCACTGATGCCAAGCTTGCCGTATCTCGCCCAAACACAATGTCGTTGGCAAGAACCGCGTTGATTGCCGTGCTGCCGCTATTCACCTGCAAGGCAAACCAGGCAAGCTCCTCTGGCGTGGTAATCTCGTAAAAAATCTTCCCGCCGATTTTTCGGGTCGATTCGGGTTCGCTGGTGCCGCCCGTCCAGGCGGCAAAGGCCTGTATCGCCGCCACCAACAGAAAGAGGAGTATTTTGGTGTATCTCATGGGTTATTTCTCCTTATTTTGAAATTTCACGGAATCGGGGGAAATCTGCATTTGAATATCCCCAGCGACAGAAAAAGTTTTTGTTTCGTTTATTTCAATCGACGACGATGGCTTTTTTTTCTGACTGGCTATTTGAAGATTCGCTTTTCATATAAGCACCGAACCCAAATAAGCAGATTAGCCCGAAGAGCATTAAAGCGGACATGACTCGCCAAAAGCTGCAGCAATCATTGTCTTTTTCGTTTTTGTCGTCTTTGCTTTCAGAATATTCAGAGGGCGGTTTTCTATACGGCAAATTCAAAAATTGACAAAAACATTCTGCATCTTTATGACAACGAATTAGTTTGTCCACAACAAAGCTGATGATTCCATAAATGGCAACCGCAGTCATTAAAAAGACAAGCACACTGCAACACAACGCCAAATAATCTTTAAAGGCAGCTAGTTTATCGCTTAAGCAACCTTTGAAAATAATGTAAAAAGCCACAACCAAACTGAGCAAAATCAAGAACAACTTTCCAATAAAGTGGGGTGTTGACTCATACTTCGCCCTGTCCCAGTCAAATTTCAAAAGAGTGGAAACGGCAGAATCGATGTTTTTTAGGGTAAGAAAATTTTTCTTCTGCTGCAATTCCTCCAACTCGTCAAGAATCTTTCTATCCTCTTCATCATTCGGATTCAAGCGACATTGAAAGAAGCATTTAGCTTCATGATAAGAATGGAATACGACCGGGAATTTGTCTTCTTCGGGTTGCTTACCCGATTTCGGTAAAGTGGTTCGCTGATACAGTCGGTGCAACGCCTGCAAGCCGTCCCTCAAATCGTCCCGCCATTTCTTGCGTTCTTTGGTGATGTTGTCCACCCGAATGCTGTTGTCGGAAGTGCTCTTGGTCACTAAAGCCGTGAACAGGGAACCGCTAAAAAATCCAGCGATAACAGTAAAAATGTTGTCCATATTCCAGCCCTACATCTAAAAGTCGTCCCCATCGGCGGAAACTTTTTTCACTTTGAAATCGTCATCCGTTTCCAACCGAATTTTTCGCCTAGAAAAGAACGCACCCGAAATCAGCAAGGCATTGGGGTAGTTTTGCTCTAGATGAAAAGAATACTTCACATCATAAAGGTTCGCATCTGTTTTTTGTATTTCTTGTCCGAGTTTTTCTGATTGTGTCTCTATGGGCTCTTTTTTCATATTGACGAATACATTGTATTCATCGAATTTCTCCTCTTCGCCTTCTTTCTTTTCCCGATAAAGATGGTTTTCCGTCCCTCGGATTTGAAAGCAAATTTTTTTTGCCCTCTACCGAAAATTTTGTGACCATTGCGTCAATGAAATAAGTTTGCGACGTTTGTGGAGTATTTTCATTCATTACAGGCTCTCCTATTCTAAAGTGATTTTATGAATCTCTACGGGGCTATCATTGAATTTCCCATCATCCACTTCTACCAGAATCTTTTGGTTATTGCTTTTGGCAGTCAGCAGTATTTGATACTCCCACTGGCACCCATCTGTAGGGACCTTAAATTTGTCAGAAATTTCCTTCAGTTCGGCTTTGTCGTTTTCGTTTTTATTGTCTCTTTCTCCCCAAAACACATTATACGCCTTTTCACCGCGCTCCAGGTAGTAGCCGTCCACGCCCCGAATGGTAAACGAACCATCCGAAGACAGGGTTTTCACGTAGCATTCGATTTTATAAGGCATCCCTTCTCCTTTTGACAATTACTCGTTCCAAAAATCTTCCGAGTTCAATCTTAGCCGGGTTCCCTTCCAGTCCGGATACACCACGTCCGGCGTCATTCCCAGCATTTCCAACTCTTCCAGCAGACGCTTCTTCGCCTGTGCGGGGACCCTGACCTTTCGCCGGATCATTCCGTCCTGCGGGTCGTCTTTCCACTGGGCGAGCTTTGTCCTGTCGCCATCCATTCCGTAAATCAGGAACGCCCCCTGCTGCGCTCGGACGCGGGGGTTGTCCAGTAGCGGGTGGACGCAAAAAATGCTCTCCATATCCTTTTTGTCTATCCATTTTTCGAAATAGGGCTTTTCCGCCCGGATTTCATGGACCAGGTGCTGGATTTTTGAATCCGTATTGAACGCCTTGCGGTTGTTTTCTTCGTCTGCCCGGAGGTTTCGGATGTCCAGCCCCTCCTTGTAGTCGTAAACGGCGATGTTGGCGACGACGCTCACCGCGTCCGAATGGAAATTCTTGATTTTGTGGTCCGGCACTTCATAGACATAGATGACGCCATCCGCATTGCCGAATTCCTTTTCGGTCATGCCGTAATCGGGGTCGATGTAGCAAGCGAAAAACAGGGATTGCAGGGCGCTGGTCGTAATGTCCAAAAGACGGGTCGGAATCCCGTAATGTTGCATGAGCACCAGGCGTTCAAAGGTCGATTTGCATTTGGCGAACTCGTCCGGAATGCGGCGTTCCGTTTCGCGAAACAGCTTCGCTTCTTTTTTCATGTTTCTTCTGCCGATGCCCGGCGTCGCTCCCGTACTCCCGAAATCCTTTCCTTCCCCACGAAAATAATAGCGCACACCCGAACGACGGTTCCCGTACGCGTCCAGCCCGTAATGTTTGTAGTGGTTCAGGCATTCAATCCAGTCTGCGATCGAGCGAATTTCGTCCATTTCAATCCTTTGCCGGTGCGTAAATCATTGCGTCTTTCTTTTTTTCGCAGAAGTGCGCTTCTGCGAAAAAAACATTTCGGGATGAAGTCTTAAACGGCACTTTTTCCCGACTCGGAGCCGCCGCCGAGCAAAAAAGGGGACAGGTTGGAACATGTCCTGGCAGGGAAATCCGCTTGCCGGGGTTAGGATTCCTACG